>NZ_JBITIH010000002.1:61981-560546 GCF_044458865.1 Micromonospora sp. NPDC050417
CCGGCGCCCCCCCCCCCCCCCCCCCCCCCCCCCCCCCCCCCCCCCCCCCCCCCCGCCGGGGCCCCGCCCCCCGCCCCCCCCCCCCCACCCCCGGCCCCCCCATTTCCGGGGTGAGCTTCCGAGGGGTCAGTACCGCCAGGGGGTGCCGGTCTCCCGGTATTCCTCGACGGGGACGAGGGGGATGTTCGGGTCCATCCGGTCGATGTAGAGCCGGCCCTCCAGGTGATCGATCTCGTGTGCCACCAGGCGGGCCATGGCGAACTCGAACGAGGTGATCGCTCGGCCGCCGTCCCACCGAGCGTGCTCGACATCGATCCGGAGTGGGCGGGCCACCAGGCCGCGCTGGTCGAAGAAGGAGAGGCAGCCCTCGTACTGCTCGTCGGTGTCGCGGGCGGAGTCGACCACCCGTGGGTTCAGCAGTACGACCGGCTCGGCGTCCCGATCCGGTGGCCGGACCACCGCCGCCGCCCAGGGGATGCCGAGCTGCGGCGCGGCCAGACCGACCCCCTTGCTGAACGGGTGCAGTTCGTCCAGCCGGTTCAGCGCCGCACGCAACTGGAACAGCACGTCCCGGGCGGTCGCCTCGTCCTGCGGCAGTTGGAAGAGGCGGGCCGGTTGGCGCAGCATGGCGGCGCCACGCTGGACGATGCCGGCGGCGCGCATCCGGTCGCTGGCGCGGAGTTCAGGCTCGGCCCCGGCCGTCGCGGGCTGGCTCCGGTAGCGCCACTCCAGCCGGTACCGGGCATTGAGCGGCGGTTCCTCGGTCGACCAGTCGAAGATCGCCCGACCGTCGGCGTCCTGCCGGAGGAGTGGCGTACGCAGCGGACCTTCCTCGGCCGAGAGGGTGGTCTCCACCCCCCACACCTGCGGGTCCAGGCTGAGCGGCAGGTTGAGCCGGACGGCGAGGTGCCGGGTCGGCAGGCGTACGGCGCGCTGGAACCAGTGGCCCCATTTCTCCTCGCCGACGGTGTAGGCGTACTCGATGGTGACCCGCTCGCCGGGGTAGAGCGGGAAGCGGCCGTTGGCGTTCTCGAAGAGGAGCCAGACCTCCTTGAACGCATCCCGGTCGTGCTTCTTGCGCCAGTCCATCGGCTCGGGGTTCTCCTGTTCACCACAGAACGCCTGGAGGTCCAGCTCGGCGAAGGTGAGCGGGTGGTCCCGGTGGTGCCGGTTGGAGCGGCCGGGGTCGCTCGGGTAGCGGTCCACGGCGATCCGGGCCAGGTAACGGGTGACCGGTTCGGTGCCGGCGTTGTAGAGCGCACGGCGGATCACGCACCGGTAGGCGTTGTCCTGGTAGGTGAGGGTGGCGGATTCCTGCTCGACGATGAGCCCGGTTCCCGGGGGAAACCACTGCTCGGGTACGGGCGGGTCCCGGTGCGCGACCAGGTTCGACCGGGCGTGCCGGAGTTCGTCGTACTCCTGGAACCGTTGCCAGATGGCGCCGGACGCGCTGAGGACGGCCTCGGCGCGGCGGGCGAAGTCTTCGGTGGGCCGGTGGCGCCGGCCTTCGACGTGGCTGACATATGAGGGGTCGAACCCCATGCGGGCGGCGAGCTGCTTCTTGGTCATGCCCCGCTCGACCCGCCGTTTGGAGAGTTCGGCCGCGAACGAGTCGGCAGCCCGCTCGATGGGCGAGGTGGTCATCGGGTTCCTCAGGGGCCGGGAATCCCAGTCTGCTGGCCGACTCACCCAAGCGGGCAGGAGTGCCGCGTTAACGACATTTGGCTTGACAATTCTTTCATCATCATCGATCCTTGCGGACCTCGTAATCCCTGCTCAGACCGCCGGTTGAGCCCTCGCGACGATGACTGACGGTTAACGCCGCGGCCGGTCGGGTACCCGCCCGCGTACGACGTTGCGTGATCTCGACAACCGATCGCGACAAACGACTCCAGCTCGCGCCGGCTGTGGTTAGGCTTCCCTTAGTGCTAACGTGGCGACCGGTACGGTGACCGAAGGGCGGGTGCGGTGACAGCGATGAAACGACGGCCAAGCCGGCCGCTCGCCCTCGTTGACCTGGTCACCATCTCGATCCGGACAGTCACGGACGGAACCCCGAACTCCATCGGGGCGCGCAAGATCGGTCACACTCGGTGACCGCCGTCATCACCGGACGGGCGCAGGCAGCCGCCCCGCTCGCACCCGTGAACGCGACTCTGCGCAAGATGTTCGGCACCGACGACCTGCCGGGGCTGGCACCCGGCGTACTCGTCGAGGACGAACAGGGCTGGCTACCCGCCACCGAACTGATCAACGGAAATCGCCTGCCGGAGATCCTCACCGCCGCACAGCGCTCCTGGCAGTCCACCCCGCACGCCGCCGCCGCACTGTTCTGGAAGGCGTACACCTACTGGTTGGCCCTGCCCACGGTGGTCGGCTGGGCCTCGGCCCGCCGGGTGCCCCTGGTGCGGGCGTCCGACGTACTGGTCCGGGTGGACACCGACCGGGCCACGCTGACCCTGGGACTGCGCCCCTCCACCACGATCGCGGTGCTCCCCAGCGATCCGCTGGCGGTCGCCGGGCGCCCGGAGGTACGGGTCCTCTCGAACGAGGCCGAACTCCTCGCCGCGCTGCGCGGATCGATGCTCGACGAACACCTGGCCCCGCTGCTCGACGCGATCCACACCCAGGTCCGGGTCGGCGCCCGTACGCTGCTCGGTTCGGTCGCCTCCGGCGTCGCGTACGGCATCCTGCGGGCTGCCGACGGACTACCCGGCACCGCCACCGAGAACGTCGGGACGCTGCTCACCGCGCTCGACCTCGCCGACCTGATCGAACTGGTCCCCGGCCCGGACGGTGAGCCGACCGTGCAGCGCAAGACCTGCTGCCTGGCTTTCACACTGCCGCAGCCGCGTGTCTGCAAGGGCTGCTGCATCCGCTCCAACTGACCTGGCGCGCGGTCAGCCACGCAGGAGTGCCCGGACGTCCCAGACCCAGACCCCGCCGATCAGGGTCGGCTGGATCCCGGTCAGCGCGATCATGCCCGCCCGGAGTGCGTCGGCCCGCTCCTGCGGGGCGAGAACCACCACCCCGGCCCGCCACGAGCGCAGGTCACGCACCGCGTCCGTACGCCGCCGCTGGTCCACCGGGGGCAGCGTCCCGGTCCGGTGGATCGCGTCGAAGAAACGGCTGGTGGGCGTCGGGGGTGCGGAGAAGAGCGCGACCCGACCCTCGGGCCGCCCTGGCCGGGTGTCCGGGCCGAGGAAGTAACCCCGGGCCAGTGGTAGGTCCAGGCGGGTCTGCGCGGCCCAGCGGAGCGGGTCCGGGTAGGTCGACGCCGGCAACGGCAACGCGACGACACTCCGGCCACCGGTGACGTACGGCCGCCAGCCGCCGTCGGTGATGAACGACGGGGTCGCCGGAAGTCGTTCGACCGGGATCGGCAACGGCGCGATCGGCAACAACGCCATCACCAGGACGGTCACGGTGACGAACCGGACCGGACCGGTCGCCGCCGGGTGCGTACGGGACAACTCGGCTGCCCGGGCACAGCCGAGTGCGAGCAGCAGGCCGATGACCGGGCCGATCGCCAGCGCCCACCGGGTCGGTACGGCCGAGTCGAGCAGCGGAACGTCCTCAAGCACCGCCCACACCGACGGGATGCCGGTGTCCCGCCCGCGCCAGTGGATCCGAGGACCGAGCGACATGACGGCGAAGAGCAGCCCGGCGGCGGCCAGCCCGAGCACGATCGCGCGGCGGCGCAGCCACCAGACCAGGGCCACCGCCAGGACAACCAGCGGCCAGCCGAAGAAGGCGTTCTGCTCGCTGGGGTTCTGCGCGAGCGGCGCGGTGGTTGCCCGGTCGCCGGCCAGCGACTGTCCGGGAAACGTGACGAACGAGGCGAGGTCGGCCCCGTACGCGCGGATCGACCGGGACAGCCCGGAGTATGCCTGTGGCCCGAAGAGCTGCACGTAGAGCGGGTAGCCGAGCAGCAGCAGCGCCACCCCGCCGGCGAGTCCGAGCCCGGCCAGGAACGTACCGGCCACCCGCCGCGCTTCGGGGTGCCGGGCGACGACGACCGCCAGGACGATCCCGATCCCCACTGCGGTCATCAGCAGGATCTCCAGGTTGATGAAGCCCTGCCACACGATCAGCATCCCCAGCAGCAGGCCGTTGCGGCGCCAACGGCCGGGCTCCGCCAACCGGAGCACCCGCCAGATGATCAACGGTACGAGGAACTGCCCGACGATGTTCGGGTGCCCGTTCGCGTGCGCCACCATGGCCGGGGCGTACGCGCAGAACAGGGCACCGACCCAGGCCGCGCCTCGGTGGCGGATCAGGTGTCGGGAGAGGAACAGGTACCAGGTGATGCCGGTCGCGACCAGCGCCCCGGTGAGGAAGACGTTGAACGCGACCGAGGGTCCGCACAGGAGGGTGATTGGGGCCAGTGGGATCGAGACCCCCAGCACGGAGGTGTTCGCCATGATGTTCAGGCCCTCTGGCACGTTCATCCGGTAGGAGACGAACGGGTACGCCCCCGTGCTGATCACCCTTGCGCCGTGCGCCAGCATCCACTCGAAGAACGCCTGGTCGGCCTCGTTCTCGCGAACCCCTGCGCCGGGCCGGAGCCAGAGCCCGGAGGTGATCCAACCGCTCAGTCCGAAGTAGCTCAGCACGGCGGCGACATCCGGCAGGAGACCGCGCCGAAGACGGCGCGGTGCCTGGGGTGCGGGTGTCGCTTCCGGGACGGGCTCCTTCGGTAGATCAGAGGTGTCCGACTGAGAGGTAGTCATGTCTGTTCGGAGGGTAGCGAAGACTAGCGGAAACCAGGGCGTGATCGCTGGCATCCGTGTCTTCCATGCCTGAACGTCCGGAAGCTGGACGGGACGGATCTACAGAACAATCCGTTCGTGCCACGCCGATGCCTCAATTTCCCTACGGTCGTCGTAGATGGTTCACTCTGTCGGTCCAGGGTGCAGGTCGAGTTTCAGATCGTGAGGAATCGACGCATGGCAGAAATCACTGGGGATCAACGGGTTCAATCCGAGGTACTCGAGGGTCTCGCGACCGCCGTGAACCACCGCCGATGGTTCGTTGAGCTGGCGATCCCGTATCTGGGTGAGAACCCGATCGAGATCGGCAGCGGGCTCGGTGACTATGTACTCGAGTGGGCGCCGCACGTGCCGCGGTTCACCGCCACCGAGGCCGACCCGGACCGGCTGGTCGCCCTGAAGGACCGGCTTTCCGGCGAGTCCAACGTCGAGGTACGGCAGATGCTTCTCCCCCAGCCGGAGCCGGAACGCGGTGACTACAGCGCGGCCGTCTCGTACAACGTGCTGGAGCACATCGTGGACCACGTCGGCGCCCTGCGCGCCATGCGTGACCTGGTCCGTCCGGGCGGGGCGGTCGTCCTGATCGTGCCGGCGTTCCAGTTCGCACTCGGTCCGGCGGACATCGCCACCGGCCACGTCCGGCGCTACACGAAGAAGACGATGCGGGCCGCGCTGACCGAGGCGGGCCTGACCGTGGAACGGTTGCACTACGCGAACGCGCTCGGTCTGATCGGCTACTACATGGCCACCAACGTGTTCCGGCTGATGCCGAAGGAAGGACCGATGGTCAAGGTCTACGACAGCCTGGTGCTGCCGGTGACCAAGGCCGCCGAGCAGTTGGTCCGGCCGCCGTTCGGGCAGTCGGTCTTCGCTGTCGCCCGGGTGCCCGGCACGCCGTAGGGCTGACCGGAGCGCAGCGGCCGACACCGACGCCAGCAGGTACCCGTCCCCGGTGTCGGCCGCTCACTCGTCACTGTTTCCCGCTCAGCCCTTGACCTGGAACGTCGGCCGGATCACGGCCCGGGCCAGAGTGTGGAAGGTGAGGTTGAAGCCGACGTAGGCCGGGCTGACGTCCGGCGTGAGGTCGAGCTTCTCCACATCCAGGGCGTGCACCGCGAAGAGATACCGGTGCGGATGGTCGCCGGCCGGCGGCGCGGCCCCACCGTACGCCTGGGTGCCGTAGTCGTTGCGTACCGCGAACGCCCCACCCTCGGCGGTCCCGGCCTTGCCCGCGCCCCGGGGCAACTGGGTGACCGACGCCGGGATGTTGACCAGGACCCAGTGCCAGAACCCGCTGGTGGTGGGCGCGTCGGGGTCGTAGCAGGTGACCACGAAGCTGCGGGTCTCCGCCGGGAATCCGGACCAGGTCAATTGGGGCGACTGGTCGTTGCCGCCGACGCTGGTGTGCGCGAACTCCGCGTCCAACGGCTCGCCGTCACGCACGTCGTCGCTCGTCACGGTGAACGCCGGTACCTGCGGCAGCAGGTCGTACGGATCCGGCGGAATCGGTCGGTCGAGGCTCATCAGGAAGTCCTTCCAGAGATCGGGTGACTCGGAGTCTTTCTACCCTGTCCCGGCCGACCTACCGCTGCCGGTGGGTGAAAGATGGCCCGCCGGGCGTACCGGCCACGTGCCAGCCTGACAGGAGCAGAACCCGGCCGCCCGAGAACCGGATCCGACGGCTTCGAAGAACGGTCGGCCGAGGAATTAGGGAGGCCATTCACGGTGCCCCGAACCCGTGACAGCCGCAGCCAATTGTCGACGTCATTCTCGACAGCCACCACAGACGTGTACCGGTCTTTCCTGGACGACGCCACGGTGAGCCTGTCGGTCCACGGCGTCGCGCGGGGAAGGTCGCGGCTCCTCCACCCGGCCCTGTTCTCGACCGGCAGCCTGCACCCGGCGACCCGGAGTCCGGCAGCCGCCGGCGTCAGGAACGATTCGCCGCCGGGTCTGGATGGGGCCTGGCGGCGCACGGACCGGGCCGATCGGACGACACCGGGCGGCACGGTCGGCCGAGAGCACGGGGAAAACCGGCCGAATTGCTTCCAGCCAGTGTTCAGCCGAGGTCGAGCGTGCGCGGGCGGAGCCGGTGGATTCGCAAATGCGACATCCATTGCCTCGCGTAGGCAAGGAGGCACGGCCACCGCAGCAAAACCACTCACCGAGGCAACAAATACTTTCCGTGATCATGAAACGAGAGTCATGGATTGGTCGCGACAGCGGCATGGGTCACGGTTTTTGCAGGCCAAGTGGGGTTGGCAGGAGCAGATGCGGCCCAGTAACGTCAGCCCGTCTGGTCCGGCCATTAGTCACCGCGGGTGACACCGGAACGGACCCGCTGAGTCGTAATTGTTACGAGCCGGGGACCCACAGTAGTCATGGGGTGAATCCGCGAACCATTGGTTCGTGGTAGGGCGAGCTTCCCGCCCGAACCCGTCAGCTAACCCGGTAGGCGGTATCGGAAGGAGAACATGCTCCGTGCAGCGCAGTATCTGCCGTGGCCCCTCCCTCGGCCACGTCCCCCGACACCTGCCCTGGTCCGCCCGCACCGACACGCGGCCCACCACGCTGGATCACTAGGGCGCAGGCGTACGACCGTCGACGCGAGCAACGCGCACGGTCGGTGACGCGAGTACGCGCGTGACCGGTAGGTGATACGGAAACGTACGGCATTCATTTGTCGTGCTCTGTTATCCGGTAACGCATTCCACCGCATCTGTGGTGGCGGATCAACACATCCTGATCCGGCCCACCGGGCTGGCGGCTACTGCCGCCGGACCCTTTGCGCGCACTCGTCACGCGATTGGCCCCGGCAGAGACACAACGCCATCCCGAAACATGTGCCCCCGATCGCAGATCGGCACATCTGCGGAGGAAATTCAAATGAAGCATCGTCAGCAACTGCGACTGCGTCGCATCGTGACCGCCAGCCCATACCGGGCCAGCGTCGTCTCCGCCGCGGTCCTCGCGGTGGGCCTCACCACCGGCATCCTGCTCGCCCAGAGCCACGGACCGGTCCAGGCGGAGAACCCGTCGACGGTCGCCGTCGCCGAGAAGATCGGCGGCCAGGCCGCCGGCGAGATCGCCCCCGCCCCGGAAACCCCGGCACCAACCGCGACCTCGGCGACGCCCAGCGCCGCGCCGTCGACCCCGCCGGCCACCACCAAGGCCCCGGCCAAGCCGGCCAAGAAGGCGCCGCCCGCGTCGAAGGTGCTCGACTACGAGTACGAGGCGCAGATCAACGGTTGGTACTGCGGGCCGGCGGCCACCCGGATCGCCCTGACCGCCCGCGACCGGTCACCGAGCCAGGACGAGGTGGCTGCCGCTCTGGGAACCACCGGAAACGGCACCAACTCGGCCGACGACACCACCCGTGGCCTGAACCAGCTCGCCAAGACCGACTTCTACCGGAGCACCTTCATCCCCGGCGCGCCGTCCCCGGCCCAGATGGACCAGCTCCAGGCTGACGTCGTACACGCGATCAGCAACGGGTACGCGGTCGTGGCGAACATCGTCGGCTCGGCAACGGACACCGACGGCGGCTGGCACGCGTACGACGGGGGTCACTACCTGACCGTGGTCGGCTACCGCGACAACGGTCGGACCGTCCAGATCGCCGACCCGGCGTTCGTCAACGGGGTCAGCTCCTACTGGATGACCACCATTGACCTGGCCAACTGGATGGCCACCCGGGGCTACTCAGCCTGACCCGCCCTCCCCTCGGCCCAGGGCGTCGACCGGTTCCGGTCGGCGCCCTGGGCCATCCGTACCAGCAGGCCGGTGAGCGCGTTGCCACAACCATCCACGGATGCGTGCGTTGACACTGTCGTGACCACGGCCCACGCCGACCAGGCGAAGACAGACGAGTCGGTCACCGTGCGCCGGTGCGCCGAACGGAGGGTTCAGGTGTTGGCTATGCCACGTCAGGTGTCAGCTCCATGAGCCGCGTCGACGAGCCGCTGACCCGGGCCGGGATCTGGGAGGCCGCCGCGATGACCATCGCCCAGCACGAGGACCGGGGCACCTCCTACGCCCCCGGCACCTGCGCCTGCTGCACCCCGGACGGCTGCGCCCAACTGGCCTGGGCGATCGAGGTACGGGCCGGTCGTGAGCCGGACTATCCGCTCGCCGCGCCCGTGCCGCCGGATCTGAAGTCGCTGGGATGAGAAGTACGCACGGCGCGGACCAAACCGCCTATGCCTCGACCGCGAGCTTCGCGAACTCGTCCGCGGCGCCGTTGAACAGGAAATCCGTGGTCTGGGTCAGGGCGATGGCGACCAGCCCCTGGTGGGGGTCGTTGAACCAGGAGGTGCCGTAGCCACCGTCCCAGCCGTACCGGCCCGGCACGGGGGAGACGTCGTCGGGCTCGACCGCGACCGCCATGCCCAGGCCCCAACCGCGACCGGCGAGCAGGACCCCGCCGCCGGCAATCTGCTCCCGGGTCAGGTGGTTGGAGGTCATCAGCTCCACCGACTCCGCCGACAGCAGTCGCTCACCCTGGTGCACACCCTTGTGCAGCAGCAACCGGGCAAAGGTCAGGAAGTCGTCGGCGGTCGACAGCAGCCCACCGGAGCCGGAGGGGAAAGCCGGCGGGCTGGCCCACTCGCTCGGGGCGGAGAGCGTACGCCGTTCCAGCTTGCCGGTCTGGAAGTCGGTCGCGTAGTGGCTGGGCAGCCGACGGGTGTAGGCGGCCGGCAGCCAGAATCCGGTCTCGGTCATGCCGAGCGGATCGAAGATCCGGGCCCGAAAGAAATCCCCCAGTGACTGGCCGGCGGCCCGCCCGACCAGCACACCCAGCACCAACGAGCCGACGTTGTACTGCCAGCGCGCACCCGGCTGACACATCAGCGGCAGGGTGCCGAACCGCTTGATCCACTCATCCGGCTCGTGCGGCGTACGCGGATCGGGATGTCCCAACACCAGGTTCAGCTCGTGGGCCGCCTTGATGATCGGAAACGGCGGGTCGAAGCTCGGTTCGAGGATGGCACCGAACCCCATGCGGAAGGTCAGCAGATCCTCGACCGTGATCGGACGCTCGGCCGGCACGGTCTCGTCGAGCGGGCCGTCGATCCGCTTGAGCACCCGACGTCCGGCCAGCTCCGGCAGGAGCCGGTCCACCGGCTCGTCCAGGCTCAGCCGACCATCCTCGATCAGCATCATCGTCGCGGCGGCGAGGACCGGTTTGGTCAGCGACGCGATCCGGAAGATGGTGTCGCGACACATCGGCCCGCCGTCGTCGAAGGCGGTGAAGCCGATCGTGTCGACCCGGACGTCATCTTCCTTGGCCAGGACCGTGACCAGACCAGGCAGCTCACCCCGGTCGACCCGGGCGGCCATCGCGTCGTGCAGCCGGTCGACCCCGGCCTGCGTCAGTTCGCGTGTCATCCTCGCAACCTCCGATACGTACGGTCCCGGCGATGGGTCGAACCGTGGTTCGACAGATCGACATGCACTGTGGCTCATTCTTGCCCCCCACACCGACAGTCAGCACGTCTGACACATCTGTCGACCGTGTCGATGGAGCTCACCGTGACGAACCAGCCCGACCCCGCCGAGTAACCGACGGGGAGGCGTTCGGTCTCGTCGTACCCGGGCGGAATCATGGCGGTGTTCGCAACGTTGAAGGCCACGGCCGGCTCGACGTGCTGCCAGCAGACACCTTGAGCGACTGATCAAGGTCGGGACTAGGATTGTTTGTCCGAGAAACTACCGACAGAGACGGCACACGACGGTGACGGAGTCCGCGCCCCGACGCGCCGAGGGCGGCCCCTCCAGTCGATGGCAATTCATGCGGGAGCCGGGTACGCCACGACACCCGGTCAGTCTCGGTGAACTGCTCCGTGAGACACGGCGGCGCACCGGTCTCACCCAGGAAGAGCTCTGCCTCCGCTCCGGCCTCGGTGTGCGTACGGTCGGTGACCTCGAACGCGACCGCATCACCCGGCCCCACCGGCGGACCGTCGACGCCCTGGTGAACGCCCTGAACCTGCAGGGCACGGAGCGCGAGGCGTTCCGCGCCGCGGCCCGTCGCACTCAGGGACCGCCGCCCCGCCCCGCTTCACCCGGCCGCGTCATCGCCTGGAGCCTCCCGCCTGACCTCGGCGACTTCACGGGGCGCCACACCGAGTGGGACCGGTTGTCCGACTATGTCGGCGGCTCCGAAGACGGTACGCGCCGGAGCACTCGTCCAGTTGTCGTCTACGGTCCGCCGGGTGCGGGCAAGACCTGTTTCGCGGTCCACGCCGGTCACCGTCTCGCCGAGCGGTTCCCGGACGGCCAGATCTTCGTGGACCTGCACGGGCTCGCTCCGCAGCGGCGGGACTGCAACGAGGTGCTGGGCCTGCTGCTGCGCAATCTCGACGTGCCGGAGGCGCAACTGCCCCCCTCGGCTGAGCAGCGCACCGCACTGTTCCGGGCGTTGACCCGGGACCAGGCGATGCTCTTTGTACTCGACAACGCCGCGGACGAGGCGCAGGTACGGCCGCTGCTGACCGACAGCGAACGGTCGATGGTCGTCGTCACCAGCCGACGTACGCTGGCTGGCCTGGACGCCGGTTGCCGGATCTCGGTCGGAAGTCTCGACCTGTCGGAATCAATCATGCTGCTGGGCCTCATCGCCGGCCCCAACCGCGTGGCAGCCCAGCGAAGCGAGGCGGCCGAGGTCGCCCGGCTCTGCGGTTACCTGCCGCTCACGCTGCGGATCGCCGGCAACCGGTTGGCCGTCCGCCCGCAGTGGTCGGTAGGCGACCTCGCCAGGCGCCTCGCCGACGACCGCTGCCGACTGTCCCGGCTGGTCGCCGGTGACCTCGCGGTACGTCCCGTCCTGGAGATGTCCTACCGACAGCTGAGTCTCACCGCCCAGCGCCTGTTCCGACGGTTGGCCCTGGCCCCCGGCGGAATCGCGTCGGTGGCGGTGGCGGCGATGCTCATGGAGTCGGACCAGAACAACGCGGAACTGGTGCTTGAGGAACTCGTCGACGCCAGCATGATCACCTCGGCCTGGTCGGCGTCCCGCTACCAGCTGCACGATCCGCTGCGCCTGCTTGCCCAGGAGATGCTCTACGCACAGGAGCCGGTGCACATCATCGCCCGACTGGCCGCGCAGTTGGCCGGGCCGGGACTCAGCTCGGCGGCGACACTCTTTCACCTGTTACTTTTTCCCTTGCCTGCGTCGTCGGACCAGTTCGGCGCATAAGCGGTTCGGCCGGGGTTCGCTACCCGTCATTCAGCGGCGAGAGATGCTCGGTCAGCTGGTGAGGGTCCGGAACTTTTACTGGTCACTGTTTCGCCCGCGACCCGTTGAGTGATGACCCCGACGCGGCGGAAACTGGCGGAATTGGCGGCAGATTCGGCGGATTCGCCAGTTCCGAGGGGGATCTCGCCTGGGCGGCTCCCACCAAAGGACGTTGCATGGACAGGGACGTCGTTTCGGGGCCCCGATCGCTCGTCGTCGCCCCCACCGGTGGGCGCCGGTGGGTGGTAACGGGGGCGGCGCAAGCCGAAGAAGTCTGCCCGGGGGGGCATATCCATGAATATCGCTGACGATTCGCCGTACGCCGGCACCTCGGAGGATGCCGCTCCACTCCGGCTCGCCGTCGTTTCGGGCAACCCGATCATCCGCAGTGGCCTCGCGCACGTGCTCGCCGACGCGCCGGGGGTGACGGTCCGGTACGACGTCGACTCCGTCACCGCGTTGCCGCTCCACGACGACCCGCCCGCGCTGGTCGTCCTCGACCTGTACGGACACCGCAGTGCACGACTCGGCGCGAGCTTCTGGGCGCTGCTGCCTCGGGGCAGTCGCGCCATCGCCCTGTGCCGGCCGGAGGACCCGCCGAACCTGCCAGTCGCCATACAGGGCGGCACACACGCCTTCCTGACCAGGGAATCCGACACCAAGGAGTTGCTGCTCGCGGTCGAGACGACCCGTCAGGGCGGCCTGCACGTCTGCGCCGTCCTCCTCGGACATCTGGTCAAACAGACCGCGCCCGAACCGACCGGCCGGCTGCCCCAACTCGCCAGCCGCGAGATCGAGACCCTGCAGTGGGTCGCCAAGGGCCTGACCCATGGGCAGATAAGTCGGCGGATGGGGCTCACCGAGTCGACGGTCAGCACCTACGTCAAGCGGATCCGCACCAAACTAAACGCCGGCAACAAGGCCGAGCTCACCCGCCGGGCAATCGAACTGGGGTACGTCACGGCGGGCTGACCGGGCCACGGGGCGACCGCCGCGACAGCCTGCCAGGGCTCAACTCGCCCCGTCGAACGGCCGTACCTCGCCCTCGACCTGCCGTCCGAACGGGTCACGCAGGATGACCCGCCCCGTGCCGGCCAGGGCCGAGTCGGTGGGCAACGGTGTGACCCTGCCGGCGGGCAGATCGATCCAGAAAAGGCTCCCTTCCTCGTTCCGGACGACGCCGACGGGTGCGGGATTGCCGAACCGGTCGCTCAGCTCCACCGACGCGCTGCTTCCCGGCCCGAGCCGAATCACGTTCCGGACGACAGTGTCGAGCTCGGCGTCCGTCCACCGGGCGCCGGTCGCGTCCGCGAACTCGGCCATGGTCCGGGCCTCGACGACGCCACCGTAGAACGCGCGATGCAGCCGGACGAACGGTTCGCCCGCTCGCCCGCCGGCGGTCTGCATGATCCGGGCCACCCACTGGGCGAGTCGCTCCTGTGCGGTGCCCTGCGGCACCGGGCGCGCCGCCCCGTCTGCCCCACGTACCTCGGCCGCTAGTCCGCGCACGACCTCGGGGGCGTTCCCGGTCTGGTAGAGACCCCAGCCCGGTGCCGATTCGGTCGGATCGATCAGGGTCCCGTCGGTACGGACGGCCCATTCGCCAAGCGGTCCGAGTATCTCGACCGGGCCGGGCAGCTGATCGGCGAGTCGGGAAAGCACCCTGTTCTCGCCTGCGGCGCCGGAAACGAGGACCCGCAGCAGTGGCGCTGGCGCAATGGCGTAAACCCGATTGACCACGTCCGCGAGCACGTCCGCGACGGCATCGGGCGCGAGATTCGGTGACACCGCCACGACAAGGGTGGCGATGGTGGGCAGCGGCTGGATCCGACCGGCCTCCACCGGCACCCGCCATCCGAGCTGCTCCACGTAGATCAGGCCGCGATGTTGCCGCCCGTCCGACGGATAGGGCGAATAGACGCGGTATCCGGCGGGTGCGGCGGCGACCAGCAGGTGGTCCCAGTCGGACCCGTCCGGCCAACGGGCACGAGCACGGTGGATCTCCTCCTCCGTCATCACGCCCTTGGCACGCGGTTGGGCTACCGCAGGCACCTGCACACGGTGTTGGTGGTGGTCCCTGGCCGCAGCGCGGGTCAGATCGAGGTCGTCGCCCACCGGAACAGGGGGAGCCACCGGCCCCTTGGCTTCTGCGGGGTCCGGACGGGAAGCAGCCGGCGGCTGAACCTTGTTCCGCACGACGGCGGTAGCGAGGTTGTCGGCACGGAATCCGTCGAAGGCCCAAGCCCTACCGGTGGCCTCGTTGTCGACCACCTCCCACGTCGAGCCATCCGGGACGTGCCGCAGCCAGGCGGCACCCCTATTGGTCGGCGACGTGGCCGACTCCGGCCCTTCGGTCCCGGCAAAGAGGTCGGCCTGTGGGGCCAACACGTCCCGGCCAAGCGCGACTGCGAGGTCCCGCGCGAACCCGGTCGCCAGCGCACCGGCCGTGCAGGAGAGCAGCGCGACCGGTGTCGCGCGGAGCGTGTCCCGCAGAATCTCCGCAAGTTGCTGCGGGGTCAGGCCGACCTCACCGCTCCTACCACCCCTGGAGCGGATCGGGACCCGTACGTTCGGGCCGTCCGGGTGTACCAGCACCAGGGTCCCTCCACCCGGGTCGGCCAGCTGGCGCTGCTGTACCGCATCCCGGTCCTGGTCGGTGAGGAGCGTCCAGCCGCCGCGACTGCCACGAAGCCGACGCAGCACGATCGCCTCACCGTCGGCGAACCACCGGCCGCTCGACGCCCGGGTGACAGCCCCCGCGACCGGTAGCTGCGGATGGTGAACGGCAGCGGACGGCCCCCGCGACTCCACAGCCGGCGGTGCTGTCTGCGTCGGCTGTGCTGGCTGCTGCCGTCGCGGACCGTCGGCCTCACCCCGCGCGGTGCGTCCCTCTCCGGAATCCGGTCGCGGGCCGGCGTCCGTTGTCGGCGGGTCCTGTCGGGGGCCTTCCTCCTGGGACACGGAGGCGGCCGACGACACAGGAGCCGACGGCAGCGGTCGCCCTGCCGGGCTGGTCGGGATGACCGGCTCGGAGGCGGCAACAGGAGCAGCGGTACGCGGCTGCTGGTCGTGCGCGCCGTTGACCTGCGGGTGGTGCACCACGGGCACCGGGTCGGCGTCCTCATCGGCGTCCAGGGCCTGGACCCGGTAGTGGCCCTGGAACACGTCGCCGGACCAGTCGTTGGATGGCGACAGGGGGGCGGGCAGTCGCCAACCTGTCGCGTCCAGGGGCGTCGCCGGGCTCTCCACATCCGGGTTCGGGTTGTCGGACGACAGCAGAACCTCGTCGTCGTCGTCGTCGTGGACGGTCACGGTCTGGGCGACCGGAGCCTCGAACCGCTCCGGGTTCTCCGGGAACAACGGCTCCCGATCCCCCTCGACCGCCGCGTCGGTCGCCCGCCTCGGCACCATCAGGTGGAACAGCCGAGCCACCGGAGACCGGAACCGACCCAGCCACCGCCCACTCGTACGGCCGGTTTCCACCGCCGGGGCAACCGGGGCCGTGTTCGTCTCGGCCGCCGGCCCCGGCTCCCACCGCGCAGCCTCGGTCGCCGTACCCGAAGGAGGCCAGGGAGCCGAAGGAGGCCAGGGAGCCGAAGCCGACGGCGGCGCCAGCGCGGGAGTGGCACCGGCGGCAGGAGGCGAGTCTTGCCAATGGCCAGCCCCGGTCTGCGCGTACGCCTCGCCGCGCAGCAACTGGAGGGTGCGCCACGCCTCGCGGATCGGATCATGCAAGGCGGCGAACCTGCCGGTGGCGAACCTGCCACCCGCCTGCTCCATCAGGTTGTATGCCTCGTTGAGGGCTAGCTCGAACCGCTGCCGCACGGCGTAACTGGTCTCCGTCTCGTAGAACGGAACGGAGAGACGCATCAGGCTGGTCTGCGCCACCTGGAGACCCTGCGATACCTCTTCGGCTGTCGGTACGCGCGGTCCACTTGTCGACCCACCGGTGCGAGTCGGCGGCGGGTTATGGGTAACGAGCCCAACGTCGTCCAGCGCGTCACCGAGGAGCCCGCCGAGGGCGTGCACGGCCGGGTGGCTGACCAGCTCGTCGATGCGACCTGCCTGGGCGAGGTCCGGATTACCGGCGACGAGGGTCTCGATTACCCCGCGCAAGCCGTCCGACAGCCACCGGCGGTCGGCACCGAGCTCGGCTCGGATGTTCCACAGCAGGCCGAGGAGTCCGACGAAGCGGTCCTGCGGAGTTCGGTCGACCCCGTCCATCCGCTCCGCCAGCGCGTACCGAAGGAGCTCGATGAAACGTGGATCGAGCAGCTCGTCCGGGCGTGCCGCCAGCGCGTGCCGGAGGAACTCGAAGAAACGCCAACCGACCGACTCCTCCGAACTCGGCAGCGGTTTGGAAAGCACCGATCCGGCCGGCTCGGTGAGGCCGAAGAACTGGATGAAGTCCCTGACCTGGGGTTGTTTCAACACGCCGTCGAACCAGGCATCGGCTGGCCGGGCAGCCGCCCGCTCCCGGCCCTCAAGCGCGTCCGGCAGATGGAACTGGCCCAGCTGACCGTTGTCGTCGAACACCAACCGCACCGGCCCGGTGAACACCGTCAGAGGCGGCCCGTCCCCCGACCAACCGCCCAGCTCGAACTCGCTGAGCACGCCCTGGTTGCGGAGCTGGGTTTCGACCAGCACGTACCGGCCGTCCCGGCGTCGCTCGACCAGCACCAGGTGTGTGGGCTCGTTCGGCAGGTTGATCCACGCCGCGGTCACCGCGCCCGGCCGCAGGTCGGCCAACCGGCCCAACTCGGAATCGCGGAAACGCCCGCCGAGTTGGCCGCCGATCGTCTCGGTGTCACGCTGGGCGGACCGGTCGTGCCTGACCCCCACCCCGGCACCCAACCGGTCCAGCACGGTTCGTACCCGCAGACTGCAGTCCGGCTGGCCCGAGTCGGAATCGCGCCGGGACAAACTCTCCAGGGCCGCCCGCATCGCCCACGACACCCAGACCGGGCCCGGCCCCGAGGCCGGCACGGCGTAGCCGGAATACGGCGACGGCGAGAACGCACCCGCGGCTCCCCGTCCCGCCCATGCGTTGACGTTGAGCTGCCACGAACTCGGAGCAGCGCCCTGCCAGGAAAACCCACCGCTCTGCGGCCCGTTGTACGGGGGTCGCGTGTCGCCGGAGGTTGCGGGGGCTCGCCCGTCCGGCTGGATCGGCGGCTGGTACTGCGGTGGCACCGCCGGTCCACCGGCGTCCACAAGGCGGCGGTCGGCGTTCGCTGGTCCCTCAACCGGCGAGTCGTGGTCCTTCACGTCGGGCACCCTCGGGTCCGTTTCCACTCCATCCGGTTCGTCACCGGTCCGGGGCATCCCTGCGCTGCTACGGGTACCGGCCGGCCCAGGTGTCTGGGCCTCGCTCGGACCACTCCTGCCGCTCGGCTTCCGGACGGTCGTGCCCGGTCCATCACCGACCCGCTGCTTCTGACGACCTCTGTCGGGTCGCCCTTCACCTCGACCGGCCGCAACCCGTTGCCCTCGGGTCCTGCCCGAAAGGGCAGCTCAGCGCGGAACTCGGCCGGCGCCGACGGTGCTTCGCCACCCTTCGGGGCGTTGCGTACCGGTTCCCAGATTCCGGTCTTCTGGGTTCGCACCAGCACGTCATTGATCTTAGCGTCGGGCACCACTCGACGCCCGGTCAGCCGGTACCCGCGGTCACCGGTGGTAATTGGCTCGACCCGGGTGGGTTAGCCCACGAACCCTTGTCCTGCCATCCCCTGTCACCGGCACGGCCTCTGCCTCACCTGCGGCCCGGCCGCCACAGCGGTGGTGCCAGACGCTGGGGGAGCACTGGCGGAGGGCGTGGGATTCGAACCCACGGAGACGGGAACCGCCTCAGCGGCTTTCAAGGCCGCCGCCATCGGCCACTAGGCGAGCCCTCCTTGCCGCGGAACCGCCGTGGCGCCCCGCGACACGCAGCCACCCGAGGGAAGCATGCGCTTGCGTGCAGTCTGCCAGATCGGTCCAGACCTCGTGGAGACCACTGCCGGCCAGCTTTGTCCGGGCCTGCGCACGCCGACCGATTCCGCCAGACTGGACCCCATGATGGCGATCACTGTTCCGGAACCGGGTGGGCCTGAGGCACTCGTCTGGGCCGATGTGCCCGATCCCGAGCTGGGCCCGGGTGAGGTGTTGGTTGACGTACGCGCCACCGCTGTGAACCGCGCCGACGTGTTGCAACGACAGGGGAACTACGCGCCGCCGAAGGGCGCGTCCCCGTACCCCGGGTTGGAATGCTCCGGCGTGATCAGCGCGATCGCCCCCGACGTCACCGGGTGGCAGGTCGGTCAGGAGGTCTGTGCCCTGCTCACCGGTGGTGGGTACGCGCAGCGGGTCGCGGTCCCAGCCGGGCAGTTGCTGCCGGTGCCGGCCTCCGTCGATCTGGTCGAGGCGGCCTGCCTGCCCGAGGTCGCGTGCACGGTCTGGTCGAACCTGGTGCGGGTGGCCCGACTGGGCGCGGGTGAGACGCTGCTGGTGCACGGCGGCGGCAGCGGCATCGGCACCTTCGCGATCCAGTTCGGCGTCGCGCTCGGCGCCAACGTGATCGCCACCGCCCGGGCCAGCAAGCACGAGCAGTTGCGCGGACTGGGCGCTACGCACGTGGTCTGCTACCGCACCCAGGACTTCGTCGAGGAGGTCAGGACCCTGACCGACGGGCACGGCGCCGACGTGATCCTGGACATCATGGGCGGCTCCTACCTCAGCCGGAACGTACAGGCGCTCGCCACCGACGGCCGGATCGTCGTGATCGGGTTGCAGGGCGGGCGGAAGGGAGAACTCAACCTGAACTCGCTGATGGCGAAGCGGGGCAGCGTCATCGGCACCACCCTCCGGGCCCGCTCGAAGGAGGACAAGGCCGCCATCGTACGGGGGGTTCGTGAGGAGGTCTGGCCGCTGGTGGAGTCGGGTGCGATCCGCCCGGTGGTGGACCGCCGGCTCCCGGTGAGCGAGGCGGCGCAGGCGCACCGGATCCTGGAGGAGAGCAACCACCTCGGCAAGGTGCTGCTGACCATGGAGTAACCGCCGCCCTACGCCCCGTTGGTGTCGGCGCTCGCGTTGGTGAGCATCAGCCGGGCGCCGGGGCCCTGGGCGGCCAACTGGTCGCCCGGGTTGTAGAGGGCGCAGCGCTGCAACGACAGGCAGCCGCAACCGATGCAGCCGGTGAGGTCGTCACGGAGCTTGGTGAGCATCCGGATGCGCTCGTCGAGGCGCCCCTGCCAGCTCGCGGAGAGACGGGTCCAGTCCGAGGTGGTCGGCGTACGCGAATCCGGCAGCGAGTCCAGCGCGGAGCGAATCTCGTCGAGGGAGATGCCGACCTGCTGGGAGATGCGGATGAAGGCGACCCGCCGCAGTTCGCCGCGCTCGTACCGGCGCTGGTTGCCGCCGGTACGAGCGGCGCGGACCAGACCGAGCCGCTCGTAGTAGCGCAGTGCCGACGGCGCCACCCCGGATCGGGCGGCGAGTTCGCCGATGGTGAGCCCTTCCTGCACGCCGCCCTCCTCGACTTGAAGTCAACTTCATGTCGAGGCTAGCCGCAGCAGTATCCAGCGACAACGACGTCGATCCCCGCAGGGAGTGAAGCCGACCCGCCCCACCTGCCGCCGGGGGCATCGGTCAGCGGGCGCCCGGGGTGACGTCGCGCCGCCGGGCGCGTTCACGACCGAGGATCCAGATCGCCTCGACGCCGTCCTTCCAGGTGATCTTCTTGCCCTCCTCGCGGCCACGGGCGCGGTAGCTGATCGGCACCTCGTACGGCCGGATCTTGCGGCGGAGCAGCTTGCCGGTGACCTCGGCCTCCATGCCGAAGCCACGCGAGCGCACATCGAGGGAGCGGTACAGCGCGACCGGAAGCAGCTTGAAGCAGGTTTCAAGATCGCCGATGTACGAGTTGAAAAGGACATTGGCGGCGGTAGTAACGGCCTTGTTGCCCATTACGTACCAAAAGCTGTAGGCACTGTGGCTGCCAAATGTCCGATTTCCGTACACCACCGTGGCCCGACCGTCCAGCACGGGATCGAGCAGCTTCGGGATGTCCTGCGGGTCGTATTCAAGATCGGCGTCGAGCATCACCATGTACTCGCCCTCGGCATGCCCGACAGCGGTCCTGATGGCGGCACCCTTGCCCGCGTTGCGCGGGTGGGTGATCACCCGCAGCCGGCTGTCGTCGGCCCGGCCAAGGATCTCGGCGGTGCCGTCACGGCTGCCGTCGTCCACCACGAGCAGCTCGATTTCACACGGGTAGTCGACCGCAAGTGCCTGTTTGAGGGCATCCGCGATGCGTTCTTCCTCGTTGTAGACCGGCATGAGGATCGAAAGCTTCACGGGAATCTCCACGGTGCGGACGACGAATCGGCCTTAGCCTAGCTGGTCTGGGTTTCCGACAGAGCCCGGCGCAGGTGCGGCAAGCTCGGACCAACGGCCAGGGTGGTGTTTACTTCCCGCCATGCCGGCTCCCGCATCCGCGCTCCTGGTGCTCCCGACCCTCGGGTACCTCCTCCTGCTCTACGCGGGTCGCCCAGGCGACGCCAGCATCGTCAACCCACACCGGTTGGCCGCCGTCCGGGCCGCCCTGGCAACCGGCGCGTACGCGGTGCTGACCGTCGAACTACTCGGTGCGTTCGGCGCCCTGAAGTTGCCCGCCATCGCGGTGGCCTGGCTGATTTTCCTACTGCTGTCACTCGCCCTGGCAGCCTGGCGCCGCCGGCACGATCCCCGACCGGCGCGCGGCTGGGCAGCGGCCGTCGGTCGGACCCGCGCCCGCTGGCGTACGGCGACTCGGGGCGAACGCCTGCTGGCCGGCTCGGTGACCGGGCTGGTCCTGGTCGAGCTGCTGGTGGCGATCCTGGCCGAGCCGAACAACTTCGACTCGCAGACGTACCACCTGCCGAAGATCGAACACTGGGTGGCCCAGGGCTCGCTGGAGTTCTGGCCCACCGCCATCCACCGCCAGGTCACCATCCCGCCCGGCGCCGAGTACCTGCTGCTGCACCTGCGCCTCTTCACCGGCGGGGACGGGCTCCACAACCTGGTCCAGTGGGCCGCCGGAGTGGGCTGCCTGCTGCTGGCCGCCCGGATCACCGCCCAACTCGGCGGCGGCCGGCGGGCCCAACTGATCACCGCTTTCCTGGTCGGAACCACTCCGATGGTCGTACTCCAGGCCACCAGCACGCAGACCGACCTGGTCACCGCGGCCTGGGTGGCCTGCCTGGCGACCCTGGTCCTGGACGGACTGCACCGGCGGGCGACCGCCGGCTCGGCACTCGCGCTCGGTACGGCCACCGGCCTGATCGCGGTCACCAAGACCAGCGGGCTGCTCGGCGCCGGCCCACTGCTCCTCCTCTGGGGCCTCGCCCAACTCCGACTCGGCTGGACCGGCTCCCCCACCAGCCCCGCCACCGGCCATCGGCTGCGTGCCGTCTCGCGCACCGGCCTCGCCTCGGTCGTCATCCTGCTGGTCGCCGCGGTCGTCACCGGACCCTTCCTGGCCAGGGTGACCGCCGAGTTCGGCAACCCACTCGGACCACCCCGGTTGCGCGAATCGATCCCGATGCAGCGACACGACCCGGGCTCGATCCTGATCAACGCACTCCGGATCGGCCAGACCGCCCTCGACACCCCGCTGAGCGCGCTGGACGGCACCCCGGTCGGCGTGGTCGGCACCGCGCCCGCCGAGGCGGTCGTGGCAACAGCAGGGCTGATCGGGGTCGACCCACAGGACCGGGCCACCACGTTCGGCCAGACCCGGTTCCCGGTCCAGTCCTGGTACCCCGACGAGGACCGGGTCGCGTTCCCGATCGCCGGAACGTTGGCGCTGCTCGGCGTACTCTTCGCGCTGCTGCGCCCCGGTCGGCTCGCACCGGCGCACCCTGGCCCGGTGCGCGCGTACGCGGCAACGGTCGCGGTGACCCTGCTGGCCCACACCGCCATGATCAAATGGCAGCCCTGGGGGAACCGGCTGCTGCTCTACGCGCTCGTGCTGGCCGTACCGCTGGCCGGCATCTGGCTCGACGCGCTGTTGCGTCGACGTACCGGCAGGGGCAACGGGACCGGACGCCGTTCACTCGCGATGACGGTGACGGTCGCCCTGCTCGCCGGCTCCGCGCTGGCCGGTCTGCTCGCCGTCTCGTACGGCTTCCCCCGCCGACTCGTCGGCGCCGGCTCCGTCTTCACCACCTCGGACTGGGACACCCGCTTCCTACGCCGTCCCCAGTGGGCGCCGGAGTTCCGCTGGGCCGCCGAGCAGGTACGGGCCAGCGGCGCCCGACGGATCGGCCTGGTCCAGCAGAACGACAACTGGGAGTACCCGTGGTGGCTGCTACTGCGGGACGGCCCGTACGGCGGCCCCAGCGGCCGGGAGATCCTGTCGCTGCAATCCGTGCTGCCCAAACACCCGCCCGCCGATCCGACCACAATGGACGCAATCGTCTGCACCGGTGACCAGGCCGTCTGCGCCCGCCTGGTCCCGCACGGCTGGCGGATCGAGTTCCACGGCTACGTCGGGGTCGCCCTCCCCCCTCCGGGGTAAGGAAGGGCCCCTTGTTATCGCTTTCTGTATAGGAAGGGTCCCTTCCTAACAGCGGTGCACCAGGGAGCACCGCCAACACGGCGGCCCGCGATCTCTCCGGTTCCTCCTCCGTTTCCGGTTCGAAGAACCACCGGAGGAGTCACCAGCCGGATGAGCCCGACCGCCCACTCACCCAGGGCAGATTCCGCAGGCGTACCCGGACCAGGTGAGCGCCGAGCCTTCCGCGCGGTTATCAGGGGGCCCCTGTACAACGAATAGCGATAACAAGGGGCCCTTCCTTACCTCGGTTTCAGATCGCCACGGCGGGGCTGAACGTGGTCAGTCGGGCTTGCCTGGTGTTCGTCGCCACCGATTGCCCGGCGTCGCCGCCGCCGTGGAAGGCATGGTTGAGCAGGGCGTCGAGCTGCGCCACCGGCTGGCGGCGGCCGACCCGGAGCAGGTAACGCTCACGGACGCCGTCGACCGCGGTCGCGGCCAGTTCCAGCGCGGGAAGTCGGGGGTCCGGCGCCCAGGTGATGTTGTTGAGATGCCGGAGTTCGGTGTTGAGGTGCAGGCTGAGCCGCTGCAGGAGGCGGCTCTGCTGGGTCACCACCAGCCGGCGACTGGTGAGCAGGAGCAGGTAGTTGCCGGGCACCGGCGCGTCCGGTCGGGTGCAGCGGGCGACCAGGACGGTGGCGTCGTCGGCGGCTACGCACTGCCGCAGAATCGGCAGGTGCCGACTCATGATCGGTGCGGCCAGCCCCGCCTCCGCCGCGGCTGGCAGGAACGTTCGGAAGAAGAGGTCCATGCGGTACTCAACGAAGCGTCAACGCAATCTGACGCGGCGTACGTATGGATGAATATGAAATTACAGAAGTTCCACGGCGGCAAGTCCACGCTCGACCGTCACGCCGGGTAACCGGTCCTCCCTAGAGCAGTTCGACGATGGTGGCGTTGGCCATGCCGCCGCCCTCGCACATCGCCTGGAGGCCGTACCGGATGCCGTTGTCCCGCATGTGCTGGAGCATCGTGGTCATGATCCGGGCACCGGAGCCGCCGAGCGGGTGCCCGAGGGCGATCGCGCCGCCGCGCGGGTTGAGCCGGTCCGGGTCCGCCTCGGTCTCGGCCAGCCAGGCCAGCGGCACCGGAGCGAACGCCTCGTTGACCTCGTAAACCCCGATCTCCTCGATGCCCAGACCGGCCCGGCGCAGCGCCTTGGCGGTGGCCGGGATGGGGCCGGTCAACATGATCACCGGGTCGTCGGCGGCGACCACCGCAGTGTGGATCCGGGCCAGCGGGAGCAACCCGTGCCGGCGGGCCCAGTCCGAACTGGTCACCGCGAGCGCGGCGGCGCCGTCGGAGATCTGTGACGCCGAGCCGGCGGTCACCACACCGTCAGCCCGGAACGGGGTGGCCAGCTCGGCGAGCCGGGCAAGCGTGGTGTCGCGGCGGATGCCTTCGTCGGCCCCGAACTTGACCCCTTCGGCGACCGGCACCGGCGCGATCTCCGGATCGAAGAGGCCGGAGTCCTGCGCGGCGGCGGCCTTCTCGTGGCTGGCGAGCGCGAACTCGTCGAGCTGGGCGCGGGACAGCGACCAGCGGGCGGCCATCAGCTCTGCGCCGACCCCCTGGTTGAACGGCACCGGCTCGTCTGTGGCGAAGCCCTCCACCCCCCGATAGCGGGCCCGGACCTGGTCGCCGTAGGGCAGCCCCTCGGTGCCGTCACCGAGGGCCCGCACCTGGATGCTGCTGCCCATCGGCACCCGGGTCATCGACTCCACCCCGCCGGCCACCACCAGGTCGGCCTGACCGGAGACGACCGCCGCGGCGGCGAAGTGCAACGCCTGCTGGCTGGAGCCGCACTGCCGGTCGAGCGTGGTGCCGGGCACCGACTCCGGCCAGCCGGCCCCGAGTACGGCGTTGCGCCCGACGTTCCACGACTGCTCGCCGACCTGCGAGACGCAACCCCAGATCACGTCGTCCACGTCGGCCGGATCGAGTCCGGTCCGTTCGGCCAGGGCGCGCAGCACGTGCGCGGAGAGGTCGACCGGGTGCACCGAGGCGAGACCACCGCGGCGGCGCCCGACCGGGGTGCGTACCGCTCCGACGATGACCGCGTCTCTCATCTGAACTCCCCGGTAACTTAGCCTGCCTCGATCGTACGCGGGCGTCCTGGGCGCCCCGATGGTCCGGGCTGGCATCCTGGACCGGTGCACCCCGAGCAGAGCGCGCAGCCCGACCCGGACGTCAGCCCGGCCCGCTGGCGGGTCCGGCCGGCCCTGCCGGCGGTCAAGGTCGTCGGCGCGGTGGTCCTGGTCGGGCTGGGTCTGCTGCTCGGCGGTGGCGACCCGGTTCCGATCGGTGCGACCGTGCTCGCCGCCGCCGGACTGCTCGGCTGGGCGGTGCGCGACCTCGTCGCCCCGGTCCGGCTCGCGCTCGACCCGACCGGCGTGACCGTGGTCCGGGGTTTCGCCGGTCGGCGGCACCTCGACTGGGCGGAGATCGAGCGGATCGCCGTGGACGACCGGCCGCGTTTCGGTCTGCGTACGGCGATCCTGGAACTCGACGCGGGCGACTCGCTGCACTTCTTCAGCCGGTACGACCTCGACGCCGATCCGGGCGAGGTGGCCGAGGCGCTGCGCGCGGCCCGGTTCCGTGCCGACCCCCGACCCGAGCAGGGCTGACCGGCCGGGCTCAGCCGATCAGCAGTGCCGTCCGGAGCACGGTCAATCCGATCAGCGCGACCAGCAGCACCGCGGTGCCGGCGGACTGGAAGACCGAACGCCGCATCCGGGGGGCGTAGGCGAGCACCAGTGCCATCAGGGCACCGAGGACCAGCCCGCCGAGGTGACCGGCGATCGAGATGCCCGGCACGGCGAAGGTGAAGACCAGGTTGACCACGAGGACGGGCACCACCGCCGAGGTGTCCCGACCCAGCCGTCGCATGATGATGAAGAGCGCCGCGAAGAGACCGAAGATGGCGGTCGAGGCCCCCACCGTCTGCGCGTTCGGCGCCGAGAAGAGGTAGGCGGCCACGTTTCCGCCGAGCCCCGCGACCAGGTAAAGCGCCAGGAAGCGCAGTGGTCCGAGGGTCGCCTCCAGGGTCCGGCCGAGCATCCAGAGCGCCCACATGTTCAGCAGCAGGTGAACGATGCCGTAGTGCAGGAACATGGCCGTGAAGAGGCGGTAGTACTCGCCCGCCGCCACCCCGTGCACGGGGCCGAAGTTGACGTACGGCGCGTAGCCCAGCACCGAGCCCCACCGGGTGAGCGGAGTGCCGCCGCCGAGGAGGCCACCGAGACCGGAACCGCCGGCCAGCGAGTTGCCGCCGCCGGCCAGGGCGACCGAGATCAGCATCACCAGCACGTTGATGCCGATCAGGGTCCTGGTGACGTACCCAGCTCGGCCGGCGGCACCGCCACCGAAGGCGGTACGCGCCGGCCGCACGCTGCGTCGGCCCTCCGACACACACTCGGGGCACTGGTGCCCCACCGATGCCTCGCGCATGCAGTCGGGGCAGATGGGCCGGTCACACCGGGTACAGCGGACCCAGGTCTCACGACCCGGGTGGCGGTAGCAGACCGGGGTCGTCGGGGGCGACTCGCTCACGCGGCCACCTCACTGCACTCCGTCAACGCCCGCCACCTCGCTGCACTCATGGTGCTTCCGCTCATGCAGGCAAAGGTTACCTCGGCGGTCGGTCAGGCGCCGATACGCTCGATCTCGACCCGCTCGATCACGACGTCCTGCACCGGGCGGTCGCCGGGGCCGGTCGCGGTGTTCGCGATCGAGTCGACGACCTTGGCCGAGTCCTCGTCGGCCACCTGGCCGAAGATGGTGTGGCGGTTGTTCAGGTGCGGGGTCGGGCCGACCGTGATGAAGAACTGGGATCCGTTGGTGCCCGGTCCGGCGTTCGCCATCGCCAGCAGGTACGGACGGTCGAACCGCAGCTCCGGGTGGAACTCGTCACCGAAGTTGTAGCCCGGGCCGCCACGGCCGGTGCCGGTCGGGTCGCCCATCTGGATCATGAAGCCGCTGATCACCCGGTGCGAGATGGTGCCGTCGTAGTACGGCCCGCTGCCCGGCTGCCCGGTGCGCGGGTCGGTGTACTCCTTCGTGCCCTCGGCGAGCTCGACGAAGTTGCGCACCGTCTTCGGCGCGTGGTTCGGGAAAAGTTCGAGCCGGATCGGGCCGGCGTTGGTCTGCAGGGTGGCGTAAATGGCCTCGGCCACGGGGTACTCCTCGATCGTCGTGGACTTGCCGGCCGGGGGACGCAGGCCGGCAGGCACGGGTCAGTTTCCTTGCGGATCCTCCCATGTGCCCGTTCCGGGCGTGCGGAGGCACCCAAAGGTGCAGGATGACGGGGGAACAACCCGAGGAGGTGGAGACCGGTGTTTGGATTCGGGCGCCGTAAGTCACACAGCCAGCTCGTACGTGCCGAGCTGGGTGAGGGCTTCGGCCACATCAGGCAAGCCGCCGGCCATGCCCGGGCGGGCGTCGGGGTCCGGGTCGGGCCGCAGGTACAGGCCGCCCGCGACTACCTCGCACCGACCGCCACCAGGGTTGCCCAGACTGCCAGTCACGGCTGGGGGGTGACCATGACCGCAGTCGCACCGCTCGCCATGGCCGCACTCGCGGGAGCCCGTCAGACGGGCACGGCCGCTGGTCGAAAAGGGTCCAGAAACGTCATGGAATCGAAGAAGATGATGAAAGCAATGCCGAAGAACAAGAACAAGCGCACATCGATGCGTGCCCGCCGCCGTTGGTCGATCCTGACCGGCGTACTCGCGGCCGGGGCGGTGGCGGGAGCCGTCGGCGCGGTCGCGATGCGCCGCCGTCGTCAGGAGCCGTGGGAGGCGTACGAACCGGCCGAGTCGACGCTGACGGCCCGCGAGGACGGCAAATTCGTCGGTGGTTCGGGTATGTCCGGTGACGGCGCCAGCCGCCCGGGCGGCGAGCCGGCGGCGAGCGTGTCGAAGCCGAAGCCGGTCACGATCGAGAAGGTACGGGACCGGGCCGCTCCGATCGGCGAGAAGATCTCCACCGGCACCGGCACCGGGGCGGGGACCGACGGCGCCAAGTCGCCGGCGAAGGCCGGGGCGAAGCCCGACGGGTTGCTCGGCACCGCGAGCAACTCGTCGAGCGGAAGCCGGAGCTGAGAAACCGCGCCGCTCGTCAGAGCCAGCGGTTGCGCCGGAACCAGCGGTACAACACCAGCGAAATGGCGAGCATCACGGCGAGCACCACCGGGTAGCCGTACTTCCACTGCGTCTCCGGCATGTACGCGAAGTTCATGCCGTAGATGCCAGCGAGCGCGGTCCAGACGGCGGCGATACCGGCCCAGGCCGCGATCTTGCGCATGTCGTTGTTCTGGTCGACGGTCACCTGGGCCAGCCGCGCCTGCAGGATCGAGTTGAGCAGGTCGTCGTAGGAGTTGACCTGTTCCACGGTGCGGGTCAGGTGGTCCTGGACGTCCCGGAAGTATCGACGTACCTCCTTGGGCACGTCCCGGTTGACCGTTCCGGTAAGCATCATCAGCGGGCGTTGCAGTGGCACCACGGCCCGCTTGAACTCGACCAGTTCGCGCTTCATCTGGTAGATCCGCTGGATCCGGCCGTGTGCCTTGAGCGAGAAGACCTGCGCTTCCAGCGTGTCCAGGTCGACTTCGACCTGGTCGGCCACCTCCATGTAGAGGTCGACCACCCGGTCGGTGACGGCGTACGCGACCGCCCACGGCCCCTGCGCCAGCAGCTCCTTCTTGCCCTCCAGGTCGGCCCGGACAGCAGCGAGCCGGCAGGCGTCACCGTGCCGCACGCTGATCACGAAGCGGGGGCCGATGAAGAGCATCACCTGGCCGGTCTCGACCACCTCGGAGGTCTCGGTCAGTTCACCGTGCTCGACGTAGCGGGCGGTACGGAGCACCAGGAAACTCACCTCGCCGAACCGCTCCAACTTCGGCCGCTGCTCGGCCTTGACCGCATCCTCCACCGCCAGTTCGTGCAGCCCGTACGTCTCGGCTACGCCGGCCATCTCGGTCTCCGCCGGCTCGTGCAGGCCGAGCCAGACGAAGGACGACTTGCCGTCGGCGGCCTGTTCCTCGGCGGCGGCAAGGGCGGAGGCGTAGTCCCAGTCGCCGGGCTGGCGCACCCCGTCGACGTAGAGCCCGCAGTCCACCACCCCGGTCCGGGTCACTCCGGAGGGCGTCGAGCGGGGGTGGGCGGGGTCGGCGTTGAGCCTTCTTCCCATCGCTCGTACCGGCGCGATCCAGGAGCGCGGGCGGACCCGTAGCCGCCCGTCGACACCCGCTCGGTCCTGATCGAGTCGCTCTGCCATGGGTGGCCCGCCCCCCTCCGTCGTTGTCGATTCGCGGCTTCGGAGGTTACGCCGCACGCCACGTGCCGCCGACCTGGCCGGGGTCGGCGCCGGGTGGACCGACCGCGTCGGGGGGGTAGAGTGCGGTCGGCCCACCCGGCACCTTTGGGGGCGGGGGGCTATGCATGTGGAGTCCCGTCAGGATGACCAGGCCGACTCCGCGCAGGCAGAGTGATCGTTCGGGCCGGGTCGAAACGTGACAGGCGCTCGCAGCATTGTGAGCCGTTTACCGGTCCGGCGGGACCCCCGGACCGATAACGACGACCTTTTGTCGGATATCCGACAGTTTTTCCCTCGATGATTTCCGTTCCTACGGTTATCGCGTACGCGAACCGTCAGCGCTGCCCACGCACCTCGTCGACCGCTGCGGCGAGCCGGCGTACACCCTCTTCGACCTGGTCGGCGGTGACCGCCGAGTAAGCCAGCCGGAGCGCGTGGTGCCCGCCCTCCACCAGGAAGTCGCTCCCCTTCACCACGGCCACGCCGCGCTCGGCGGCAGCCGGCGCCAGCCGGTCGACGAGCACGTCCGGCGGCAACTCGATCCAGAGGAAGTAGCCCCCGTCCGGCTCGTAGAACCGGACACCCGGGATCTGGGCGCGCAGCGCCTCCGCCAGCAGCCGGGAACGCTCGCCCAGAGCCGAGCTGACCTTCTCGATCGACCGGTCGATGTCACCCGAGACACAGAACTGGTAGACCGTCGCCTGGGCGAACATCCCCGGCGAGATGTACAGGTTGGTGGCCTTCTTGGCGATCTCGGCGATCAGCGCCGCCGGACCGACCAGGTAGCCGACCCGGACCCCCGGGCAGACCGTCTTGGTGAAGCTGGAGGCGTGCACCACCACACCGTGCTCGTCGAGGGAGAGCATCGACGGCAGCTTCTCGCCCCGGAACCGGATGTCCGCGTACGGGTCGTCCTCGAAGATCGTGAAGCCGTACTCGACGGCGAGGGCGAGCAGCGCCCGCCGCTTCTCCAACGAGAGGGTCACCCCGGCCGGGTTCTGGTAGTTCGGGATGATGTGCGCCAGCTTCGGGCGTACCCCCGACTCAAGCAGCTTGCCGAGTTCGTCGGTGTCAAGACCGTCCGGGTGGATCGTCACCGAGTGCAGATCGCCACCCTGCGCCTGGAGGTTCAGCAGGGTCCGGTCGTACGTCGGCCGTTCCACCACCACCGCGTCGCCGGGCTGGACCAGGTGCTCGAAGAGGAACGCGTCGGCCTGCAACGAACCGTTGGTCACCAGCACCTGGTCCACCGCGACGCCGTGCTTCTTCGCGATCCACTCGCGCAAGGGCGGGTAGCCCAACGACGTACCGTAGGCGGTCACGCCCGCCGGGTCCGCGTCCAGCGCGCGTACGGCCGCGGCCTTCAGCCCCTCGATATCGATGATGTCCAGCGACGGCGCGCCACGGGCAAAAGAGATCAGCTGCTCGGCAGTCATGACTACCCAGCGTACGGGTGCCCCCGGCCGCCACGGCGGCGGCACGACGATGTCCGAATCCTGGAAAACGGGCCGCCCGGCGTCCCGTCCCATGTCCGGCGACGCCCCGCGGACACCTCCACCTACGCAGTTCGGGGCTAGTCTCGACGCGTGCCCACCGAGCCCCTCCGGTGCGCCGGAGCCCTGATCGTCGACGACGACGGTCGGATCTTCTTCCAGCGCCGGTCACCGCAGCGCAAGCTCTTCCCCCACACCTGCGACGGGCTGATCCGCCGGATCGCCGAGGACGGCTTCGCCGCGCTGCACGCGATCGGCCTCTGAACCCCACCCTCCGACGGGGGCCCGGACCGGCTGGAAACCGCCGTTCTGTCCCCCGGCGCTATCCTCCGTTCGGTAGTCATTAACCCAGGTGTTCGATTGTCAACACAGTCAAGGAGAGTCACGCAATGATCGGTTTGGTGCTCGCCGCAGGGGCGGGGCGCCGGTTGCGCCCGTACACCGACACCCTGCCGAAGGCGCTCATTCCGGTCGACGGCGGGACAACCATCCTCGACATCGCACTGCACAACCTCGCCGAGGTCGGGCTGACCGAGGTCGTCGTGGTGGTCGGCTACGCCGCGGCCGAGGTGGAGAAGCGGCAGACGGCACTGGAGGAGCGGCACGGGGTCACGCTCACCCTGGTGCACAACGACAAGGCCGAGGAGTGGAACAACGCGTACTCGCTCTGGCTGGCCCGGGACCACTTCGCCCGAGGCGCGCTGCTGGTCAACGGTGACACCGTGCACCCGGTGAGCGTGGAACACACCCTGCTCGCCAACCGTGGTCCGGGCATCCTGCTCGCCATCGACGACGTCAAGAAGCTGGCCGACGAGGAGATGAAGACCATCTTCGACACGGACGGGCGGCTCACGAAGATCACCAAGCTGATGGACCCGGCGGACGCGTACGGGGAGTACATCGGCGCCACCCTGATCGAAGCCTCCGCCGCCCCCGCCCTGGCCGACGCCCTGGAGGCCACCTGGCGCCGGGACCCGAACCTCTACTACGAGGACGGCTACCAGGAGTACGCGATCCGGGGCGGAGAGGTACGCGGCACGCCGATCGGTGACGTGGAGTGGGTCGAGGTCGACAACCACGCGGACCTGACCCGGGCACGGGAAATCACCAGTTGGCAGTGGGCGCCGCAGGACGGCACCCAGGACCGTACCGCGGACAGGTAGGACGACCACATGCCGCTGCTCGCCCGTACGGTCAACACACCGCTGGTCATCGAGGTGCGCCGCGGCGCCGTCGCCGACCTCGGCCCGCTCCTCGCCGACCGGCGGATCTCCGCCGGTGGCGACGTGGCGGTCGTGGTCGGCCCGGGACAGGGTGAACGGATCGTCGAACTGATCCGCCCCACCCTCGGCTCCGCCGACGTCTTCACCGTCGCCGGCGGCACCCTCGACGCCGCCCTCGAACTCGGCAACAAACTGCACGCCCGGTCGTACGACGCCGTCGTCGGCATCGGCGGCGGCAAGACGATCGACACCGCCAAGTACGCCGCCACCCGCTACGCCATACCGATGGTGACGGTCGCCACCAGCCTGGCCAACGACGGGATCGCCTCCCCGGTCGCCTCACTCGACCATGAGGGGCGACGCGGCTCGTACGGGGTGCACATCCCGATCGCGATCGTGGTCGACCTCGACTTCGTCGAGAACGGGCCGGACCGGCAGACCCAGGCGGGGATCGGTGACGCGGTCAGCAACATCAACGCGGTCGCCGACTGGGAGCTCGCTCATGTCGCGCGCGCCGAGCCGATCGACGGGCTCGCCGTGACGTTGGCCCGTACCGGTGCCGAGGCACTGGTCAACCACCCCGGCAAGATCACCGACGATGGCTTCCTCACCACCCTGGCCGAGGCGTTGATCCTCGGCGGCATCTCGATGTCGGTCTGCGGTTCGAGCCGGCCGGCCAGCGGCAGTTGCCACGAGATCTCGCACGCCATCGACGTGCTCTTCCCCGGCACCGGGTCACACGGCGAGCAGGTCGGGCTCGGTGCCCTGTTCTCCACCTTCCTACGCGGCGACCCGGAACGGTTCGGCCAGCTCGCCACCTGCCTGCATCGACACGGGCTCGCCACCACCCCGGCGGAGCTGGGGCTCACGGTCGAGCAGTTCGTCGAGGCGGTGGCGTACGCGCCGCGCACCCGGCCGGACCGCTACACGATCCTGGAACACCTCAACCTGACTCCGACCGCGATCCGTGAGCGGCTGGCAGACTACGCCGATGCACTCCGCGACCACCTCAGCTGAGCTGTCCCGTCCGACCGCCGCCGACTTCTACCGGGTGAACCGGGGCGGCGGCCTGTTCAGCGAGGCGCTCAGCCAGCGCCTCGGCGCTGCCTTCGCGCTGCTGGGGCACCGGTCCGGGCTGAGTCCGACCGCGTTGACCCTGGGCAACCTGGTCCTCGGTCTGTCCGCCTCGATCGCCGTGGTGGCCCTCGCCGGACCGGTGGCCGACGGCGACGTACCGGCCTGGGTGGTCGGGCTGATCGCGCTGGTCTGCTGGCAGGTGGCGTACTCCCTGGACTGCGCCGACGGGCAGCTCGCCAGGGTGACCGGGCGGGGCAGCCCGGCCGGTGCCCGGGTCGACATCCTCGCCGACGTGGCGTCGCAGATCGCGCTGGTGTCGGCGCTCGGCGCGACCGCGGTGGCGCAGCGACCGAGCACCCCGGTCTGGCTGATCGCGGCGTTCGCCGGCACCTGGATGGTCAACCTGGTCACCTCGGTGATGCAGGCCGGCCCGAACCACGCCAGCATGGTCAACTCCACCAGCCTGCCGGTTCGGGTGGTGAAGCTGATCCGCGACTACGGCGCGGTGATCTTCGTGGCCGCCCTGGTGCTGCTCCTCGCCCCGGCCGCGACCATCTGGCTCATTGCCGCCTTCACCGTGGTCAACGGCGGCTTCCTGCTGGCCAGCATCGCCTTCTCCGCCCGCGCCTCCCTCCGCTGACCCACCGCCGCGCCGCCTTCCCCCGTCTCTCTCCGCCGGCCAGGGCGATCCGTCGTCCCCGGAGATGTCCCTGGAGACGTCCCTGGAGATGTCCCTGGCATCAACGTGCAGGGATCTGCCCTGGATCGTCGAGGAAAGGGGCGGGGGTCAGAGGTTGATCATGGAGGTGTAGGTGGCGAGGAGTTGGGTGGTGACGACCTCGGGACGGAAGGTGTGCTCGTAGCGGGCGCGGGCGAGCGGGGCGAGTGCCGCCGCACCGGCGCGGGCGGTGGGTAGCGCGGCGGCGAGCGCGGCCGGGTCCGGCGGCACCACCCATCCCGCCGCGCCGGCCGGGTGGTCCATGCCGATCAGGTACGGCACACCGCCCAGCGCCGTACCGAGCACCGGACGGCCGGCGGCAAGCGCCTCGATCACCACCGTCGGCAGTACGTCATGCCAGGTGGGGACCGCTACGACGACGGCGGTGGAGCGGACCGCCACCCAGACCCCGGGCCGGTCCAGTGGCCCGAGGTATTCGACGTCGAAACGTTCCCGGGCGGCTGCCTCGGCGAGTGGCCGCAGTTCGCCGTCGCCGGCGATCCGCAGCGGCCCGAGTGTGCCCTCGGGGTGTTGCCGCCACGCGTCGAGCAGGAGGCCGAGCCCCTTCTCGGGGGAGAGCCGGCCGTAGAAGAGGAAGCCCTCGCCCAGAGGGGCCGGCTCGCCCGGGTCGGGGATCGCGTTGGGCTTGATCACGATCCGGTCGTCGGAGATGCCGTACTCACGTAGGTGGTCGGCGACGGCGGAGGTGAGCGCGATGAAGCGGTCGACCGAGCGCCAGGTCGGCCGGTGTACGGCGAGCGTGGTCGCCATCAGCGCGCTCTGTACCCGCGATCCCCGGTAGCAGCGGTGCACGATCGCCGGCACGCCGAGCGCCCGACCACGGCAATCGTGACAAATGCCCTTATCGCGGAAGTACAGCCCGGACGAACAGACCTGTCGGTAGTTGTGCACCGTCTGCACCACCGGCACGCCGTGCTGGTGCGCGGTCCGCACCACCCAGGGCGAGAGCAGCGGGTACGGATTGTGCAGGTGCAATACGTCCGGCCGATGGGTCTCGATCAGCCGGCTCAGGTCCCGCTGCGCCTGCGGCGCGTAGATCGGCGAGATCGGCAGCAGCGCCTTCGCGCCCTTCGACATCGCCGGGATCTCGTCCGAGCTTCGCAGGAAGGGGACGACCTCGACCCCGGCCGCGGTGAGCTGCGCGATCTCCAGATCGACCATGGTGTTCTCGCCGGACGGCTGGGCTTCGCGATACCGGTTGTGCGCAACGACCACCTTCACGCGACTAGAGGCTACCGTTAGTGACGTGCCCGAACTGCCTGAGGTAGAGGCGCTCGGCGCCTACCTGCGCGAGCGTGCGGTGGGACGCCGGGTGGAACGGCTGGAGATCGCCGCCATCAGCGCCCTGAAGACGTACGAACCGGCGCCCACGACGGCGACCGGTCGTCCGGTGATCGGTGCCGGCCGGTACGGCAAGTTCCTCGACGTCCGCTTCGACGGCGGTCTGCACCTGGTGGTCCACCTCGCCCGGGCCGGCTGGCTGCACTACCGGGAGGCGTTCCCGTCGACCGCCCCCCTCAAGCCCGGCAAGGGCCCGATCGCGGTACGGGTGCGACTCGACGACAGCTCCGGCTTCGACCTGACCGAGGCAGGTACGCAGAAGAAGCTCGCCGCGTACCTGGTCACCGACCCGGCGCAGGTGCCCGGGGTGGCCCGACTCGGCCCGGACGCGCTCGCCGCCGACCTTCCACTCTTCAGCGAACGGCTACGTTCCCGACGCGGGCAGGTCAAGGGCGTGATCACGGATCAGGAGATCATTTCCGGGGTGGGCAACGCCTACTCGGACGAGATCCTGCACATGGCAAGGCTCTCGCCGTTCGCGATCACCGACCGGCTCACCGACGGCCAACTCGCCACCCTGCACACCGCGACCCGCCAGGTGCTCGGGGACGCGGTGGCGCGCTCGGTGGGACAACGGGCCGCCGAGCTGAAGGGGGAGAAACGGTCCGGGCTGCGGGTGCACGGCCGCGCCGGACTGCCCTGCCCGGTCTGCGGCGACACGGTGCGTGAGGTCTCCTTCGCCGATTCGAGCCTGCAGTACTGCCCGGGCTGCCAGACCGGAGGCAAACCCCTCGCAGACCGCCGACTATCCCGACTTGTGCGTTAGGTGACCGACAATTGGCTGTGGGTACAAACCGCCCAGGTGGAGATGAAATCTCCATCCGGCAGATCTGGCGAGGGCGTCATCCATCGGTATAGTGACCCGGTCCGAGGCTCTTATCGCGCAGAGCCGGGTCGCCCTCATCGCACACCGGTGAGGCGTAATGTCCCTCCGGTCGACGCCCCTACCGGGGCCTGCGTGGGAGACTGAGACGGTGGGCGACCCGAGCCCTTTCGGCGAATGGGCGGCACGTGTCACACGGGAGGACGTAGGTGAGGTGACGACAAGCCTCCAGCGCCCGGTAACTGGCACTGGCCGCAATGGCCCGGTTCGACACGTCGACAGCTTCGAAATCCAGCTGCCGACCGCTCCGCCGCCGAATGGCGTACCCCGGTCCGCCTGGGCCAAGGTCAGCAGGCGGGTTTCCCGGTGGCACCGTCCGTACATCCTTGTCCTGCTCCTGCTGGACTTCGCCGCCGCCGCCCTAGCGAGTTGGGTCTCGATCCAGCGGTTCGAGAAGGCCACCTCCGGTTTCAACGGCGCCGACGTGGACGCCACCTGGTTCCACACGGTCACCTACCTGTTGCTCCCGCTCGGCTGGTTGCTGGTGCTCTGGGGTAACCGGGCCTACGACCGGCGCTATCTGGGCATCGGAACCGAAGAGTTCAAACGCGTCGTACGAGCAGGTGTGGTGGTCGCGGCGAGCGTTTCGTTCCTCGCCTTCGCGACCGTGACAAAACTGTCCCGGCTCTCCGTCGCCACGGCGGTGCTCGGCGCCCTCGTATTCATCCTGATCTTCCGGCTGTTGGCACGTTTCGTGCTGCACACGGTACGTAAACGAGCTGGGCACGCCGCCCATCGAATGGTGCTTGTCGGCACCCTGCCCGAGGCACTTGAGGTCTACACCGCGGTCACCCGCAGCCCGGCCGCCGGACTGATCCCGGTCGCCATCCACCTCACCGACGGTTACGCCGCCGCCCGAGGCATCCAGACTCCGGTGCCGGTCTACGCAGGACGGGACGTACTGGCCCTGGTCCGCGAGGTCGGCGGCGACACCATCGCGGTCTGCGGCTCGGCCAGCTCCGAGCCCGGGGAACTGCGCCGACTCGCCTGGCAACTCGAAGGCTCCGGCATCGACCTGGTCGTCGCCCCGCAACTGACCGACATCGCCGGTCCCCGGGTGCACATCCGGCCGATCGAGGGCCTGCCGCTGCTACACGTCGAAGAGCCCACCCTCTCCGGCCCGGCGCTGCTGGCGAAGAACCTGCTCGACCGGATCGCGGCCGGGCTCGGTCTGCTGGTGCTCGCCCCGCTCTTCATCGCGATCGCCCTCGCGATCCGGATCTCCGACCCCGGACCGGTCTTCTTCCGCCAGCCCCGGGTCGGCCACGAGGGTCGCACCTTCCGGGTCTGGAAGTTCCGGACGATGTACGTCGACGCCGAGGACCGCCTCGCCGGCCTGGTGGACCAGAACGAAACCGACGGCATGCTCTTCAAGATCAAGGAAGATCCCCGGGTCTTCCCCGTCGGTCGCTTCCTCCGCGCCAGCTCACTCGACGAACTCCCCCAGTTGATCAACGTGCTCAAGGGCGAGATGTCCCTGGTCGGCCCGCGCCCCCTCCCCGCCGACGACGGCGACTTCCTCGGCGACGTACGACGGCGGCTGCTCGTCCGCCCCGGCATGACCGGCCTCTGGCAGGTCTCCGGCCGCTCCGACCTCTCCTGGGACGAAGCCGTCCGACTCGACCTCTACTACGTCGACAACTGGTCGCTCGCGTACGACCTCAGCATCCTCTGGCGCACCGTCGGCGTGGTGCTGGCCCGCAAGGGTGCCTACTAGGTTGGCGTCGGCTCCGCCGACGCGGCTCGCTCCGTGCCTGCTGCGTCGGCTCCGCCGACGCGGCTCGCTCCGCTTCGCGCCGCCGGATGCGCCGTCTTCGCCTGCGGGCGACGAAGGCTTCGCCTCGTCGTCCTCGGCTCCAGACGGCGCGGCGGCGCTCGGTCGACTCGCGACCTTGGTGATGGTTGAGGCGGGCTTGCGGCTCGGGTGAACCACCGGTGGGCTCTACTTCCCCCTGTCTGTCGGCCGTCTGTCGGGGCTAGGTTCTCTTCTCGTGGGGCCGAACTATTCTGCTGCGCTCGCTGTGCTGGCGTTGGTGAGCGCGCTCGGCGCGGCGCTCTTCGCTGTGGTGCGGTTACGTGCCCGCCGCGGTATCGCCACGGCAAGCCAGTTGGCGACGTACGACGTGCTGCACACCGCCGGGCTCGCTGCCGAGCCGTTGCGGGCCGGCCTGTCGGCGGCAAGTGCGGCGAAGGCCGTACGGCATCTGCGTGCCCTGGTCGGTGCGGCCGGCCTGGCGCTGGTCGACGAGGTCGAGGTGCTGGCGATCGACGGTCGGGGCGGCCACCATGGCGCCCAGTTCGTAGCCGCCGCGGAACGGGCGGTCGCCGTGAACCGGTCGACGGTGCTCGGTGAGTCGGAGTTGCGCTGCGACCGGGTCGACTGCCCCGTACGGGGTGCGGTGGTCGCGCCGTTGACCGGCTCGGACGGGAAGGCGGTCGGGGTGCTGGTGGCGGTCGCCGACGACCAGCCGGCACCGGGTCTGGTGCAGGCCACGCTGGAGACGGCGCACTGGGCGAGTGCGCAGCTCGCGCTCGCCGAACTCGATTCGTCGCGGGAGCGACTGGCGCGGGCCGAGGTACGGGCGCTTCGGGCGCAGATCAGCCCGCACTTCATCTACAACGCGTTGACCGCGATCGGGTCTTTCGTGCGTACGGATCCGGAGCGGGCACGTGAGCTGATCCTGGAGTTCGCCGAGTTCACCCGGTACTCGTTCCGGGCGCATGGCGAGTTCACCACGCTCGCGGAGGAGTTGCGGTCGATCGACCGTTACCTGACGATCGAGCGGGCCCGGTTCGGTGATCGGCTCCAGGTGCGGTTGCAGATCGCCCCCGAGGTGTTGCCGGTGACTCTGCCGTTCCTCTGCTTGCAGCCACTGGTCGAGAACGCGGTCCGGCACGGCTTGTCTCGCAAGCCGGGACTCGGCATGGTAAGCATCGAGGCGCGTGACGCCGGGGCCGAGTGCCACATCACGGTGGAGGACGACGGGGTGGGGATGGACCCGGCGGTGCTCGCGGCCGGGATCGCCGAGGCGGCCCGGGACAGCGCCGACGACTCCGGGCAGCACGTGGGACTTTCCAATGTGGACGAGCGGCTTCGGTCGGCGTTCGGGGACGGGTTCGGCCTGGTCGTCGAGACAGGGCTGGGATCGGGTACGAAGGTGAGCATGCGGGTGCCGAAGTTCCACCGGCACGTCCGGGCGAACGGGTGACGGGTGGATGGCTGACGGGTGTGTGGCTGACCGGGTGGAAGGAGGTGCGCGTGTGAACGGATTCCTGCGGGTGCTGGCGGTGGACGACGAGCCGCCCGCGCTGGACGAACTCGCGTACCACCTGCGGGCCGACCCCAGGGTGGCCCGGTTGCACACCGCCTCGGACGCCACCGAGGCGCTGCGCGTACTGCGGGATGTCGACGTCGACGTGGTCTTCCTCGACATCCGGATGCCGGGCCTGGACGGGATGGAGCTGGCCCGGGTGCTTCGGCGGTTCGCCCGGCCACCGGCGATCGTCTTCGTCACCGCGTACGACGACGGCGCGGTCGACGCGTTCGACCTCGGCGTGACCGACTACGTCCGCAAGCCGGTACGCGCCGAACGGCTCGCCGAGTCGTTACGGCGGGTGATCGGCGCCCGGGTGGTGCCCACCCATCCCGCCGCGCTGGCCCGCGCGGAGGAGGATCCGACGATTCCGGTGGAGTTGGCCGGGACGACCAGGATGCTGCCCCGGTCGGCGGTGCGTTGGGTGGAGGCGCAGGGCGACTACGCGCGCCTCTACACCGCCGACGCGTCGCACCTGGTCCGGGTGCCGTTGGCGACGCTGGCGGAACGGTGGGCGGACGCGGGTTTCGTTCGGATCCACCGGTCCTACCTGGTGCAGTTGCGACTCATCGCCGAACTCCGGCTGGCCAACTCCGGGTACGTGGTGGTGGTTGACGGCACCGAGCTGCCGGTCAGCCGCCGGCACACCCGGGAGCTGAAGGACAAGCTCGTACGCGCGGCAAAGCAGGACTGGAACCGGTAGGCAGCCGGTTATCCACAGGCCGGTCCCGTTCTCCACAGGTTATTCACAACCTGCCCCACCGCTCTCCATCCCCGGTGCCTACAGTCCAGGTCATGAACGTACGTCGGGTCCTGGTCGTCGAGGACGAACGAACCATCGCGGAGTCGGTCGCGGCGCGACTGCGCGCCGAGGGGTTCGCCGTCGACATCGCCGGAGACGGCCCGACCGCGGTCGAGTCGGTACGCCTGAACCCGCCGGACCTGGTGGTGCTGGACGTGATGCTGCCGGGCTTCGACGGGTTGGAGGTGTGCCGGCGGATTCAGGCCGACCGACCGGTGCCCGTACTGATGTTGACCGCCCGTGACGACGAGACCGATCTGCTGGTCGGGTTGGCGGTCGGCGCGGACGACTACCTGACCAAGCCCTTCTCGCTGCGTGAGCTGGCAGCCCGAGTGCACGCGCTGCTGCGGCGGGTGGAACGGGCGGCGAGCACGGCGCAGCAGGTTCTCCGCCTCGGTGACCTGGAGATCAACCAGGCCGAACGGCGGGTCCGGCGGGCCGGCGTCGAGGCCCATCTCACCCCCACCGAGTTCGACCTGCTGGTCCACCTCGCCGGCCGGCCCCGGACCGTACTGCCCCGGGAGCGGCTGCTGACCGATGTGTGGGGCTGGGCCGACAGTTCCGGGACCCGCACGGTGGACAGCCACATCAAGGCACTGCGCCGTAAGCTCGGCGCCGATCTGATCCGGACCGTGCACGGGGTCGGTTACGCACTGGAGGTACGGACATGACCGAGGCAACCTGGACGTGGATCAACCGGGGGCTCGATCTGCTGCCCCGTCCACTTGACCCAGTCCGGTCGATCAAGGTGAAACTCGGCATCCTGCTGGTGGCCTCGGGCGCGGCCGGACTGGGCTTCTTCTGGATCGGCATCGGCTGGATCCCGCCCTGGACCTCGGCCACCGCCATCTTCGTCGCGCTGCTCACCTCGCAGGTCCTGGCGCATGGCATGACCTCGCCGCTACGCGAGATGACGGCGGCGGCGCGGGCGATGGCCAGGGGTGATTACAGCCGTCGGGTCCGGGCCACCTCCCGGGACGAGGTCGGCGAACTCGCGGTCGCGTTCAACCAGATGGCGGCGGAGTTGGCGGAGGCGGACCGGCAGCGGCGAGAGCTGATCGCCAACGTGTCGCACGAGCTGCGTACGCCGATCACCGCACTCCAGGGTGTGCTGGAGAACATCGTGGACGGGGTCGCGGAACCGGAGCCGGCAACCCTGCGGACCGCTCTGGCGCAGACCGAACGACTCGGGCACCTGGTCGCCGACCTGCTCGACCTGTCCCGGCTCGACGCCGGGGTGGTGCCGTTGCGCCGGGTCGACATCGACGTCGCCGACTTCCTCGACGACGCCGTACGTCAGGCTGCGGTGAACGCGAGCGGCGCCGGTCGGACGGTCGAGTTCCAGGTACGCCAACCTGCCACACCACTGAGCATCAAGGCCGACCCGTGGCGGTTGCACCAGGTCTTCGCGAATCTGCTCGACAACGCGGCCCGGCACAGTCCGGCCGGTGGCAATGTGCTGGTCACCGCGGAACAGCACGCTGATCGGCTGAGCGTCGAGGTCTCCGACGAGGGCGAGGGCATACCGGTGGCGGAACGGTCGCGGGTCTTCGAACGGTTCAGCCGTGGCGCACGCGCGGTCGACGGCGGCACCGGACTCGGTCTGGCGATCGCCCGCTGGGTGGTGGAACTGCACGGAGGCACCATCGCGGTGGCCGACCCCGTCGCGAGCAGCGGCGACCGCCGGAACATCGGTTGCCGAATCCGGGTGACCCTGCCACTCGGGCTGCCCCAGGCCGTGATCGCCACCGGTTCCTGATCTCGATCCGTACCACCGACCACCGGCCCGCCGGCACACGCCGGCCGTCCGGCGGGCAGACATCGGCCGTCCGGCGCGGGACTCTTGCGCCCGCGCGTTCATCGGAGGATGCATGACCACCAGCCCGTCATCGGATCCGACGTCCGAGGGGAACCCGGCCCCCGGCCCGTTGCCGCCGGTAGCGTCCGCGCCACCGGCGACGGCCGCGCCGACGCCGACGCCGACCGGGACTGCACCGCCGGCACCGGTCACGCCGCCCGTCGCGCCACCAGCCGGACCACCAGCCGGACCACCAGTCACGCCACCAGCCGGACCACCAGCCGGACCGCCAGTCGCGCCACCAGCCGGACCGCCAGTCGCGCCACCAGCCGGACCGCCGGTCGGGCACCCGCCGATGGCGATGCCACCGCCGCCCGTGCCAGGGCAGCGGACACAGCCCTCGCCGCCGCCGATGGGGACGCGCTGGGAGACCGTGCCGCCACCACGCCCGCCCGCGCCGCCGTCGATCTGGCGTCGACGCTGGCCGGGACCGACCGGCGGCGCGTCCCAGCCGGCCCTCGTCGCGATCACCGGTGCGGCGCTGATCACCGCGGCCAGCCTCCCGCTCGACCGACCCGGGGTCGGTTGGCTGGTAGGCGCGGTCGCCGGGACGGTGGCACTCGGCGTCGCAATCCGCCGCCCGTCGAGCCTGCCGGCCGGCCCACCACCGAGCCCGACGCCCAGCCGGCCGACTGAACCGCCGACCAGCCCGGCAACAGGCGGCCCGGCGACGACCAGCCCGGCTGGCACGACCTCCAGCCCCACGCTCGTGGCGGCAACCCGCACGGCCTCGGGCGACACCGAGCCGGCGAGCACGAAGGACGTACCCGTCCGGCCGACTGCCGGCAGCCCACCGGTGACGGTCGGCGCCGACGCCACGGCGGCCGGTCCGAGCACGGTACGGTCCGGCTCCACGGGGGAGCCGGACCGTACCGGAACGGTCGAACCGGTACGGACGGGGCCGGCCAGGTGGGGCGTAGCCCGGCTGTTCTGGGCGGCGACGACGGTGGCGCTGATGGGCGTCGGCAGTCTTCGGGCTGCCGGCTGGCTCTTCGTCTTCTGCCTGCTCACCGCTGCGGTGACCGCGTGCCTGACGGTGATGAACGGCAAGACCCTGCCCGGCCTCTTCTTCTCCGTCCTGCTCACCCCCGAATCGGTCTTCCGAGCCCGGTCCTGGGCGCGCTCCGGTCTGCGCGGCAGCACCCGGGCGGGACGAGCGGGCATCGGCCGGACCCTCGCCACCGCAGCCGTCTCCGTCTGCCTGCTGGTTGTCTTCGGCGCGCTGTTCGCCTCGGCCGACGCGGCCTTCGCCGACCTTCTCGACGCACTCCTGCCCGAGCTGTCCGTCGGGACGGTGTTCCGTTGGATCTTCGTCGGGCTGGCCACCGGTGGTCTGCTGCTCGGTGCGGCGTACGTGCTCGCCGCACCACCGGACCTGAGCGGTTTGGAGCGGCCGGCGCGGCACCGGCTGCGACGGTTGGAGTGGGCAGTGCCGGTGGCCCTGCTCGACCTGCTCTTCGCGGCGTTTGTCCTGGTGCAGCTCGCGAACCTGTTCGGTGGTTCCGCACACGTACGGGAGACCGCCGGACTCACGTACGCCGAACACGCCCGGGGCGGGTTCTGGCAACTGCTCTCGGTCACCGTACTGACCCTGATGGTGATCGGCGGTGCCGTACGCTGGGCGCCCCGCGAGACGGTCGCCGAGCGCCTGCTGATCCGGGTCCTCCTCGGCGCCCTCACCCTGTTCAGCCTGGTCGTGGTCGCCTCCGCGCTCTACCGGATGAACGTCTACACCCAGGTGTACGGCGCCACCCGGCTACGTCTGCTGGTCGCCGCCTGCGAACTGTGGCTGGGCGCGGTCTTCCTGCTCGTCCTGGTCGCCGGGGTACGCCTGCGGGCAAGCTGGCTTCCCCGACTGGTGGTGGGCGCGGCGGTGCTGGCGCTGCTCGGCCTGGCCGTGGCGAACCCGGACCGGCTGATCGCCGAGCGGAATGTGGACCGGTTCCTCGCCACCGATCGGCTGGACCTGGAGTATCTGTCCCGGCTCTCCGCCGACGCGGTGCCGGCCCTCGACCGGCTCCCGGACCCGTGGCGCGACTGCGCGTTGCGGGAAATCGCTCAGGACCTGACCGACCACCCCGACGACTGGCGGAGTGCGAACCTCGGCCGCTCCGCCGCGTGGGAACTGCTCCGCGCCGACCCGGTAACCGGACCCAGCCAGCGGTACGGAACCTGTCCCGGCGCACGCTGACAGGTTAGGAAGGGCCCCTAGTACAACGGAAAGCGATAACAAGGGGCCCTTCCTTACCCCGCACTTGACAATCGGCGGCGGGGGGCGAGACTGCCGGAATGGCCGCTCCCATCGATCCGTCCCCCGATCCGGCGGCTCCGACCCTGCTGCCCCGGTCCCGGGTCGTGCTGGCCGAGGTGGCGCGGCAGCGTCGCGGACCGGAGCGCACCCGGACCGAGTTGACCCAGCAGACCGTGGTCGGCGAGGCACTGGTCCGGGGCCTGGTACGCGCACAGTTGGCGCTCGCCCTGCGCCTGTCCCTGGTGGTCGCGATCGGACTCGGTGGCCTGCCGCTGATGTTCGCGATCGCCCCGGCTGCCGGTGCGGTGAAGCTGTTCGGGGTGAACCTGCCCTGGTTGCTGCTTGGTGTCTGCGCGTTCCCGTTCCTGGTCGGGATCGGTTGGGCGTACGTGCGGCTGGCCGAACGCAACGAGCAGGACTTCACCGACCTGGTTCAGCGACCGGAGCGCTGAGGTGGCGAACCCGTACCTGGTGCCGTCGATCGTCGCGGTCACCCTGATCACTGTCGCGATCGGTTTCTACGGGCTCAAGCTTGCCCGGACCACCTCGGACTTCCTGGTCGCCTCCCGTTCGGTCAGCCCGAACTGGAACGCGGCGGCGATCGGTGGGGAGTACCTGTCGGCGGCGTCGTTCCTCGGCATCGCAGGGCTGATCCTGAAGTACGGCGTAGACGTGCTCTGGTATCCGGTCGGTTTCGCCGCCGGCTACCTGGCGTTGCTGCTCTTCGTGGCGGCGCCGCTGCGCCGGTCCGGGGCGTTCACCCTGCCGGACTTCTGCGAGGTGCGGCTCGGTTCGCGGTGGCTGCGCAAGCTCGCCACGCTCTTTGTCATCTTCATCGGCTGGCTCTACCTGGTGCCGCAGTTACAGGGCGCCGGGCTGACCCTGACCACGGTCGCTGGCGGCCCGTACGAGCTGGGTGCGCTGCTGGTGGGGGCGGTGGTGACGACGAACGTGGCGTTGGGCGGGATGCGGGCGGTCACCTTCGTGCAGGCGTTCCAGTACTGGTTGAAGCTGACCGCGCTCGCCGTACCGGTGATCTTCCTGGCGTTGCAGTGGCAGTCGGACGGCCGTCCGGCGGTGACGCCGTCGGACGGGCCGACGTTCCGGACCGCGATCACCGTCGTGGTCGAGGAGCCGGCGACCCTCACCCTGCCCGACGGCGAAACCCGGGCGGTACGCCCCGGCGACGAGCTGACCTTCGCCGCCGGTGACCCGGTGCCGGAGGTGTCCGGCGCGATCACGGATGGGCCGGACTGGTTGCTGCCGAGCGCCGCCGGCAGCGAGGACCAGGACCTCTTCGCCACGTACTCGCTGATCCTGGCGACGTTCCTGGGCACGATGGGGCTGCCACATGTGCTGGTCCGCTTCTACACGAATCCGGACGGTGCCGCCGCCCGCCGGACGACGCTGGTGGTCCTGGCCCTGGTCGGGATGTTCTACCTGCTGCCCACCCTGTACGGCGTCCTCGGCCGGGTCTACACCCCGCAGTTGTTGCTGACCGGGCAGACGGATGCGGTGGTGGTGCTGCTTCCGGGTGCGGCACTCGGCGGCGGCCTGACCGGGCAACTGCTCGCCGCCCTGGTCGCCGCCGGTGCCTTCGCGGCGTTCCTCTCCACCTCGTCCGGCCTGCTCACCAGCGTCGCCGGGGTCATCTCGACGGATGTGCTCGGTCGTGGTTCGGTACGCGACTTCCGGCTGGCCACCCTGGTCGCCGGGGTGGTTCCGCTGGTGCTCGCGCTCAACGTCTCCGGGTTGGACGTTTCCCAGGTGGTCGGGTTGGCGTTCGCGGTCGCCGCGTCGAGTTTCTGCCCGCTGCTGGTGCTCGGCATCTGGTGGCGGGGGCTGACCGACCTGGGCGCGGCGGCGGGCATCCTGGCCGGTGGCGGGGCGTCGATCCTGGCGGTCCTGGTCACCGTGGTCGGTTCGCCGCTCTCGGGCTGGCCGGCGACGCTGATCGCCCAGCCGGCCGCGTGGACCGTGCCGCTGGCGTTCACCGTCATGGTGGCGGTGTCGATGGCGACCCGGCGCCGGGCGCCGGCCGACGTCGGCGCCACCATGCTGCGCCTGCACGCCCCGGAGGCACTACGCCTGTAGTGCCTCTCCTGTGGAGTGACCTACCCGGGCCCTGCCGAGGAGGCGTGGAGAGAGACGTTCGACAATGCGGTGTACGGTCGGGTACATGATGTACCCCATCCAGTGAGGTGTCAGATGGCCGAGCAGTCACAGCCCTCACCAGGACAGCGAGTCGAGCGCCTACGCCGGGCCGCCGGCCTGTCCCGTGAACGTCTTGCCGGACTGGCCGGCCTCTCGCCCGCCACCGTCAAGTTCATCGAGAACGGCAAGCGGTCGCTGACGTTGAGAGCAGCTCAGCAGCTCGCTCCGCCTCTCGGCGTCCGTGACCTCGGTGATCTGTTCGGACCGACGGTCACCTTGTCTCTCGACGGCCGCCCCAGTCACCCCGGAGTCGAGAACGTGCGCCGCGCTTTGACCGCGTGGCACGTCACCATGATCGGCGAGCCCACCAGCACCGACTACCTGCGTGGGGCGACCGACTTTGCCTGGCAGACCTGGCACACCTCGCGGCAGCAGCGCACCGAGGTCGGGATGCTGCTGCCCGACCTCCTCGACGCCAGTCAGCGGGCGGCTCGACTACACGAGGGGCCAGACCGGCGGGCCTCCCTGGCTTTGCTCGCGCAGTCATACCATCTCGCCCAGGCGTACCTGGCGTGGCACGGCGATCGGGAACTGTGCTGGCTGACCGTCGACCGGGGCATGGCCGCCGCCATCGAGGCGGACGACCCGCTCGCCCTGGCACAGGCCATCTGGTACGCGGCGCACCTGCTCCGATCCATCGGCCGGGGCGATGAGGCGATTGAGCGTCTACTCGAAGCGCGCGGCCTGATCGAGCCGCAGGTGGCGGACGGACCGGCCGAATACGCCGAGATGTTGGCCGACCTGTACCTGTGCTCGGCGCTGACCCGCGCGCGGACCGGCGACCAGGGCGCGTGGACCGACTGGGAGTCCGCACGAGGCGTCGTCCACCGGGCGCTACCGGCGGACTACGTTGGTCTACGGACCCGGGTGTCCCGACCGCTGGTCGAGGTGTACGCGGTGATGTGCGCCGTCGATCTCGGCGACCCCGACGAAGCGCAGCGCCGGGCGCATGCGCTCGACCCGGCCACCATCCCGTCAACGGAGCGCCGGGGCCGGCACTACGTCGAGTTGGCCCGCAGCGCCGACCTCGAAGGCGCCCGGGAGGCGACCCTGCATCTGCTGACGAAGGCCGACTCGACTTCACCGGAAACGGTGCGGTACTCCCCGCCTGCCCGGGACATGTTGACCCGGCTGGCTACCGAGGCACCGGCTTCGATTCGCGCGGACGCGGTCGAGTTGGCCGAGCGAGCCGGCATCAACCTGTAGGAATCCCCACCGCGAGCCGTAGATCGACGAACCGGACGTCGTGGTCTGGACCGGGCGAGGGGTACGTGTGACGCATCGGCACGGCACGGACACGATTCGGCGCTCAGAGCGACTACCGTCAAGGAATGATCGGGGCTGAGCACGCCGCTCTCGCGCTGCGCGGGCTGGGCAAGCGGTTCGATGCCAAAGTCGCCGTGGCCAGGGTCGACCTTGAGGTGCCGGCCGGCTCGTTCTACGGGCTACTCGGCCCGAATGGCGCCGGCAAGACCACCACTCTCTCCATGGCGGTGGGGCTGCTCCGGCCCGACGCGGGGGCGGCCTGGGTGCTCGGTCACGACGTCTGGGCCGATCCGGTACGGGCCAAGCAACTGCTCGGCGTGCTGCCCGACGGGGTACGCCTCTTCGACCGGCTCAGCGGGGCCGAGTTGCTGGCGTACCACGGTCTGCTGCGGGGGATGGAACAGACCGTGGTCGACCAGCGGGCCGGGGAGCTGTTGGACGTACTCGCGTTGGCGGATGCGGGCCGGACCCTGGTGGTGGACTACTCGGCCGGCATGAAGAAGAAGATCGGGCTGGCCTGCGCGTTGCTGCACGGGCCACGCCTGCTCGTGCTCGACGAGCCGTTCGAGGCGGTCGACCCGGTCTCGGCCGCCCTGATCCGGGACATCCTCCAGCGGTACGTCGCCGGTGGCGGCACGGTCGTCTTCTCCAGTCACGTGATGGAGGTGGTGGAGCGGCTCTGTAGCCACGTCGCGATCCTGGCCGAAGGCACGCTCAAACGGGTCGGCACCCTCGACCAGGTACGCGGTGACCGCTCACTGGAGGAGGTCTTCGTCGAGGTGGTCGGCGGTCGTACGGCCACCGGGGAGGAACTCGCGTGGCTCTGAGCCCTCAGGGTGCGGTGACCGGCGTACACCCCGTCTCGGCCCGGCACTTCGTCCGGCTCAAGCTGCGGATGATGGCCAACAGCTTCCGTGGCCAGGGCTGGCGGATCGCGATCTTCCTCAGCGGCATCGTGATCGGCGGATGGTTCGCCGCGTCCGGCTTCATCCTGCTGGCCCTACCGGGGCTGCTGGACAGCCCGCAGATGGCTGGCATCGCCGGCGGCCTCGGTGGCGCGCTGCTGGTGATCGGCTGGCTGCTGCTTCCGCTGATCTTCTTCGGCGTGGACGAGACGCTCGACCCGGCGCGCTTCGCCCTGCTCCCGCTCTCCCGACGCACCCTGCTCACCGGGTTGCTCGCCGCGGCGCTGATCGGGGTGCCCGCGGCTGCCACCCTGCTCGCCACCGCCGGCCTGGTGTTGAGCAGTTGGGCGCTGGGCGGTTGGGTGGCGGGCCTGTTCGCCGCGCTGGGCATCGTCGCCGGCCTCCTGCTCTGCGTCACCGCCAGCCGCGCGGTGACCAGTGCTTTCGCCAACATGCTCCGGTCCCGGAAGGTGCGCGACCTGGCCGCGATCCTGCTCGCGGTCTGCGCCGCCCTGCTCGGCCCGCTCCAGGTGGCGGTGCTGAGCGCGGCCGAGCGGGCGGACTGGGACCAGCTCGCCGTGATCGCACGGGTGCTGAGCTGGACCCCGGTCGCGGCGCCGTACACGATCGGCCTGGACGTCGCGGACGGTCGGGCCTGGGCCGTGCCTCTCAAACTGCTGATCACCGCCGTGGCCATCGGCGCGCTGCTGCGCTGGTGGTCGGCCTCGCTGGAGTCGGCGATGCTCGGCACGGTCAACGTCGACGCCGCGGCACAGGCCCAGCCGGTCACCGGCGGGTCGGCCAGCGCCCAGCTCTTTCCCCGGGTGCTCGGCTGGTTGCCCCGCGACAGGTATGGCGCGCTGGTCGCCCGCGAAGCCCGGTACTGGTGGCGGGACACCCGGCGCCGGGCCAATCTGATCACCTTCGCGGTGGTCGGCATCTTCGTCCCGGTCACGGTGAACCTGGGCAGCGAGGGCCTGACCAGCGGCTCGGTCGGCTTGGGCGCGTCCCCGGTGCTGGTGAGCCTGTCGATGGTCTTCGTCGGGGTGGTCGCGGCGGTCACCCCGGCGAACCAGTTCGGCTGGGACGGCAGCGCGTACGCGGCGAACGTGATCGCCGGTGTGCCCGGGAGACTGGAGCTGCGGGCGCGGGTGGTCGCGTTCTCGCTCTACGTGGCTCCGCTGCTGGTGGTGATCGCGGTGATCCTGGCGTTCTTCCGCCGTGAACCCGGCTGGATCGGCGTGCTCGCCGGATCGCTCTTCGCCGCGTACGGCAGCGGCCTCGCGGTCACCCTGTACGTCTCCATCCTCAGCCCGTACGCCCTGCCCGAGAGCACCAACCCGTTCGCGATGAACAGCGGCGCCGGGGTGGCGAAGAGCGCCCAGGTGCTGCTGGCGATGGTGATCGGCTCGGTGCTCGCCCTGCCGATGGTGGTCGCCACGGCGCTCTTCGGCGACGTCTGGCTCTGGTTGGCGCTCCCGGTCGGGCTGGCGTACGGTCTCGGCGCACTGGCGGTCGGCATCCGTCTCGCCGGCGACGAACTCGACCGACGGATGCCCGAACTACTGGTCGCGATCACACCGCGCCGGTGACCGGCCAGAATGACCCCGTGAGCGGAATCGGCCCCCTACGGACGGGATGTTTCACGTGAATCCAGAACCGGGCGCCCGGATCCACGACACGGACCCGTTCGCCACCCCGGACTCCGACCGCTCCCCGATCCGACGGATGCGGGGACGCCTGGCGAACGCGGTGACGCTCTGGACCGCCGGCGGCGACGGCAGCACGGCCATGAGCGACGGCAGCACGGGCATGAGCAGTGGGAACGCGGGCGTCCGGGTCGCCCCGGCCGGGCTGACCGTCTCGTCGATGCTGGTCGCCGACGGGGAACCAGGCCGGGTGCTCGGCCTGGTGGACGAGGAGTCGGACTTCTGGGAGGCCGCGTCGGTGACCGGCCGCTTCGCCGTCGCCACCCTCAGCCCGACACACCGACAGCTCGCCGACCAGTTCGCCGGCCTGTTCCCGGCCCCCGGTGGTCTCTTCGCGACCGGGGAGTGGACCAGCACCGGGTACGGTCCGGTTCCCGCGGATGCGGGGGCCTGGATGGGCTGCCGGCTCGACGCGTCCCGGGAGTACGGGTGGTCGCTCCTGGTGGAGGCGACGGTCGAGCTGGTCGAGCTGGTGGGCGAGAGCGTGCCGATGGTGTACCACCGGGGTCGCTACCGGGGCCTGGCCGGCTGACTCGTCGCCCTCGACCGGGCCACGCCGACCCGCTCGGGTCGACCGCCGTTGAGCGGCGTGACGGGGGTCACTGGGCGCAGCCAGTAGCCCGTTCGGCGCAGCCGGCCGCCGCCGCCTCGGCGGTCGCTTCCCGGCAGGTCATCGGGGTCCATACGGTGCGCGAAATCCCCCACACCTGCGAAGGTGGTGACTCCCATGTCCACGGATGCTCCCGCACCGGCGAGCGCGCCGGATCGGTACGTCGCAGTACAACAGTCGGACGAGTTCAACGGGCTCCGCAAGGCGCTCCGCAGCTTCGTCTTCCCGATGACGGTGGCGTTCTTCCTCTGGTACGCCCTCTACGTGATCCTCTCCGCGTACGCGCGCGGCTTCATGAGCACCAAGCTCTTCGGCAGCAACATCAACGTGGCCCTCGTCTTCGGGCTGCTCCAGTTCGTCTCCACGTTCGTGATCGCCTGGCTCTACTCCCGGTACGCCGACCGCAAGCTGGACCCGGTCGCCGACCGCATCCGGGCGGAGTTGGACAACGGGACCGACAAGGGAGATGAGTCCTGATGCCGACCGTGTTCGCCGCAGCGGCCGGGGACGACACCGCCCGTACGCTGACCATCACGCTCTTCCTCGTCTTTGTCGCGGCCACCCTGGGAATCACCATCTGGGCCAGCCGGCAGACCAAGACCGCGACCGACTTCTACGCCGGTGGCCGCTCGTTCTCCGGTTTCCAGAACGGCATGGCGATCGGCGGTGACTACATGTCGGCCGCCTCGTTCCTCGGCATCGCCGGCATCATCGCGCTCTACGGTTACGACGGCTTCCTCTACTCCATCGGCTTCCTGGTGGCGTGGCTCGTCGCGTTGCTGCTGGTGGCGGAGCTGCTGCGGAACTCCGGCCGGTACACGATGGCGGACGTGCTGGCGTTCCGGATGCGGCAGCGGCCGGTCCGTACCGCCGCGGCGGTCTCCACCATCACCGTGTCGATCTTCTATCTGCTGGCCCAGATGGTCGGCGCGGGTGCGCTGGTGGCGCTCCTGCTCGGAATCCGCCCGGGTACGACCTTCCTGGGCATGGACGCCGACGCCGCCAAGATCGCGACCATCATCCTGGTCGGCGCCCTCATGATCATCTACGTGACGGTAGGTGGCATGAAGGGCACCACCTACGTGCAGATCGTCAAGGCGTTCCTCCTGATGACCGGCGCGCTGGTGATGACCCTGCTGGTGCTGGCGCACTACAAGTTCAACCTCTCCGCGCTGCTCGGTGACGCGGCGGCAACCTCCGGCAAGGGCGACGCGTTCCTCGAACCCGGACTGCGGTACGGCGTCGAGGTCGCCGGCAACGCCACCCAGACCTTCTACAACAAGGTGGACCTGCTCTCGCTCGGCATCGCCCTGGTGCTCGGCACCGCCGGTCTGCCGCACATCCTGATCCGGTTCTACACCGTGCCGACAGCCAAGGCAGCCCGCAAGAGCGTGCTCTGGGCGATCGGCATCATCGGCACGTTCTACCTGTTCACCCTCGCCCTCGGCTTCGGCGCGGCGGCACTGGTGGGCGGGGCGGCGATCACCGCGCAGGACAAGGCCGGCAACACCGCCGCGCCGCAACTGGCCCAGGCGCTCGGCGCCGACTTCTTCGGCGGTGACCTCGGCGGGGCCACCCTGCTCGCGATCATCGCCGCGGTCGCCTTCGCCACCATCCTCGCGGTGGTCGCCGGCCTGACCCTGGCGTCGTCGTCGAGCCTGGCGCACGACTTCTACGCGAACGTGATCAAGCGTGGCGAGGCGTCGGAGCGGCAGGAGGTGCGGGTCGCCCGGATCTCGGCCTTCGTGATCGGCGCGATCTCCATCGCCCTGTCGATCTTCGCGCAGAACCTCAATGTCGCCTTCCTGGTGGCGTTGGCGTTCGCGGTCGCCGCGTCCGGCAACCTCCCGGCGATCCTCTACAGCCTGTTCTGGAAGAGGTTCAACACCTCGGGCGCGGTCTGGGCGATCTACGGCGGCCTGCTCAGCGCCGTACTGCTGGTGTTCTTCTCGCCGGTGGTGTCGGGAGCGCCGACCTCGATGTTCCCGGACCAGGACTGGCACTGGTTCCCGCTCTCCAACCCGGGCATCATCTCGATCCCGCTCGGCTTCCTCGCCGGCTGGATCGGCACGATCGTCTCCAAGGAGACCGACGAGGAGAAGTACGCGGAGCTTGAGGTACGTGCGCTGACCGGACACGGCGCCCACTGACCTGAGTTCGGCGCACACGGGCACGGAACCCACCTGTCGGGGCCGGGCGACCGCACTGGTCGCCCGGCCCCGATCGCTGTCGACGCCGTCGAGCGGTGACCGTACGCGATCATTCGGCAACCACGCGCCGTCACCGCCCCGGTACGAGCACCCTCGCCTACCCATCCCCCTTAGGGCATACGCGTTCTGGGTAGGCTGACGACATGGTGGTAGCCCAGCGATTCGGATCAGGTCACCGCATCCTCGTCACCGGAGGCGCCGGCTTCGTTCCGTCCCACCTGGTCGACGCCCTCATCGCGCGCGGCTGCACGGTGGTCGTGGTGGACAACTTCGTCACCGGGTCGAAGGAGAACGTCGCCCATCTGATCGACCACCCGCGCTTCACCCTCGTCGAGGCGGACGTCTCCGAGGGGCTGCCCGAGCACCAGCCGGCGATCGCCGCCCGGTTCGACGCGATCATGCATCTCGCCTCTCCGGCGAGCCCCACCGACTTCGCCACGTTGCCGATCGAGATCCTCCGGGTCGGTTCCATCGCGACCCTGCACCTGCTCGACCGGGCGGTGGCGGACGGGGCCCGGTTCCTCATGGCCTCCACCTCGGAGGCGTACGGCGACCCGAAGGAACACCCGCAGACGGAGACCTACTGGGGCAACGTGAACCCGGTCGGCATCCGCAGCGTCTACGACGAGGCCAAGCGCTTCGCCGAGGCGGCGACCATGGCGTACCACCGGTTCCACGGGCTCGACACGGCCATTGTCCGGATCTTCAACACGTACGGGCCACGGATGCGGCCGGACGACGGTCGGGCCATCCCCACCTTCATCACGCAGGCGCTGCGCGGAGAACCGATCACCGTGCACGGCACCGGGTCGCAGACCCGCTCGATCTGCTACGTCGACGACCTGGTGCGGGGCATCCTGCTGCTGCTGGACTCGACCGAGACCGGGCCGATCAACTGCGGCACGGAGCACGAGGTCTCCATGCGCGAACTGGCCGAGTTGATCGTGACACTGACCGGCAGCGGCTCGTCGGTCACCTACGTCGACCGGACCGCCGACGACCCGGAGATGCGCCGGCCGGACCTCACCCTGGCCCGCGAGCGCCTGGGATACACCCCGAGCGTGGGACCCGAGGAAGGGCTCCGCCGGACGATCGCGCACTTCAGCCAGCGCCTGGGCTGACCGCCCCATTCGGGGCGAAACACACCGTTTCGGCCGTTGCTACCGGGCGTCCCTTGGCATCGCTCCGTACCCTGATGCACATGTCAGCCAGCGCGTCGACCGGTCCCTCGTCCGCCAACATCCACCCCAGGTCGTCCGGCGGCGCCTCCGGACGTGCCGCCGTCTCCGGCTCCGACGACTCCCGACCGGTGCGCGGCGCGGCGCGTCCCCGCCCGCGCAGTGGCGGTCCGTCGGCTCGCACCTACGGCAGGGGCCCGGGTGGGCCGGGAGGCCCGGGTGGACCGGTGGGTCCGGGAGGCCCGCTCCGCAGGGGACCGCAACCCCGGTGGGGACGAATCGCGCTGGTGGCCTGTGTCGGACTGCTCGTCCTCGCACTGCTCGCCGCAGGCGGGACCTGGCTGTACGCACGCGGACTGGACAACGACCTGGCCCGGACCGACCCGTTCTCGGAGTTGGCCGGCGACCGACCGAAGTCACTCAACGGAGCGCTCAACATCCTGCTGGTGGGAAGCGACTCGCGCGATCCGGACGCACCCGTGGACCAGTCGAGCCAGTGGCGCGCCGACACGATCATCGTGATGCACATTCCGGCGAATCACCAGGAGGCGTACCTGGTCTCGATTCCGCGTGACCTCTACGTACCGATTCCGGACGGGGCCGGGGCGGAGTGCGGGAGCGGTGGACGCGGGAAGATCAACGGAGCCTTCGCGTTCGGTGGCCTGCCGCTGGCCGTACGGACCGTCGAGTGCATCACCGACGTGCGCATCAACCACGTGATGGCAATCGACTTCGGTGGCTTCAAAGAGGTCACCGACGCGTTGGGGGGTGTGGATCTGAACGTCGAACGCAGCATCACCTCCATCCACAAGCCCTTCCGCAAGTTCGACAAGGGCGTCAACCACATGAACGGCACGGAGGCGCTCGACTGGATCCGCCAGCGCAAGCAGTTCCCTGACGGGGACTTCGCGCGGATGCGTCACCAACAGGAATTCCTGCGGGCATTGTTGGACAAGGCGGCGAGCTCCGACACCTTGAGCAACCCGGCGAAACTGAACTCGTTCCTGAAGTCGGTCACCGCCGCCGTCACCGTCGACCAGGGTTTTTCCATCGTGGACATGGCGGTGGAGTTCCGCAAACTGCGTGGCGAGAACCTGCACTTCTTCACCAGCCCGAACGTGGGTAGCGACATGATCGACGGAGAGTCGGTCGTGGTCTCCGACCGGGAGAAGGCGTTGGCGATGTATCAGGCGATGGCGGCCGACAAGATGGCCGAGTGGGCGACTTCGACCTCCGGTAAGCCGGCCAGCCCACCAGCCAACTAACCTGCGGCCGACGCCCGCGAAGCAGAGCTCGTCGATTTTGACAGCACAAATCCATATCTATTTATCTCAATGCTTTGTGGATCACACGCATTCGGGGCGACTCTTTTCGGAATCGCCGGATCCCTCGCCGTGGCTCAGCCGGCATCGGCCCCCAGGAATTGCCCATACCCGTACGCGTGCTTCTACCAACGGGCCGAACCGAACGCGTCGAACAACCCGATCATCGGGCGCCTCTCGTCCGTCACCAGCGGTTGGCAGTGGCTCGACGGAGCGTACGGCACGGAGGGAACATCTCCAGTCGCTCGTTCGAGAATGACGAACCACCGAGGTACGCGGACGGCACCCGTATTTCGAGCTACGCGAACCGCTGATCCGAGAGTGATTTGACCAATCCGGACGGTAACTGAATCGGTTACCGTCCATGGCTTCATCCTCTCCGTCGATCGTCCAGTGTGGGTGATCGACGGAGACACGACACGTGGCTGAAACGTAAGGAAACTCGCCAGATCGCATTTGTTTCCGTACAGTGGGCTGGCCCCCTTCGATCCGCGCCCTGGAGCGAGCATGCCGGCTCAGACCCGCCGACGTCCGACGTCGTCGGACCCGACCGAGAAGCCGATCCGCGTCGAGAGCATCCTCGGTCCCAACGGCGGCAGCGGTAGGACCATCAAGACCGGCAGGCGTGCCCCCCGCCGAAAGGACCCGCTCTGGGCCCGGCTCACCCTGATCGTGGGGGCCGTACTGATGGTGACCAGCGGTGTCGCGATCGCCGGCAGCAAGGCCGCGCTCAACCAGGTCACCAGCAGCATCGAGCAGGACAACCTGCTCGGCGGAGCCGGCAAGTCGGAGGCCGAGGGCGGCAAGGACCTCAAGGGTCCGATCGACATGCTCCTGCTCGGCGTTGACGTCCGCGGGTCGTGGGATCCAGAGGACGTCCGCGCGGACACCATCATCGTGCTGCACATCCCGGCCAGTCACGACCAGGCATACCTGGTCTCGATTCCCCGGGACACCGAGGTACAGGTGCCCGCCAACAAGAGGGCGAACTGGAACGGCGGCGCGGCAAAGATCAACAGCGCGTTCGAGATCGGTGCCCGCAACGGCGGCGGCTGGGCCGGCGGCGCACAACAGATGGCCGCCACCATCAAGAGCCTGACCGGGATCGGCTTCGACGGCGCGGCGATCATCGACTTCGGCGGTTTCCGCAGCGTCATCGACGCACTCGGTTCGGTGCACCTCTGCGTCGACCAGGAGGTCGAGTCGTACCACATGAAGCTGGTCGACGGTAAGCCCATGTGGAACGCGGACGCCAAGAAGACCGGCAAGCCGATGAAGCCGGTGGTGCACAAGAAGGGCTGCCGGGACATGGAGGGCTGGGAGGCCCTGGACTACTCCCGCCAGCGCTACGGCCTGAAGAACGGCGACTACGACCGGCAGCAGCACCAGCAGCAGCTCATCAAGGCCATGGCGAAGAAGGCGATGGAGGACGGGGCTGCGACCAACCCCCTCAAGCTCAACGCTCTGATGAAGGCCGCCGGCAAGGCGTTCGTGCTGGACACCGGTTCGGCGAGCGTCCCGGACTTCGTTTTCACGTTGCGCGGCGTCGCCGCCAACGACATGGTCATGCTCCGGACGAACGACGGCTCCTTCAACTCGACGACCCAGGGTGAAGAGGAGCGGGAGCAGCTCAAGCCGATCAGCCTGGAGATGTTCAAGGCGGTCAAGGAGGACCGGCTCGCAGAGTTCGTCGCGGCCAACCCGAACGTGATTTCCAACAAGAAGTAGCCAGGCCCAGGAAGTAGGCCCGGCGAGGCTACAAATTCCGCTGGACGGGTAGGCCGGATTCAGGTCGCACGTGAGACATCCTCACGCGACAGGGGTCCGGGAGGTAGTCACGTTCAGGAGGAAACGGGTTACCCCGGGTAAGCCGGGGCACTCGGTACAGAAGGCCGACTCGTCACCATCGGACGAGCGGAGTCGTCGCACCACACCCGTACGTCGTCTCCCCCGTTGGCCACGGGCCCTGATCGGGATCGGGTTCGGACTGGTGCTGATCGCACTCGTCGCCGGCCTCGGGCTCCAGGGCGTGACGAAACGGTACGACCAGAGCGTGGCCAAGGAGTTGCTACTCGACCCGGCCGCTCGACGGGACCGCTCGTCGGCCAACAGCCCGCTCAACTACCTGCTGGTCGGCTCGGACCGTCGCAGCACCGCCGAACAGTCGGACCAACGCGCCGACACGATCCTGATCGCACACATACCCGCCGGACGGGAACGGGCCTACCTCATCTCCGTACCCCGGGATCTCCTGGTGGAGATCCCACCATCGCCGGGGAACGCGTACGGCGGCGGCTCCGACAAGATCAATTCCGCGTTCCACTTCGGCGGCGGTGGACAGCCTGGCGCGCGTCTGCTCTCCGCGACACTGACCCAGGTCACCGGACTCCGGTTCGACGGCGCCGCGTTGATCGACTTCTCCGGCTTCCGCAAGGTGATCGACCTGCTCGGCGGGGTACGAATGTGCGTCGACACCCCGGTCCGGTCGATCCACACCAACACCCAGTTCAACCCCGGCTGCCAGGAGATGAACGGCGCCCGCGCGTTGGACTACGCCCGGCAGCGGTACGACCTGCCGGGGGGAGACTTCGATCGGCAACGGCACCAGCAGCAACTCCTGCGGGCGATCATGGACAAGGCCAACACGACCGATCTGCGGACGAATCCGATGAAGCTCGACCAGGTGATCCGCGCCGTGGGCGCCTCGCTGACCGTCGACACCAACGGGATGCCGACCCAGGATCTGCTCTTCGGCCTGCGTGGGCTGCGCCCGGAGGCGATGAAGGGGATCCAGGTCCCCTCCCGCTCGGAAATGATCGGCGACACGTCGTACGTCGTACTGGACGAGGGCGCCGCCGGGCTGTTCCAGTCGTTGCGCGGCCCCGATCTGGATAGCTGGGCACAATCCAACCCAAAGTGGGTGAACCACCTATAAAGATGCGCACGCCCAGGTGGGCCTGTCCACCCGGAGGGCTCTAGGCTGGTTGCCGTGAACCGACCAGGAGTGCCCGCAGTTTCCGTGACCGAGGTCGACGCCGACGCGTACCTGCTCGACGTCCGCGAGCCCGACGAGTGGGCGGCCGGACACGCACCCGGCGCCCACCACCTGCCGATGATGGAGGTGCCGGCCCGCCTCGCCGACCTCCCCACCGACCAGGACGTGGTCGTCGTCTGCCGCTCCGGCGGTCGCTCCGGCCAGGTGGTCTCGTACCTGCTCGGCAACGGCTGGGACAACGTACGCAACCTCGACGGCGGCATGCAGGAGTGGGCGGCGGCCGGCCGACCGTTGGAGAGCGAGAACGGACAGCCGGCCCGAGTGATCTGAGGATGACCGGGCCCCTGGTGTTCGCGCACCGTGGCTCCTCCGCCGCGCTGCCGGAACACACCCTGGCCGCGTACCTGCGCGCTCTCGACGAGGGCGCCGACGGGTTGGAGTGCGACGTCCGGTTGACCCGCGACGGGCACCTGGTCTGCGTACACGACCGACGGCTGGACCGGACCAGCAACGGTCGAGGTCGGGTGAGCGCCCGTACCCTCGCCGAACTCGACCAACTCGACTTCGGCTCCTGGCACGACAGTCTGGCTGGCGAGGACGCCCCGACCGACGTACCGGTCGACCCGTCCCGTACCCGGTTGCTCACCCTCGACGGGCTGCTGCGCGCGGTCCGGGCGGCCGGCCGACCCGTCCGGCTGCTGATCGAGACCAAACACCCCACCCGGTACGGGGCGGACGTGGAACGCCGACTGGTCGAACTGCTCCGCCAGCACGGGTTGGTCGACGGTGACCCGGACGGGGCGGTGCGGGTCACCGTGATGTCCTTCTCGCCGCTGGCCGTACGTCGGATCCGCGACCTGGCCCCGGGCCTGCCCACCGTGCTGCTACTTGAGGTGCTGCCGCCCTGGCTGCGGCTGGGTCGGCTGCCGTTCGGCACCCGGATCGCAGGCCCCGGCATCGGTCTCGTCCGGGCCCGCCCGCGACTGGTGCCGGCACTGCGGGCAGCCGGGAACCAGGTCTACGTTTGGACCGTCAACGACCCGGCCGACCTCGACCTGGTCCTCGACTGCGGGGTCGACGGCATCATCACCGACCGTCCGGCTCTGATCCTCGACCGGCTGGGACGCTGACCGGCTGCTGACAGTCCCGTCACCGGCCATCGACCGGACAAGTAGCCGACGCCCGACCCGGTACTGCCCAAAACCGACCGGACGAGGCAGACTCGGGGCATGCCGGACCGCCCCGATTACTCCGCCCTCATCACCGGCCAGACCGTGATCATCGAGATGATCAACTCAGGCGACGCCGCCCTGCCGGTCCTCAGCCACCTGCTCCGGGTCGCCCAACGGGTGCTCGGTGCGGTCGGCATGGCCTTTGTGGAGTACGGCCCCACCCAGGGCAGGATCATCGCTGCCTCCGGGGGCGCCGAATGGGCGATCGGTCGGCCCGTGCCGCTCGACGACCCGGCGACCGAACGCCTGCGGACCGGGTCTCGGGTCCAGGACATGCGGGTCGAAGCGCTCTCCTGGGAACTCGGCCGGCAACCCGACGGCTCGGACCTGCGCCGGATGGGGGTCGCCCGGGCCGAGATCGGCGGCGTGATGATCGGCAGCCTGCACGCGTTCTACCCGGACGGCGACGACGACTGCACGCCGGAGCACCGCGCCGTACTCACCTATCTCGCCACCTGCGTGGCGCACGTCTACGGCGACCAGGCGGGACTGCCGATCCACGGGGACGGGCCGGTGGTCGCCGCGCTCGCCGACGGCCTGGCCATCGCCGACCGGGACGGTCTGGTCCGGCTCTGGAACCCGGCCGCCGCACAGATCGTCGGACGCGGCGCGGACCAGGTGCTCAACCAACCACTGCCCTTCCCGCTGCCACCCCCGGGACAGGTTCTCGACCACCGGCTCCCGGACGGGCGCTGGATCAAGATCACATCGGGTGAGCTGCCCGGTGCGGTCACCTCCCGCGTGGTCACCTTCCGCGACGTCACCGACCAGTTCCGCGCCGACCACGACACCGACCTCTTCGTCGCGGTCACCAGCCACGAACTCCGTACCCCGGTCACCGTGATCAAGGGGTACGCCGACACCCTGACCGACCACTGGGAATCGCTCGCCGAACCCGACCGGCGCCAGGCAGCTCGGGTGATCGGGCAACGGGCCGGTGAACTCGCCCGCCTGGTCGACCGACTCCTCTCCGCGGCCAACGACGCCGGACCGGTCGGCGGCGCACCCCCCGTACCCTTCGATCTGGTCGAGGCGCTGCGCGCCGCGGTGGCCGACCTCCCCTCGCACCTGCGTCGCCGGCTGGTCCTCGCCCTCCCGGCAGACCTGCCGAAGGCGTTCGGCGACCGGGCCAGCCTCGCCACCGTGCTGACCGAGCTGGCGACGAACGCGGACAAGTACTCGCCCCCCGACTCCCCCGTGGAGCTGCGCGCGGAGGCGGACCGGCGAACGGTGGCATTCCGGGTCAGCGACCGCGGCGTCGGCATCCGACCGGAGCACGTCGAACGTGCCTTCGAGCGGTTCTGGCAGGGGGAGTCGGGCGACCGGCGGCGCTATCCGGGCGCCGGACTCGGGCTCTATCTGGTCCGGCGGATCGTCGAACGACAGAATGGATGGGTTTCCCTGCGTCCCCGCCCCGGGGGCGGTACGGTCGCAGAGGTGCGGCTGCCCCGAGGGTGAGCCGTACCGATGGATTCCGGCGGTGTCCGAGGAGGCACGCTCGTGACAACGGGGATCGCTGAACGCTCGTGGTGCGTGGTGGTCCCGCACGAGGCGAGTGGCGCACGAACGGCACGCCTTCGGCTGGCCACGGAACTCGCCGGGGTCATCCCGGCCGAACTCCTCGCCGACGTGGTGGCCGTCCTCGCCGAACTGGTCGGGAACGCCGTCCGGCACGCCGACCCGCTGCCCGGTGGGGTGATCCGGGTGGCCTGGCGCCTGCGCAACGGCTCCGGTGCCGACGTGGTTGGCATCCGGGTCACCGACGGCGGTGCGGCCACCTCGCCCCGGGTCCGTCCGCTCGGGCTCGACGCCGACGACGGCCGTGGCCTGCACATCGTGACCGCGCTCGCGACCGAGTGGGGGGTCGAACGGGACGGGCTCGGCCAGAGCGTCTGGGCCGAACTCGCCGTGCCGGCCGACCACCGCCTGGTGACACTGCACTGACCCGATCCGCCGGGCGACCCGAGCACCGGCGCCCGATCATCTAGGCTGTCTCGCCGTGAGCAAGCGTCGAAAGCAGACCCGGACCGTGGCCGAGGCCAGTTCGAACAACGCCGAGGCCGACGGCCAGCGGTCAGCGAAGGAGAAGCGGCAGAAGGTCCGCGACGTCTTCGTCCCCCGGCCCTTCGAGGGACTTGCCGACGAGGCCGAGTGGATCGCGTTGCGTGAACTCGTACCGGCCGCTTCCGCGCCGCTGCGGCTCACCCCCGAGCTGGTCGAGCAGTACGGCGACCGCCCGGTGACGCTCGCCACCGTGCTCCCCATGGCCTGGCCGGCGATGACCAAGCCGGACGGGCGGGTCTTCATCGGCCTGCAGCGCCACGACCAGTCCGGCGACGTCTCCCGGGATCTGGCGGTTGCGCTGTTGGCGGCGTTGGAGAGCGAGCCCGGTCAGCAGGTCACGGTGCCGCCACTGCCCGGCGTCGGCCCCCGTCTGCAGGACCTGCTGGCGACCGACCGGCTCGACATCAGCATGCACGAGGGTTTCGACTTCTGGCTCGACGCCGACGCCGCGGAGGATCCGACCGTACAGGCGTCCCTGGAGCGGGCCAACGCGTCGATCTACCCGACCGTACGGCTGGCGGCCGCTCCGGCTGCGTACTGGTGCCGGGTCCCGGAGAAGAGCCACGTACGTTGGGTCCTGCCGGACGACGAGGACGCCGCACTCGACGCCCTCTCCCGTCTGGGAGCCGCCGGTGAGCTGCCGCTCGGCGACGGCACCCGGTTCGCCGGCATGTTCCGGGCACACGGTCGACTCGTCCCGGTCTGGGACCTGCCCCGCGCACCCGAGGCGGACGAGTGGGAGGCCCCACTGGCCGACTTCGCCAAGCGGTACGCTGCCGCGCTCGCCGACCCGTCGCCGCTGGACGGTGCCGCCCGCCGCGCCCGCCAGGGGCTCGTGGGCCGGCAGCTCACCCTGCGCTGAGCCGTCTTGGCATCGGCTCACGTGCCAGCGACTCGCTCAGCAGCGGTTCACGCAGGAGCGGGTCGCTGCGCAGTGGGTCGCGGACCAGCGGGCAGGACATGCACCTCGGTCCGCCCCGACCCGAGCCGAGTTCGGAGCCGGCGATCCTGATCACCTCGATGCCGGCCCGTTCCAACTGCGCGTTCGTCTCGACGTTGCGCTCGTAGGCGACGCAGAGCCGGGGCGCCAGCGCCAGCGTGTTGTTGCCGTCGTCCCACTGCTCTCGTTCGGCGGTGACCGGGTCGAGGCCGGTGTCGATGACCCGCAGTGTCTCCAGGTCCATCGCGTCGGCGGCGGCCCGCAGGAACGGCGCCGGGCCGTCGACCTGCGGCTCGCCGTCGGGGCCGGCGATCACGGTGTACGCGGTGAGGGTGTCGGCGACGTTGGCGTACATCAGCACCAGGTCGACGTCGACCATGGTGCAGATGGTGTCCAGGTGCATGGTGGCGCGTTCCTGCGCGATCGGGACCACCAGGATCGTGTGGGCCAGCCCGGCCCCGAAGACCCGGCGGGCCAGTCGTTCGGCTCCGGCCGGGGTGGTCCGTTCGCCGACACCGACGGCGATCACGCCGGGGGCGAGCAGCAGCACGTCGCCGCCCTCGATCCGCTCCAGACCCGGTTGGTAGACAAAAGGGGTACCGCCGAAGCGGGGGTGGTGCCGGTAGATCGCGTCGGTCAACGAGGTCTCCCGATCCCGAGCGGGCATGGTGAGACTCGTCACTGCGGCGTGGTCCCTGATCCAGGTGGATGAATCTCGGGTGAAGAGAAGGTTCGGCAACGGGTCGATGACGAACTCGTGACGCCCGAGCAACGTGTAGACCAAACCGCCGGGGCGGTCCCAACTGGTGCGGAGTTCCTCGTGCGCCAGTCCGGCGATGAGTACGCCGGCGAGCGCGGCGGGGTCGAGGTAGGTCAGGTGGTCGGCGACCCGCCGACGGAGGGTTTCGCCGAGCCGGGGGTCGGCCAGCACCTGTTCGGTCAGTTCGGCTCGGGCCTCGGGCAGGGCGAGGGTCTCGGCCAGCAGGTTCCCCAGGTAGAGAACTTCCACGCCGCGTGCGGTGAGGGCCGCCGCGAAGGCGTCGTGCTCCTCCTGCGCCCGCCCGACCCACGGGATGGCATCGAAGAGAAGGGAGCCGTTGTTCCGTGGTGTGAGCCGGGCGAGTTCGCCACCCGGGCGGTGCAACAGCACGGTACGAAGTTGGCCTACCTCGCTGTCGACGAAGTGTGTCACCATCGAAGCGTAGGGCAGGACTTGTCACCATCCGGGAAAACGGGCTGGGGGTGAATGTGGCATTCATCCATACTCACTCAGCGGTTCGTCTTGCAGAACCACCCGTGTGGCCACGTACGGTAGTGAAGACATAACCCGAGGGACCTTTTGCCGGAGGTCACGATGACTGTGTTTCCTGCGCGCCGCGCGGTACCCACCGCCCGAGCCCTACCCGCACCGCCACCGACCGGACCGTCCGCCACCCTTGAGACCGTCCGACCCACCCCATTGGACTGGGCTCGTCGTCGCCGGGCCGAACGCGAGGCCCGCCGGGTCGAGGCAGCGGGTGCCCGCGCGCTCAACCAGCTCGACCACCTCGGCCCCTCCTGGCACGTCATCGACTTCCCCCGGGCCGACCTCTCCTCGACTCACCCGCTCGACCTGGACCGCGCCGCCCGGGACGACCGGGCCAGCTTCCTCGCGATCGGACCCAGTGGACTCTTCGCGGTCACCATCGCCGACCACGGCCGGGCCCGCGTGATGATCGCCGGGGACGTGGTGCAGATCAACGGCAAGCGCCCGACGTACGTCGCCGAAGCGCGCCGGGACGCCAAGCGGGCCAGCAAGGCGCTCTCCACCGCCGTCGGGCTGAGCATCCCGGTCACTCCGGTGCTCACCTTCGTCGGGTCCGGCGTGATCAGCGTCTACGGGCTGCCGAAGGAGTGTCTGGTCGCGACCCACCGCGAGTTGGACCGGCTCCTCGTCGCTGGCGGCACCCGGATCAGCGCCGCCACCGCCGAAAAACTCTCCCAGGTCGCCCAGGCGCCTTCCACCTGGTTGAACGGCCCGTACCGGTCCGCGGCCGACTACCGCTGGTACGAGGACGGCCGAACGGCCGCTGACAAGCGGGCCAGCCACCGGTAACGTCACCGCCAGCGTCACCTATCGGGGCGGGCGTCCGCTTTGTCCCCGACGCGGCACCGCTCTACCCTGCTCGGGACCGGCGCGGTGTCGTGGCTCGCCGTCGCGACGTCCCCACCGGGGGTGACACCGGCGGTCGTCGGTCGGCTAGCGTGGGTGCGGTTGGTGGAGTGCATAGGAGGCGCGGTGGCCCACGTCGAACTCTCACTCACAGAGGCGTTCGTGCCCCAGGGCGACGGCACCTCATCGGGTTACGAGTCCGACAGCTTCGCCCACTGGTCCGCCACCGTCTCCCGGGCCGCCGAGCCGTGCCTCCTCATTGACCTACGTGCCACCATCGGTGCGATCTCCGTCTCCTGTTGCACCCTGCTCGGCCTGAACCCGCCGGCCGAGGTGATCGGCCAGCCGTTGCTCGGCGGCGAACTACGCCTGCTGGACTTCACCGCGGCGCGGGGCGAACTGACCGAGCAGGAAGCCGACAAGATCCCTCCCCTGCTCGCCCTCAGCTCCGGGCGGCTCGTCCGTGGCCTGCTCCGAGTGCAGACCGGCGCCACCCCGGCCACCGACACGACCGTCGATGCGATCGCCACGCCGCTCCTGGTCGGCGGCACGGTCGCCGGCTCCCTCACCTTCCTCGCCAGGGTGTGACCGTTCAGCACCCGCTGTGGCGTTCACCGCATGCCAAGGAGTTGGGACCGAACCCCAGCTCGCCGTAAGGTGCCCTCATGTTGGATATCGCTCTGCTCCCGGAGGAGTACGCGGTGTGTCGGCTACCTGCCGGCTCGTCGATCCCCGCGGGGCTGCTGAGCGGTTCGGCGGATTCCGGCCTCATGTCGGTGACCTGGACCCCCGACGAAGTGTCGATCATCTGCCGGGCCGACCGGGCACCGGACGGGGCGACCGTCGAGACGCCGTGGCGATGTCTACGGGTCGCCGGCCCCCTCGACCTGGCGCTGACCGGGATCCTCGCCTCGCTGGTCGTACCGCTCGCGGAGGCCAGAGTGAACATCTTCGCGTTCTCCACCTACGACACCGACTACCTGATGGTGCCGGCGGTCCGACTCGCCGAGGCGCTGGCCACGCTCACCCACGCCGGGCACCGCGTCGCCGCTTGAGCATCTTCCCGCCTGCGGGCAGCGGGCCTACCATGGGCTCGGTCAACTGATCGGCCACTCCGCCTCGGCTCAAGGAATCGGCCCGTGCTTCGCGCACCACTCCCACGCACCGCAGTGGCCCTCCGGCTCATCGCCGGTGGCCTGCTCCTCGGTTCCCTCGTCCTGACCGGCTGCGGCACACCGCCGGAGTTGCGGCAGCCGCCCGGCAGCCGCCTCCCGTCGCCGTCCCCGACAACTCCCACCTCGATCGTTCCGACCACACCGGTCGCCCCGAGCCGGACCGTCGAACCGACCCGCACCCCCGGCTTCGGCGAGGCGACCGCCGTCGCGTGCCAGGGCCGGCCGAGCGGCGACCAGGTGGTTGCCCTGCTACGCCGCGCCTCAAGCCTGATCCCGGGCGGCATCCAGGTGACCGTGCCGGCGCCTGGCCCGCTCTGCGCCGGCGACTGGCAGTACACGGTGGTCCAGGTGGCGAACCGGGAACCACTCCAGGTGGTTTCCAAGGGGCCGGCCACGTCACTGACGCTGGTCACCGCCGGAACCGACGTGTGCAGCATCCCGGTGCGTACGGAAGCACCCGCCGGTATCCGTACCGCCGCCTGCGAAGCTCCGCCGGCGCTGCCCGGCGGGTACACCACACCGCCGCCCGTACCCGGTGCGTAGGCTGGGGCTCATGCCCGGCATACCGCCGACCCGATTCGTCTACCTCGGTCCCGAAGGCACCTTCGCCGAGCAGGCGCTGCGTACCATCCCCGCCGCCGAGCGGGGCAGCCGTACGCCGGCCCGCAGTGTGCCGGAGGCGCTGGACGCGGTCCGAAACGACGACGCCGACGCCGCCCTGGTGCCGCTGGAGAACTCGATCGGTGGCGCGGTCGGGGTCACCTTCGACGAGATCGTCGACGGCTCACCCTTGATGATCGCCCGCGAGGTGGTGCTGCCGGTCGAGTTCGTCCTCGCCGCCCGCCCGGGTCGGTCCCTGGCCGAGATCCGGACGGTGGCGGCCCACCCGCAGGCATCCACCCAGTGCCGAGGTTGGCTACGGGAACAGTTGCCGAACGCCACGGTGGTCGACGTGCTCTCCAACGGCGCGGCAGCGGTGGCAGCGGCCAACGGGGAGCAGGACGCCGCCATCTGCGCACCGATCGGGGTGAGCCGGCAGCGACTCGCCGTACTGGCCGAGAAGATCTCCGACCACGGTGACGCGGTCACCCGATTCGTGCTCGTCACCCGGCCCAGCACACCGCCGCCGACAACCGGCGACGACGTGACCTCGCTGGCGGTCTTCATCGCCCACGACCGGGTCGGCGCGCTGCTCGCCGTCCTGATGGAACTGGCCGTACGCGGGGTGAACCTGACCCGGATCGAGTCCCGCCCGACCGGCGAGGCGCTCGGCCGGTACGTCTTCTTCCTCGACTGCACCGGCCACGTCGCCGACGACCGGGTCGGGGAGGCGCTACGCGGGCTCCGCCGGATCTGCGCCGAGGTGCGGTTCCTCGGGTCCTATCCCCGACACCGCTGGGGAGTGGCCCCGCACGAACGGCCCGTACCGGCGCCGCCCGGCCTCTCCGACGCCGACTACGCCGACGCGACCGCCTGGCTCACCCGGCTCCGGGCCGGCGAGCTGAGCTGACCGCCCAGTTGGCCCGGAGCCGCTGTGTCGGCGCCGGAACCGGTCACCCGACCGGCCCGACCCGCGAAGTGGTGCCGCTCAGCTGAGCAGACCGCCAAGTAGGCCGCCCTGCTGCTCCTGCTGCCCGCTGCCCTGGGTCGGCGGCTCTTCGGAGGGTTGCACCACCACAAACCCCTGCCCGGCGAAGCTCATCGTGAATGCCTCGCCGGTCCGGCGTCCGAGCAGCGTGCCGAGACCGAGTTGCTCGGCCCGGTGGTAGCCGGTCTGCAGACTCGCCGACCAGCAGACCGCCGCCTGCGGGTCGACGTACGTCGGCTGGTCCACGTTCAGCACGACCGGGGTGCCCTTGGTCGTGATCGCGATCCGGCCCTGGCCGGTGAACACACAGTTGAACAGTCCGGAGGAGGAGGCCATGCCCGCTCCGCCGACCATCTTGATGTCGTACTGCAGGGTCGAGTCGAAGGCCAGCACGCTGGAACCGTTGATCGACAAGGCGTCGCCGTGATCCAGGTCGATCAGGTGGACGTCACTGGCGTAGTCGGCGAGGAAGACGTCGCCGTGGCCGACGACCTTCATCAGTGGCACACCCTCGCCGGTGAGTTTCTGCTTGAGGAACTTGCCGAGTCCTCCGGAGCCGAGCGCCTGGAACTGCACCTGGCCCTGGTAGGCAACCATCGAACCCACGCGAGCCATCGCCTCGCCGTTCAGCTCGATCTTCAGCATCTTGGAGTTCTGCAGCCGCAGGCCGGGCTGAGCGGACTCCTTCTCCAGGTTCTCCGCGGAGAACAGCGCGCTGCGCATGAGCGTTCCTCCTGGTCGGGGTTGTGGCCCGAGAATAGGCAGCCGACGCAAACGCGCGCAGCCTCACCCCCAGCCGAGGGCGTGCAGCCGCTCGTCGTCGATGCCGAAATGGTGGGCGATCTCGTGGACCACGGTAACCGCGACCTCCTCGACGACGTCCTCGTCGCTGTCGCAGATGCGCAGGATCGGGCGACGGTAGATGAAGATCCGGTCCGGCAGGACCCCGGAGTAGTCCCAGCCCCGGCTGGTCAACGCGTGGCCTTCGTAGAGTCCGAGCAGCTCCGGCTCGCCCGCGGGCGAGTCGTCCTCCACCAGGATCACCACGTTGCTCATCAGACCAAGCAGCTCGGCAGGGACCTCGTCGAGCGCCTCACCGACCAGTTCCTCGAAACGTTCGCGGCTCATCTCGACCGGCACGCCCACCATTGTGCCGGATCCGTACGCCCGAACGGTTGAGCGCGGTGCTCCGGCAGCCGCGCCCGCCGATGGTCGACGGGTGCGGGTGTGCCACGAACACCGCGCTCAGTGGTTCTTCGGGACCCGCCTCCGCTCAGGCGGAGAGGCGTGCCACCAGGGAAATCTCGGCACCCGGGGAGAGCAGCCGGGAGATCGGGCAGTTCTCCTTCGCACCCTCGGCGATCTTCTGGAAGTCGGCGTCGTCGATGCCCGGCACGTCCCCGACGGTTTCGAGGTCGATCCGGGTGACGGAGAATCCGCCGTCGGTCTTGTCCAGGTGGACCTTTGCCGTGGTCTCCACCGAGGTCGGGGTGAACCCGGCGTCGGCGAGGCCCTTCGAGAAGGCCATCGAGAAGCAGCCGGCGTGAGCCGCGCCGATCAGCTCCTCGGGATTGGTCCCCTCACCCTCCTGGAAGCGGGACTTGAATGAGTAGTTCCCTTCGAGTCCGCCGTTGCCGGTGCGGATCGTGCCGGAACCTTCGGTCAGATTGCCCTGCCAGCGGGCGGAAGCACTACGGATAGGCATGCCCACGACGCTAGTGCAAAGCGGCGGGCGATGCGATGGAGAGGGGCGGGCCGACGGCTCCGCGTGCCGCGGGTCACGGAACGCCGCGCGGTCAGAAAGCTGTGTCATGATGCGGCGAGGACCGCTACCCGGAAGGGGCTCGGCCATGTCCCAGGATCATCCGATTCCCCGGCAGGATGTCCGGTCGGACGGAGTCGCCGTAGTGGAGTGGGGCGACCAGGCCGAGCCGACCCGCGCCCAAGGTCGGGGGGACCTGCTCGCCCGGCTCGCCCGGGACGCCCGGCTGTTGCCCGTACTCGGCGGTATCGGCGCGGTAGCCGCCTTCGCCTCGCTGGTCGGCGAATGGACCATCGTGGAGGTGCCCGGCTTCGGCGCCGACGGCGGCCCCACTGGTCGCGCCCCGGCCGGGGTGGCGCAGCTCGACGGCTTCGGCGTCGCCTACCTGTTCGGGCTCTTCGGCGTCGTCTGCTGCCTGGCGCTGGTCCTCTTCGGCTCGTCCCGCGTACGGCGCGACGTGCGGATACTGGGACTGGCGCTCACCGGTGGGGTGCTGGCCGTACTGATCGCCGCCACGCTGACGCTGGACGACATCGCCCGGCTCGGCCTGTTCATGACGGATCCCGCGCTGAGCATCCGCTACGGCCGTGGCCTGACGGCCGCGTACGTCGGCATCGGCTTCCTCGGGCTCGCGCTCGTCCTGGCCGGCCGGCGGACCCGCCCCGACCCGGCCCCGCGCACACCGACCACGCCCGCGAGCGACGAGCCGGAGTCGACCGAGGCGAACACCGAGGAGAGCATGTTCTCCTGGCGCCGCCAGCAGAGCAGCGCGGCTTCGGGCGACGAACTGGAAGCCCAGCCTCGGGACCTGACGGTCGGCCCGACCGCCCCGTTCGCCACGCCCGACACACCCGAGGGCCGCTGACCCCTCGATGCGCGCCGAACCCCCGGCTCAGCCGATATCGCGGTGAAGCCGCCGTACCGTTCCCGGTAGGCTCACTTCCCGTGATTGACCTGCGTCTGCTTCGCGACGAACCGGAAACCGTCCGTGCCAGCCAGCGTGCCCGTGGCGAGTCCGACTCGGTCGTCGACGACCTGCTCCAGGCCGACGAGCAGCGCCGGGCCGCGGTCGGGCGGTTCGAGGCGCTGCGGGCCGAGCAGAAACAGCTCGGCAAGCAGATGCCTCGGGCCACCGGTGACGAGCGGACCGCGCTGCTGGCGCGTACGAAGGAACTCTCGGCCGAGGTGAAGGCGGCCGAGGCGGCCGTCAGTGACGCCGAGGCGGCGCTGCGCCGGGCGCAGTTCGCGGTCCCGAACGTGGTCGAGGAGGGGGCGCCCCCCGGCGGCGAGGACGACTTCGTCGTGCTGCGCGAGGTCGGTACCCGCCCGACGATCGAGAACCCCAGGGACCACCTGGAGATCGGCGAGGCGCTGCGGGCGATCGACGTCGAGCGCGGCGCGAAGGTCTCCGGCAGCCGGTTCTACTACCTGACCGGGGTGGGCGCGCTGCTCCAGCTCGGCCTGCTCCAACTCGCCATCGCCCAGGCGGTGGAGTACGGCTTCATCCCCGCCATCACCCCGGCGCTGGTCAAGCCGGAGTCGATGGAGGGCACCGGGTTCCTCGGCGCGCACGCCAGTGAGGTGTACCGGTTGGAGGCGGACGACATCTTCCTGGTCGGGACCAGTGAGGTGCCGCTGGCCGCGTACCACTCGCAGGAGATCCTGAAGCTGGAGGACGAACCGCTGCGCTACGCCGGTTGGTCGTCCTGCTTCCGACGGGAGGCCGGGTCGTACGGCAAGGACACCCGGGGCATCATGCGGGTGCACCAGTTCGACAAGGTCGAGATGTTCTCGTACTGCCGGCCCGAACAGGCACACGAGGAGCACCAGCGGCTGCTGGCCTGGGAAGAGGAGATGCTCGCCAAGGTGGAGATCCCGTACCGGGTGATCGACGTGGCAGCGGGTGATCTCGGCTCCAGCGCCGCCCGTAAGTACGACTGCGAGGCGTGGGTGCCGTCCCAGGGGCGCTACCGGGAGGTCACCTCGACCTCGAACTGCACCACCTTCCAGGCTCGGCGGCTGAACGTGCGCTATCGGGACGAAGACGGCAAGCCTCAGTTCGCCGCGACGCTCAACGGCACGCTCGCCACGACCCGGTGGTTGGTGCCGATCCTGGAGAACCACCAGCAGCCCGATGGTTCGGTACGGGTCCCCAAGGCACTCCAGCCCTACCTCGGCGGCCGGGACATCCTCGAACCGAGCTGAGCCGAGCCCCCGCTCCGCAGCGGAAGACACTCGAACCACCGCCGACCGGCCCACCCCGTACCACCCGGGTGGACCGGTCGGCGCGTACCCGCGTGCTGGTACCGGACTATTCGCCGCGAAGTCATGGGCACGTCGCACGGTGTGAGATACGGTTGCTCCCCCGCCCTCGCGGACCGGCCCCGGACTGGACGAATCCCACCAGCTCGCAAGGGCCGACGGAGGAGGCGGGGCGGAGGAGGAACCATGCCCCGACCTGGTCTGCCCAAGCTGGTCGCCACCGATCTGGACGGCACCCTGGTCCGTAGCGACGACACGGTCTCGGCCTTCACCCACGAGGTGCTCGACCGGGTACGGGCCGCCGGCATCCCGGTGGTCGGCGCCACCGGCCGGGGCCCACGGCTGGCGGAGTTGAGTCGCAACGACATCCGAGCCGCGGATTTCCTGGTGATGGCGGGCGGCGGTTGGGTGGTCGACCAGACCGACCCGGCCGGCCCGGTGGTGCTGCGTGACGAACGGCTGCCCGGTACGGAGCTGGCCAAGCTGCTGGCCGCCTTGGAGGCCGGGGTCGGGCCGCTGACCGTCATGGTCGAGGCGTTGGACGCCCAGGACGCCCCGCTCTGGGGAGACTTCGACCCGACGTGGCCCTACCCGGAGCGGTTCGAGGCCCGTACCCGGCTCGACTGCTGCGCCACCGACGTGATCAAGGCGTTTGCCCGTACCCCGGACCACGATGTCGACGCGCTGCTGGACGCGGCGCGCCGGATCGTGCCACCGGAGCAGGCCACGGTCACCCAGGCCGGGCTGGGCTTCATCGAGATCTGCCCGCCGGGGGTGGACAAGGCGACCGGGCTGGCCGTGGTCGCCGAAGCCCTCGGGGTCGACCCGGCGGAGGTGCTGGTCTTCGGTGACATGCCGAACGACCTGCCGATGTTCGAGTGGGCGGGATGGGGCCGGGTAGCCGTGAGCAACGCCCACCCGACGGTACGGTCGATCGCCGACGAGATCACCCTCCGCAACGACGACGACGGCGTGGCCGTGTACCTGGACCGGCTACTGTCCCGTTGATGGATCAACTGCCCCGGCTCGTCGCCACCGACCTCGACGGCACCCTGGTCCGCGAGGACCGTACGGTGAGCGCCCGTACCGCCGACGCGCTCGCCCGTTGCACGGCGGCGGGCACCCAGGTCGTGCTGGTCACCGGGCGGCCGATCCGATGGCTGCAACGGGTGTACGAGCACCTGCACGGCACCGTTCCGGCGATCTGCGCCAACGGAGCCGTGGTGTACGACCCGGTCGACGACGTGGTGCTGCGTGCCGACCCGCTCGCCCCGGATCTGCTCGCCGAGGTGGCCCGCCGGCTCCGGGCGGAGGTGCCCGGCGTACGGCTCGCTGTGGAGATCACCGACGGCAGGCAGATGCGGCACGAGGCCGACTGGCCACTGCGCTGGGAGGCCGGCGATCCCGACGTCCGGGGGATCGAGTCGCCGGAGGAACTCTTCTCGCTCCCGGCGGTCAAGCTGCTCGCCCGGGCCGGCACCCAGGACCCGGACGTCTTCGTCCAGGTGGTGGCCGGAGCGGTGGCGGGGCTGGCCGAGGCCACCCACTCGTCCTCCTCCGGGTTGGTGGAGATCTCCGCTGCCGGGGTGACCAAGGCGGCCGGGCTCGCCTGGTTCTGCGCCCGGTACGGGGTGCGTGCGGACCAGGTGGTTGCCTTCGGTGACATGCCGAACGACCTGCCGATGCTCGCCTGGGCCGGTCGTGCGGTGGCGGTGGCGAACGCGCACCCAACGGTGCTGGAGGTGGCCGACGCGGTGACTCTCAGCAACGAACAGGACGGGGTGGCGGCCTACCTGGAGGAGTTGTACGGCGTGGCGGAGCCGGCCGCCTGACCGGCGGTGCTCAGCTCATGACGCGCCCTGATGTCGCGAGCGTGGCGCGACGAGGACGGATCGATGGGACACGGCTCTAGTGTCCGCAACGGTGCCGATCGTGGCCCAGCCTGGCGCGAAAAGTGTCGGCACAATCGATCTCGCAGGGAGCAAGGATGCGCATCGCCCGTCGTACCACCAGACCTGGCAACGGATCGTCGTACGTCCGCAGGGGTCTCGCCCTGCTGCTCGTCATCGTCGCGGCCCTCGGGGTCAGCATGACCACCCAGACCCCTGCGATGGCGGCAGGCTCGGGATGTGGGGCGGCATGTGACGGCAAGGAGCCGTCCACCTACATCGCCACCGTGGACGGGTCTCAGGGGATCTGCGGCCTGGTCGGCGCCTCGACCATCTACGCGGCGACCAACGTCGAGTTGCGGTACAGCTCCTACTGCCAGACCGCGTGGGCCCGCCAGACCGGGAGTCTCGGCTGGCTGACCGGCGTGCTGGTGGAGAGCTACAACGCCAACGGCACCCTGCGGAGGACCTACACCAGCGACACTTCGCCGGGGGCCTGGTCTTTCATGGTCAACGACAAGGGCATCACCGCCCGTGCCTGTTTCTTCCAGTACAACAACGACGCCGACCAGGAGGCCGGCCGGCGGACCATCATCGCCTGCACCGGTAGGTACTGAGCCACATCCGATTGACCCGCAGGGTGGTGGGGTTCGGTCGCGACCGGATCCCACCACGCGCCGGCGTTACGCTGCGACCAGGATCAGAGATACTGGCCGGTGTTCGGGTTCTCGCCCTGCTGGCCTGGCAGGCCGGGCATCATGCCGGCGCCCTGGGGGCCGATCGGGAGCGCCTGACGCCCACCCGTGCGCATCTGCTCCAACTGGAGCCGGGCCGCCATCTGCTGGGCCACCAGCGCGGCCTGGATGCCGTGGAACAGCCCTTCGAGCCAACCGACGAGCTGGGCCTGCGCGACACGCAGTTCGCCCTCGCTCGGAGTCACCCCTTCCTCGAACGGCAGGGAGAGCCGCTCCAGCTCCTCCCGGAGTTCGGGGGCGAGACCGTCCTCCAGTTCGACGATCGACCGCTGGTGGATCTCACGCAGGCGGTGCCGGCTCGCCTCGTCCAGCGGCGCGGCCTTCACCTCCTCCAGCAACTGCTTGATCATGCTGCCGATCCGCATCACCTTCGCCGGCTGCTCGATCAGGCTGCCCGGGTCCTCGTCCTGCTTGTCACCACCGATCGGCACGGTGCCGACCGGCTGGCCGTCGGGGCCGACCACCACCACGGTGCCGGGTCGGCCGGCCTCCGGACGGGGAGACTCGTCGTTCTCGTTCTCGGGGCGCGAGGCATCGGTCATGCCCCCATTTTCACGCAGCGCGCGTATCCACCACCGGCCGGTCCCGAGATACCGTCTGGCCGTGTACCCCGACCCCCGAGCCGTGCTCACCCGCGCAGCGCCCGCACCCGACGCCACTGTCCGCTACGGCCCCGGCCCCGAACACCTCGCTGACGTACGGCTGCCCTCGGCCGTCGACGGCCCTTCCCGCCCACTTGTCGTGGTGATCCACGGGGGTTTCTGGCGGGCCGAGTACGACCGGACCCACACCTCGCCGCTCGCCGCCGATCTGGCGGCGCGCGGGTACCCGGTGGCGCAGTTGGAGTACCGGCGTACCGGGCAGGAGGGTGGTGGTTGGCCGGGCACCCTGGACGACGTGGTCGCCGGGGTCGCCGCGCTTCCCGCGCTCGTGGCCGGGTTGTTCCGGTCCGACACCGGGGCGGAGGCGTCTTCGGGGCCGGCTCCGGTCGCGCCGATCCTGCTGGGCCACTCGGCAGGCGGGCAGCTCGCGCTGCACTGCGCCCGCCACCTGCCGGACCGGGTGGGTGGCGTCCTCGCGCTCGCACCGGTGAGCGACCTGGCCGAGGCGTACCGGCTCGATCTTGACGACGGGGCGGTCGCGGCGCTGCTCGGCGGTGGTCCGGACGAGTTCCCTGACCGGTACGCGTTCAGCGACCCGTACGGCGCGCTCGGATGGCCCGGTGCACCGGAGTCACCACAGGGACATTCACCTTCACAAGTGCCCTGTTCCACACGCACAGTAATCGTGCACGGAACCCTCGACCAACAGGTGCCGGCGTGGATGAGTCGTCGGTACGCGGCGGCAGCCGGGGCGAATTGTCAGTTGATTGAGCTATCTGATTGTGAGCATTTCGGTCTCATCGATCCCGAATCGCCACCGTGGATCATGGTGACGCAGGCACTGGCGTCACTCCACCCCTGACATCTCATTCCTTGAACGGATGATCGAGCGGCATTGACGCAGCGTCGCCAACCCGGTAAAACGCGGAGGGGCTGTGGGCCGCCCAATGACGTTCGGGGAGGAACGATCTGTGTCGCATTTGGACCGCAGGCAGGCGCTCAAACTTCTCGCCGCACTCGGCGGCACCGGGCTCGCCGCCGCGTGTAGTACCGACACCGGGACGGTGGCCGCGGACGGCGGACCGGTCAGTGACCAGCCGGTCCGGATCGGCCTCCTCGCTCCGCAGACGGGTGGCTACAAGCCCATCGGCGACGAGATCGTGAAGGGTTTCCAGCTCTTCCTCGACCTCAACGAAGGGCGGCTCGGCGGTCACCCGGTGGAGTTGGTCCAGGCCGACGAGGGCGAGACGGCCCAGACCGGCAAGGCCGCCCTGGACGGGCTGCTCAAGCAGAACGTGCTCGCCCTGACCGGCGTGGTGAACTCGTCGGTCATGCTCGGCATCCGGGACGCGGTCGAACAGGCGAAGGTCCCGCTGGTCGGTTCGAACGCCTCCCCATCCACCCTGCAGAGCGTCGTCTACATCTGGCGCACGTCTTATGTCAACGACGAACCCGGGCGAGCAATCGCGCCGTACGTGGCCGGAAAGGTCCCACGCGGACAGAAGGTCGCCATTATCGCCCCGGAGGGGCAGAGCGGCCGGGACGCGGTGGCCGGCTTCCAACAGGCGTTCGGGGCCGCCGATCCCCGAATCGCCGCTCCGGTCCTCTGGACCGAATTCTCCACCAATCCCGGCAAGGGCGCTTTCTCCGCCAAGATCGAACAGCTCCAGGACCGGAACCCTGATGCGATCTTCTGCTTCTACGCCGGTGCGGCGGCGGTGGAGTTCGTCAAGCAGCTACGCGGCTCGGGCTACCGCAAAACGATCTACGCGCCGGGTTTCCTGACCGAGGGAACCGTGCTGAACGAGCTCAAGCCGGAGGAGGCGGAAGGGATCTTCACCGCCCTGAACTATTCGGCCGACCTCAACAACGCGGCCAATCGCCGATTCGCCTCGGCGTTCCGCAAGGCACACGGCGCGTCGCCGACCACGTACGCGATGGCTTCGTACGACGCCGCGCAGGTCTTGAACAAGGCGATCCGGATCGCCGGCACGCGCCCGACCCCGCAGCAGGTCAACCTCGCCCTCGGCAACGTGGGACAGATCGACAGCCCGCGTGGGCCGTGGCAGTTCAACCAGCCCCGCACCCCGCAGCAGAAGTGGTACCTGCGCAAGGTCCAGCGGGACGGGCAGTTGCTCTCCAACGTACTGATCAACGAACTGGCCACGCTCGGTTAGCCGGTCCTGGGGCGGGGGGCCGTACACCAGCGGTTCCCCCGCCCGTCCGACTTTCAGTGGCGCAGTTCGGCGATGCAGCACTTGACGCTGCCGCCACCCTTCTTCAGCTCACCCAGCTCGACCGGCACCGGCACGTAACCCGCTGCCGCCAACTTGGTGGCCAGACCGCTCGCCTCGCTGTTGAGCACCACGTGCCGGCCGTCCCCGACCAGGTTGAGACCGAAGGCGAGCGCGTCGACCTCGTCGGCAAGCACGGCGTCGGGGAAGAGCTGGGCGAGCACCTGCTGGGCTGCGGGCGAGAAGGCCCCCGGGTAGTAGACGATGTTCCGGTCGTCGAGCGCGGCCAGCGCGGTGTCGAGGTGGTAGAAGCGCGGGTCGACCAGGCGCAGGGAGACGACGGGGCGGCCCAGGGCCTCCTGCGCCTCGGCGTGCGCGGACACCTCGGTACGGAAGCCGTAACCGGCCAGGATCGTCCCGCCGTGGGCTTCGGGCAGGTACGCGAAGTCGCCCTCACCCTCGTTGGTCACGGTCGGCGCCACGTACCGCCAGCCCTCGGCCTCGTAGAACGCCCGATGGGCAGCCGCCTCCGCGGTGCGCTGCTCGTACCTGAACCGGGCCCCGTACACGGTGCCGTCGACCACGAAGGCCCCGTTGGCCGCGAAGACCATGTCCGGCAGGCCCGGCTCCGGATGCAGTACGTGCACCGTGTGGCCGAGACCGAGCAGCGTCTCCCGCAGCCGGTCCCACTGCTTGACCGCCAAATCGACGTCGACCGGCGTGGTGGGATCCATCCACGGGTTGATCACGTACTGCACGCTGAAATGCTCGGGCGCGCACAGGAGATATGTCCGCTTTCGCGGGATCCGCCGCTGGTTCACGGATACCAAGGGTAGGTACGGTGGAGCTGCACAAACAGCCGGATCTGTTGCTTGCTAGAGGCGGAACGTTGCAGATAGACGACATAGATCAGCGAATCATTGCGTCGCTGATCGCCGACGCGCGCCAGTCGTACGCCGAGATCGGCACCCGGGTCTCACTCTCCGCTCCGGCGGTCAAGCGCCGGGTCGACCGACTGCGCGCGGGCGGCGTCATCCGGGCATTCACCACCGTCGTCGACCCGGCCGCGGTCGGCTGGAACACCGAGGCGTTCGTCGAACTCTTCTGCACCGGCCGCACCACCCCCGCGCAGCTCACCGTGGCGACCCGGCGACACCCGGAGGTGGTCGGCGCGTACACCGTCTCCGGTGAGGCGGACGCCCTGGTCCACCTCCGCGCGGCCGACATCACCCACCTGGAACAGGCGCTCGAACGGCTACGGGCGGAACCGTTCGTGACCTCCACCCGAAGCATGATCGTGCTGTCCCGTCTGGTCGACTCGCCGACCGTGATCCCCGCCCCGACCGGCGGCTGACCCGGGGCGCGTGACGGCGCCGCCACGACGGAACGGCGCCGCTCACCGGAAGGGAGGCGCTGGTCAGCGCAGACCGGGGGTCGCGTCACTGCCACCCCAGCTCAGACCGCCGAGTCCGGCCGCGCGATGGAAGCCGGGATGCTCGCGTACGTCCGCGCAGACCTCGTCGTCGGGTCCGACCGCCCCGCAGAAGAGCGGTTCGATGTGGTTCCAGGTGTCGGCCCGGGAGAGCAGGGGCGCGTGCACGCCGACCTCGGGCCGGAGCACGCTGAGCCCCTCGGCGTAGCTGACCGCGTGCGCCCGCGCCTCGTCCAGGTTCGCTGCGGGAAAGGTGAGGTGCAGCGTGTATCGGGTGTGGGTGGCCTGCTCCGGCCAGGTAGGACCGGATTGCCGGGGAAACTGCGGAGGGCGTTTCAGCGCGTGCGCCACGGCCGCCCGGACCGGCTCGGACACGTCCGCCCCGTCAAGTACGGCAAACAGGTCCGCCTCGCGCTCGGGTTGGGCATAGTGGGGTTTGTGCCAGTGTGGCGAGCGGTTGTCGATCACCAATACCTCCGGGTACGCGCGCGGTAGCGTCCTTTGTCGAGATTCTTCGTGAAACACGGTGACGAAGCAGTCACAGAGAGCATGCATGGGATTTCTCGTGGATGCAACGCCGCAAATCGGGATGGACCGCTAGCTTCTTCCCGATCATCGGCGGAAGGTGCGCCGGCTGACGGAACGCGAGGCGCGCTCGACACGTCGTACCGACCATGACCCGCAGGCGCCTCGCTCGCCCCACCGTCGTCATCGCCGGCTCCGCGCTGCTCGCCACCCTCGCACTCGTCGCCGGCAGCAGCCCGAGCCCGACCGACGAGCGCCCGATCCGGGATCCCGGCGTACCGGCCGGTGGCTGGCAACTCGTCGCCTTCGACTCGTGCGCGGAGGCGCTGACCCAGCTCAGATCGGCCGCGAAGTCGTCCGTTGGACCCTGGGGATTCGGTGGGGCCAACCTGCTGGAAGACGCGACCGGCGGCAGCAGGCGGGCCACCGTGGCGGATGCCATACCCGCCGGGGCGGCACCGGCCGAGGCGGGAGCGGCACCGGCCGAGGCGGGGGCAGCCGATCGCTACTCCGGCACCAACGTGCACGAGGCCGGTGTGGACGAACCGGACCTGGTCAAGACCGACGGCCGGCGCATCGTCACCGTCGGCGACGGCGCACTGCACGTCATCGACCCCGTCGCTCGGCAACGGACCGGACGGCTGGAACTCTTTCCCACCACCGATCCTGGCCGATGGGACCAGAACAGCCTGCTCCTGCACGGCGATCGGGCGCTGGTGCTGGTACGGGACGGCTGGGGCGGCGGCGTGGGCCGAGCCGACGTACGACGCCCCGGCATCGCGGCCGGTTCCGAGGTCATGCCCCCGGCCCTGGACGCGGTCAGCGGGCCACGGTTGATTCTGGTCGACCTGAGCGGAGCGCCCCGGATCCTCGCCGAGTACGCCACCGACGGCAGCCTGGTCGACGCCCGCCAGGTCGGCTCCACGGTCCGCGTCGTCGTCCGCTCCGCGCCACGCCTGGTCTTCCCGTACCGGGAGGACGACAGCGACAAAGAGGCGATCGCGCGCAACCGCGACCTGATCGACCAGGCACCCGCCGACGCCTGGCTCCCCCGCTACGAGATCACCACCGGCGGCGTGACCCGCTCCGGCCAGGTCGGCTGCGACCGGCTGGTCCGACCCGCCAACTACTCCGGCACCGCCATGGTCACCCTGCTCAGCTTCGACCTCGGCGCCACCAGCCTGACCGACGGCGACCCGCTCACCGTCGTGGCGGACGGCGACACCGTCTACGGCACAGGATCCCGCCTCTACCTCAGCAACGACCAGCGGTGGCGGACCACCGCCGGTCGCGGCTTCGCCCCGGAGGCGAGGGACGAGGCAACCGAGATCTACCAGTTCGACACCGCCGGGTCGGGCACACCGCGCTTCGTCACCGCCGCCACCGTTCCCGGCTGGCTGATCAATCAGTACGCGCTGTCCGAGTGGGACGGCCACCTCCGCGTCGCCACCACCACCGGTCAGGCCCGGGGCGACGATCCCCGGTCCAGTTCGGCGGTGTACGTCCTGCGCGCCGACGGCAGGACGCTGACCGAAACCGGCCGGGTGACCGGCCTGGGCAGGGGAGAACGGATCTACGCCGTACGGTTCGTCGGCGGCACCGGGTACGTGGTCACCTTCCGGCAGACCGATCCCTTGTACACGGTGGACCTGCGCCAGCCCACCGCGCCACGGGTGACCGGCGAGCTGAAGATCAACGGCTACTCGGCGTACCTGCACCCGATCGAGGGAGACCGGCTGCTCGGAGTTGGCCAGGAGGCCAACAGCCAGGGCATCACCCAGGGAACGCAGCTCTCCCTCTTCGACGTGTCCGACCTCGGTGCGCCCCGACGACTGGCTCAGCACCACGTCCAGCAGGGCCACTCCGAGGCCGAGGTCGACCCGCACGCGTTTCTCTACTGGCCGGCCGAGCAACTCGTGGTGGTGCCGGTCACCGCGTACGACAGGGGCGGGGACGGCGGGCGGAGGATGCCCACCCAGGGCGCGCTGACCCTGCGGGTGGACCAACGCGGCTTCACCCCGCTCGGCCTCGTCGAACAGACCGACGAGGCCGGACCGGAGCGCAACGGGGCGATCCGCCGGTCGCTGGTGGTGGGCGACATGCTCTGGACCGTCTCGGACGCCGGACTGAAAGCCACCCGACTCTCCAGCATGGACACCGCCGGCTGGGTCGAGCTGGACTAGCCTCCCGTCGGGAAGGATCCGCCGGACACGTCCTACAGGTACATGCCGGTACGGTGCTCGCCGGTTTCCCGGTTGGTCGGCTTGTCGCCCTCGCCGAAGAAACGCTTGCCGCCGAACTCGCCGTGCAACCGGTCGTCGAGTTCGTCGGCGAGCCCCGTCATCACCTGGACCGCCAGCATCAGGTGGGTCGCCTGGAAGTTGCGGCCGAAGACCGGGATGGAGGCCCAGACCGTGTCGTTGGTGCAGTAGAGCCGCCCGATCGGCATCCGATTGGTCAGCTCGGAAAGCTTGACGTAGAGCTGCTCGGTCGGCTCGATCTCGGTCAGGATCGGGGAGAAGACGTCGACCAGGGGCGGGTTGTCGCGGACCCGTACGAAGACCATCGCCGACCCGGCCCGGATGTTGATGTCGCCGTCCGAGTCCACCTGTAGATGCTCCGAAGTGGACTTCATCATCGCCGAGACGACCGTCCGGACCCGCTCCTCAAGCGGGATCACGTCGTCGCTGACACCCTGGGCGGCCCGGGCGGCGGCCAGCGCCTCGTCCAGGTCGACGTCGGTGCTGTCGTCGGCGTCGGCGTCGGGGGCGAGCGCGGCACGCGCGGTGCCGAGCGGTTCGACCGGGAGGGGCTCGTCGTCGGCGTTCTGGGCCAGGTAGACCAGGAAGGCCGGGTGCGGCGCACCGTAGACGTCACGGAGCGTACGAACGACGGTGGTGGCCAGCCGGCTCGCCTCCGACGTACCGCTGCGCAGCCCGAAGTGCGGACCGGAGCCTTCGACCACACCCGGCGGTGACCAGCCGAGCGCCACCATCTCGGCCACCGCGCTCCGGTTGAGCCGGAAGCCCTCCGGCAGCGCGGAGTTGCCGACCGCGCGGGCGCCGATCCGACCCTCGGCGAGGATCTCGATGCTGACCGAGTAGATGGCGTCGCCGGTGCCGGAGGCGGTGGGGTCGAGGGTCACCTCCACGTGGGCCCCGGCCGGAAGCGTACGCAGCGCGGCGGCCAGGGCACGGGCGAACTCCTGCCACGCTTCGGTCACCTTCGACTGAAGGTCGGCGGTGCTGGGCTCGTCGAGCAGAATCGAATCGTGCTGGCCGGGCCAGGTGTCGCCAGCCGTGGCCGACCCGGTAGCGGCAAGCTCACCCGCCGCAGGTTCGATCGCGCCGGACCCGGTCGCCGAGGGGTGCTCTGCGTTCATGATCGCCTCCGTCCGTCAGGCACACACCCTACCCAGCGCAACCTCGGCTGGGCAGAGAGCGGACCCGGATCGGACAGACAGCGACCGAATCCGCCGCAGGGCTCCGTTCAGCCGGCGGCGTCGGAGGCGGCCGGGCCGTCCGGCGGTGGCCACGACCGGGCCAGCGCGGCCAGTCGGCGGGCGGCCTGAGCGGGGTCCGCGCCGCGCCCGACCGCGATCCCCAGCAGGTACGCCGTCACCGGCGCACCCGGGCGTAGCACCTGGTGGGCGACGTCCCGGGCCAGGTCGAGTACGACCGGAACCTCCGCCGTCGACGGGTCGAGCCCCAGTTCGGTGCAGGCCGCCGCCACCCAGTCGTCGAGCGTCCCCATCAGTGCCTCACCACGATCCGATCGGGCGAACCGAACTGGTCCCAAACTGTCATCGCGTCCACTCCTCGGCCCGGCGTACGTCGTCGTCAGTGTCGCAGTCGAACCACGGTGGGGGCCCGGCTCCGACCCACGAGACCTCGACCACCGTCAACTCGGCCACCAGCGCGCGGATCGACGCCCCGGCGAGCGTTCCGCCGCGCTGCTGGTGCAGCCGGTCGAGGGCGGCGGCCAGGGCGACGGTTCGCCACACCCCGCAGAGCAGTTGCCGCCGACCGTCGTCGTCCCGGTAGAGCACACCGTCCGCGTGCGATCCGGCGATCTTTTCGGCCAGCAGACCGACCGCCTCCCCGGTCAGCAGCGGCAGGTCGGCGGCGAGTAACGCGACGAACTCCGGCGGGTTCGGGCGTACACCGGGCCGGCCTTGGGCGGAGTCGGGAACAGCGGACGTGGCGGGGCCGGAGACACCGAGCACGGCGAGGCCGGCGGCGGTCGCCGCGACCGGGCCGCCGCCCGCCGGTTGCTCACGGGTGACGGACACTCCGGGCGGCAGGTCGACGGCCGGCCCGACCACCACCCGTGGCGCCGCCGAGGCGACCGCCGCGAGGACACGGTCCCGCATCGACCGTCCGGCGACCGGAACGGCAGGCTTGTCGATCCCGCCCATCCGGCGTGCCGCGCCTCCGGTGAGCACCACCGCCCCCAGTTCGATCATCGACCTACAGTAGCCGCGCTCGATGGATCCGTGGGGCGTGTCAGTGGGCTCTAGCCAACGTCGCGCCGGGCGGGTCGCCAGTATCGGCGGGACCTCCTCGGGCGGCGCTGCCGCGCGACCCGGGCGGACGGCCCACCCGGGTCGGGGCGTCGTCGCAACGATCCGCCCCGGCGCCACGTACGGCTCGGACTCTTCGGACCCGCCCAGCTCTCGGCCAGCGCGGAGGGCGACAGACCGCCGTTGAGCACGTCCGCCATGAGTTGCGCCATCGAATACCCGGGGTCGTCGGCGAGTGCCCGCTCGACCGCCACCGCCGCCAACGCGCCGTTTCCGACCCGCCAGGCCGCGAAGGCGAGCAGTCCTCCCGGCGCGGCGGCCAACCCCGGCTCTGCCCGGCGCAGCACATCGGTCCAGAGCGCCACCTGCCAGTCGTCCGCACCGATCCGTTCCCACGCGTGGTCGCGTACGTCGAGGTGGGTGAGGAGCACGCAGAGCCAGGCGACCTCGTCGTCCCGCAACGGCTGGCGGGCACGGTGCCTGCCTTCGGCCCGCCGTACCGCGTCCGTACCGGCCGCCCGGATCGAACGGAGGCCGGTCGGATCACCGGGCGCAGCGGTGGCGAGCAGGTCGGCGAGGCGCTCACGGGCCCGGGAGGTGGCCAGTCCCATCGCCATCCGCTCGGTGCCGCCGACCGGGGCGACCTGCCCGGTCAGGGCGGCCCGGTCGGGCAACGCCACGTGACCGGCGAAGGTCGCGGCGGCGGCGACCACGCTGGTGGCCGGGTCGAACGGGGTCCCCTCCGGTGGGCAGCACCCGGGCTCGTCACAACGGTAGGACCAGTAGCGGCCGTCGGTTACCCGGAGCGCGTCGAAGACCATCAGGCCGGCGAGTTGGGTCACCGCCTCCAGTTGGTCCACTGCCGGGGTGACTCGGTCCGCCGGGCCGTACCCGAGGATGGTGACCGCCTGTGCGCCCTGCCGGCGGATCACCGCGGTCAGGTATTCGGCGGCCTGACGCAGTGCGGCCGGATCACCCGGCTCCGGCAGGTCGCCCCGGGCGACGAAGACGATCCGGGTGTCCCGCATCGCCAGCAACACGAGACTGTCGGCGGGATGGAACCCGAGCAGGTAGGGGACCGCGGAGATCAGATCGGCGGTCGAGCGTACGGTCAGCCGTGGCGGGTCGGTCGAGGTCATGCCACGAGCGTCGCCCGGGATTGGAACGGCTGCCAGACCCTGTGGACGACACGCGCGGTTATCCACAGACACAGAGCGTAGTTCCGCTGGTCAGCCACTGACAGGTGCACCCGAGCCAGGCGCGGTACGTTGCGCGGATGGACCTGGCGTACCTGCGGGCGCACCCACAGCACCTGCCCACCTTCCTCACCCACCAACGGATCAGGGAGACGCCGGTCGCCGGCGGCGACATCTGCGACGCCCGTCGACTCACCCTCGACGACGGCAACTCGGTCTTCGCCAAGAGCTGGCCCGAGGGCGCGGCGACACCCGTACCCGAGGGGTTCTTCACAGCCGAGGCGGCCGGACTGCGCTGGTTGCGCGCGGCCGGCACGGTCCCGGTGCCGGAGGTCGTCGCCGAACTGCCCGAACTGCTCGCCCTCGAATGGGTCGAACCGGGCCCGCCGACCCCGGCAGCGGCCACCCGCTTCGGCCGGGACCTGGCCGCCCTGCACCGGGTCGGCGCGCCGACCTTCGGTGCCGACTGGTCCGGCTACATCGGCGCACTGGCGCAGTCGAACACGCCTTCGCCCGGCCCCTGGTCGGCCTGGTTCGCCGAACACCGGCTGACGCCGTACCTGCGCCGGTCGGTCGACAACGGCGCCCTCGGGTCGGCGGAGGTCGACCTGGTCGAGCGGGTGATCAACACCATCGACGGGTACGGCGGCGACGAGCCGCCCGCTCGCATCCACGGTGACCTCTGGCCGGGAAACCTGCTCTGGGGCGCCGACGGACGCGTCTGGCTGGTCGACCCGGCCGCCCACGGCGGACACCGGGAGACCGACCTGGCCCAGTTGGCGCTCTTCGGCGGCGCCCCCGAACTGCCCCGCATCCTCGACGGCTACCAGGAGGTCTGGCCGCTCGCCGACGGTTGGCGCGCACGGCTCCCGCTGCACCAACTCCACCTGCTGCTGGTGCACACCGCCCTCTTCGGCGGCGGCTACCGGTCGGCGGTAAGCACAGCGGCTGGCTCCGCGCTGGACGGTTGACGGTATACCGTCGAACGATGGGCATCCGGGTTATCCAATCGACCGCCGCCGGCACGGCGCGAGCAGCCGGACCGGAAACTGCGACCGCACCCGAGCAGACAGCACCGGGGGCGGCCGTGCCACAACGACCGGCGGTGGACGGTCTCGTCGACCGGTACCACCGGGTCGCCACCGACCTGCGCGTCTCCCTGACCGACCGGTGCAACCTGCGCTGCACCTACTGCATGCCCGAGGAAGGGCTGCCGTGGCTGCCGAAGAGCCGGCTGCTCACCGACGACGAGATCAGCCGTCTGGTCCGGGTGGCGGTGCTGCGGCTCGGTGTGACCGAGGTGCGGTTCACCGGCGGTGAACCGCTGATCCGTCCCGGGCTGCCGGCCATCGTCGCCGCCGCCGCCAGCCTGAGCCCCCGGCCGACACTGTCGTTGACCACGAACGGCATCGGGCTGGCCCGGCTCGCCCGACCGTTACGCGACGCCGGGCTGGACCGGGTCAACGTCTCGCTCGACACCATCGACCCGGACCGGTTCACCACTCTGACCCGACGGGACCGCCTCGCCGACGTACTGGCCGGGCTGGCTGCCGCATCCGACGCCGGGCTGACCCCGGTGAAGATCAACTCGGTGCTGATGCGCGGGGTCAACGACCAGGACGCGCCGGCACTGCTCCGGTTCGCCCTCGCCCACGGCTACGAACTTCGCTTCATCGAACAGATGCCGCTCGACGCCCAACATGGCTGGGATCGCGAGGCGATGGTGACCGCGACCGAGATCCTGACCGCGCTACAGGCCGAGTTCACCCTGCTGCCCGACCCGGTCGACCGGGGTGGCGCACCGGCCGAGACCTGGTTGGTCGACGGATTCGCCGCGCCCGACGGCCGCCCGGCGCGGGTCGGTGTGATCGGCAGCGTCACCCGCCCGTTCTGTGGCGACTGCGACCGGACCCGGCTCACCGCCGACGGGCAGGTACGCGCCTGCCTCTTCGCCACCGAGGAGTCCGACCTGCGCGAAGCGCTCCGGGCCGGCGCCGACGACGAGGAACTGGCACGTCGGTGGCGTACCGCGATGTGGGGCAAGCGGGCCGGACACGACATCGACGACCCGACCTTTCTCCAGCCGGCCCGCCCGATGTCGGCGATCGGAGGCTGACGATGAGCGCCGAACTGACGATCCGCTACTTCGCCGCCGCACGGGCGGCGGCCGGCGTACGCGAGGAGCCCGCTCCGGGCGGACTCAGCCTGGCCGAACTCGCCGACGTACTGGGCATCCGGCACGGCGAACGACTGGCCGCCGTGCTGAAGGTGGCGAGTTTTCTGGTCGACGGCGTGGTCCAGCACGATCGTGAGCAGCCGCTGCCGTCAGCCGCCACGGTCGACGTACTGCCCCCGTTCGCCGGCGGCTGACCGGCCGCCGAGGCGGCGCTGACCGGCGAGCGAGGCGGCGCTGACCGGCGAGCGCACGTCGCCTGTCGCATAGCGGATCTCACGCTTGTGCGTGGCGCCACGCGCGGGCGGACCGGTGCATGACAGTATGCGGCGTGCTTCCGTTCAGCGCTGCACCTTCCGGCGGCTCCGCCCTGGCCGGCGGTTCGTTCGTCGCGGACCTGCACATCCACTCGAAATACTCCCGCGCGTGCAGTCGCGACCTGACCCTGCCCAACCTCGGTTGGTGGGCCAAACGCAAGGGCATCAGCGTGCTCGGCACCGGGGACTTCACCCACCCCGCGTGGTACGACCACCTCCGCGAGACCCTCCAGCCGGCCGAACCGGGGCTCTACCGGCTCAGCCCGGAGGCCGAACGGGACATCGCCCGCCGACTGCCGCCCCGGTTGTCCAGCGTGGCCGAAGCCAACCCGGTGCGTTACCAGCTCAGCGTGGAGATCTCCACGATCTACAAGCGGGACGACCGGACCCGCAAGGTGCACCACCTGATCTACCTGCCGGACCTGGACGCGGTCGCCCGCTTCAACGCGGTACTCGGCCGGATCGGCAACATCGGCTCGGACGGCCGGCCGATCCTCGGACTCGACTCGCGCGACCTGCTGGAAATCGTGCTGGAGGCGAGCCCGGACGGCTACCTGGTGCCGGCGCACATCTGGACGCCATGGTTCTCCGCGCTCGGCTCCAAGTCCGGCTTCGACGCGATCGCGGACTGCTACGCCGATCTCGCCGAGCACATCTTCGCGGTCGAGACCGGCCTCTCCTCCGACCCGGCGATGAACTGGCGGGTGTCCAGCCTTGACCGGTACCGGCTGGTGTCGAACTCCGATGCCCATTCGCCCGCCGCGCTGGCCCGCGAGGCCACCGTCTTCGCCACCGACGTCGACTACTTCTCGATCCGGTCGGCGCTGCGTACCGGGGACGGGCTCGCCGGCACGATCGAGTTCTTCCCCGAGGAGGGGAAGTACCACGCGGACGGGCACCGGCTCTGCGGCGTCAACTGGGCTCCGGAACGTACCCGGCAGGCCGGCGGCCTCTGCCCGGAGTGCGGCAAGCCGCTGACCGTCGGCGTACTGAGCCGGGTCGAGGACCTCGCCGACCGGCCGGAGGGACACGCACCCGCGAACGCGCCACGGGTCACCCACCTGGTCCAGCTCGCCGAGATCCTGGGAGAGATCAACGGCGTCGGCCCGAAGTCGAAGACGGTCGAGGGGCAGCTCAACAACCTGGTCGCCGCGCTCGGCGCCGAACTCGACATCCTCACCGCCGTACCCCTGGACGACCTACGGCAGGCGGGCGGCGAACGGCTCACCGAGGCGATCGACCGGCTCCGTCGGGGCGAGGTACGTCGCGTCCCCGGCTTCGACGGCGAGTACGGCGTGATCAGCCTTTTCGCCCCGGAGGAGCTGCGCGGCCCGGGTACGGGTGGGCAGCCGGAGGCGCTCTTCGACGTACCCGTCTCCACGCCCCGGCCGCGACCGGCGGCGGAGTCGGCGCCGAAGCCACGCGCCAAGGCCCCCGCGAAGGCTGCCGAGCCGAAGCGGCGGGCGGCCCGTGCCGTGCCGCCGCCGGCCCCACCGATCGCCCCGCCGCCGTCACCGCACGAACCCTTCGAACCGATGCTCGCGGGGATGGAGGAGGTCGGCACCGGCCTGCTCGACCGGTTGGACGCGATGCAGCGGGTGGCCGCCTCCGCACCGGGCGGGCCGCTGCTCATCGTCGCCGGTCCGGGAACCGGCAAGACCCGTACGCTGACCCACCGGATCGCGTACCTCTGCGCGGAGCTGAACGTCTTCCCGGAGCACTGCCTGGCGATCACCTTCACCCGGCGGGCGGCCGAGGAGTTGCAGGTCCGGCTCGACGGGCTGCTCGGCCCGGTGGCGGAGGACATCACCGTCGCCACCTTCCACTCCCTCGGCCTGGCGATCCTGCGCGAACATCCGGCTGCGGCCGGTCTGCCCGCCGACTTCCGGATCGCCGACGACACCGAGCGGACCGCCGCGCGGGCGGAGGCGGGCGAGGACGAGGCGACGTACGTCAAGTTGCTGCGCGGCCAGGACCTGGTCGACCTCGACGAGTTGGTGACCCTGCCGGTACGGGTGCTGCGCGACGACCCGGAGCTGGTTCGGCAGTACCGCGACCGGTGGCGGTGGATCTTCGTCGACGAGTACCAGGACGTCGACGCGGTGCAGTACGAGCTGCTTCGGCTGCTCGCCCCGCCGGACGGCAACCTCTGCGCGATCGGCGACCCGGACCAGGCGATCTACTCGTTCCGGGGTGCGGACGTGGCGTACTTCCTGCGGTTCTCGCAGGACTTCGCCGACGCCCGGCTGGTCCGGCTGACCCGCAACTACCGCTCCTCGGCGCCGATCCTGGCCGCCTCGGTGCAGGCCATCGCCCCGTCGTCGCTGGTCCCCGGGCGACGGCTGGACCCGGCACGGTTGGACCTGGAGGCGCCGCTGGTCGGCCGCTATCCGGCCGCGTCGGTGGCGGACGAGGCGAACTTCGTCGTACGGACTGTTGACGACCTGGTCGGCGGGCTGTCGCACCGCTCGCTGGACTCGGGCCGGATCGACGGGCGCAACTCGACCGTCTCGTTCTCCGACATCGCCGTCCTCTACCGGACCGACGCCCAGGCAGCCCCGATCGTGGACGCCCTGGTCAGGGCCGGGGTGCCGGTGCAGAAGCGCTCACACAACCGGCTGCGCGACCGGCCCGGCGTGGCGGTGATCGCGCGCGAGCTGCGGCACGCGGACGGGCTCGGCGGCTCACTGGCCGCGCGGGTACGCCTCGCCGGTCAGGTGCTCGCCGAACGGTTCGCCACTCCGACCCTGGACGCCCCGGGTGGGATCGGCCCGGAGGAGATCCGCAACGCGGTCGATTTGCTCACCCCGCTCGCCCAGCGCTGCGGCGACGACCTGTCGCTGTTCCTGTCGCAGCTCGCCACCGGCGCCGAGGTGGACGCGCTCGATCCGCGCGCCGAGGCGGTCACCCTGCTCACCCTGCACGCCGCCAAGGGGCTGGAATTCCCGGTGGTGTTCCTGGTCGGCTGCGAGGACGGGCTGCTTCCGCTCCGCTTCCCGGGTCGGCCGCCGACCGACGACGACGTGGCCGAGGAACGGCGCCTGTTCTTCGTCGGACTCACCCGGGCACAGGACCGGCTCTATCTCAGTCACGTCGCCCGACGGGTTCGGCACGGTCAGGAACGCGAGTGCAGCCCGACGCCGTTCCTGGCTCCGATCGACGCGGGACTCTTCGAACGGTTCGGTGACGCCGAGCCACGCCGTCCCAAGGACCGTCAGCTTCGGCTCCTCTGACCTCGTCCCGCCCGCCGGTGTGCTCAGCGGAGCAGGAGCGCGAACAGGGCGCCGGCGAGCAGTGCCGGTCCGAAGGCCCACGTGCTGCCCCGGCCGGCGCGCCCGGTGAGCAGCAGCGCCAACGCGACCACCCCGTTGATCAGGTGCGGCAGGAAAAGGCCGAGCAGCAGGACCGGCCAGCCGAACCAGCCCAGCGGCAGACCGAGCAGGGTGGCCAGCTTCACGTCACCGAACCCGAGCCGGGAACCGGGCAGGAGCGCGAGCAGCACATACCCGGCGGCGCTGGCGACTGCGGCGAGCATCGCCCGCAGCAGGGGTTCGGGCGTACCGAGGGCGATGGTGGCGCCGCCGAGCCCGAGCAGTGCGGCTGTCGCCGCGAGCGCCAGCAGCGGGTCCGGTAACCGCAGGCAGGCCCGGTCGATGAGGGCCAACGGTAGGCCGACCACGGCGAGCGCGAGCAGCGCCGGCAGCGCCGGGTCGATTCCGTCGGTGCCGGAGAGCCCGGCGGCGAGCAGGCCGCAGGTGGCGGTGCCGAGAGCCACGACCGTTCCGGTACGGGGACCCAGGCGCACGCCGCAGCCCGGGCAGCGTGCGCCGGGGCGTACCCAGCCGGGCCGGCCGGGCGGGAACGGGCGGGTGCATCGCTCGCAGGCCGACCGGGGTGGCGATCCCGGCTCGACGGAGAGCCGGTGGACCAGCCATGGTGTGAACGCCGCGAGCACCGCTCCGAGCACCGTCGCGACGGCGGTCGCGGTGAGCGCGGCGGACATGCGCCCGGATGCTATCGCCGCGGTCGGCACCGGTCGACCCCGTGCACGGCGCGGGTGAAGATCCCGGGTCGGGTGGATGACAATCGCACCCCGCCGGAGAGCGACGGGTCGGTACGGATCCGGCAAAGCCGGCGGACTTGCCGACGTTGACGAGGTTCCGGGAGGTGAGCCGATCAGGGGGTCACGCTACGGTGACCAGAGCATCGCCGTCCCGTACGGGTGGCCAGCCTCTTACTCTCGTGCCAGGAGGACAGTCCATGTCTCACCACGGACCGCCCGGCGGGCCGTACCCCGGCCAGCAGCCGTACCCGGGCGAGCAGCCGGAGCCATGGCCCGGCCAGCAGCAGGGGCCCCACCGAGGGCAGGGCTCGGGGTCCTGGCCGGGGCAGCATCCGGACGACCCGTACCGCCGGCCGCAGACGGAGCCGTACCGGCAGCCGTCGGGTGAACCGACCCCCGGGGATTACCCGCAGGGGCAGTACCGGCAGCCGCAGGCCGAGCCGTACCGCCAGGAGCCGTACCGGCAGCCGCGTGCCCCGCAGTCCCCGCCGCAGGAGCCGTACCGGCAGTCCCGTGATCCGTACGCCCAGCCGGCGGACCCGTGGGGTGGCGAGCCGGAGCCGTGGCAGGAGAGGCCGGCCTCGGTCCCGCCGGGCGGTCCCGGTTCGCCGAGCGGTTACCAGGACTATCAGGGTTACCGCGACCAGAGCTATCGCGGCCAGGGCTACCCCGGCGGTCCGGGCGGTCCGGGCGGTCCGGGCGGTCCGGGCGGTCCGGGCCAGGGTTACCCGCCGGGCTACCCGGCGCCGGGTCCGGATCCGGAGTGGACGACCGCTGCGCCGGTGCCACCCCGCAAGGGCAGCAAGGCGCTCACCGCGGTCCTGGTGACGCTGGTGGTGCTGGTCCTCGGGGTCGGCGGTGCCGGACTCTGGTGGGCGACCAGGGACGGTGGTGACTCGGGTGGTACGCCCGCTGCCGGTGCGTCCCTGCCCGGTGCGGATCCGAGCGAGGGTGCGCCGGGCGATCCGAGCGCGGATCCCGAACAGGGCACCCCCGCACCGGAGTCGTCGACCGACGCACGGCTGGTCAAGGAGGGCCAGTGCGTGAAGAACGAGGGTGACGCGAACGGCAAGCCGAAGCTGGCGATCACCCAGTGCGGGCCGAAGACGTACCAGGTACTGCGGCGGTTCGACGGTGCCACGGACGGCGAGAATGACGCCAAGACCAAGTGCGCGCAGGTCGAGGGCTATACCGAGTGGTACTTCTTCAACAGCGAACTCGACGTGCTCGACTTCGTACTCTGCCTGAAGTCGCAGTGATTGTGGAAACTAGGACTGTCTAGCAATTCTGCTAGACAGTCCTAGTTTATTCACGAGACGACACGCCGTAGCAGGATCTACCTATTTCTAGCCCACTGGCTAGACATGCCGATACGGTGCAATGCGTGGATCCGGTCCGCAACCCGTACGCCCCCGGCGCCGGCCAGCGCCCACCAGAGCTCGCCGGCCGGGGGCGGGAACTCGACGTCTTCGACATCGTCCTCGAACGCGTCGCACGAGGACGACCGGAACGAAGCCTGATGCTCACCGGGCTACGCGGGGTCGGCAAGACCGTCCTGCTCAACACCCTGCGCTCGCAGGCCATCGGACGCCTCTGGGGCACCGGCAAAATCGAGGCCAGGCCGGACCAGTCACTGCGCCGACCGGTCGCCGCCGCCCTGCACATGGCCGTACGCGAACTCGCGCCGCACCACCGCGCGCCGGACCGGATCGACGGCTTCCTCGGCGTACTCAAAGCCTTCGCCCTGCGCGGCGGCCCCGCCGCCGGCAGCGGTCGCGGATCGGCCGGCACCAAGCTCCGCGACCGTTGGCAGCCCGGGATCGACGTCCCCGCCGCCAGCGGCCGGGCCGATTCCGGCGACATCGAGATCGACCTGGTCGAACTCCTCACCGACGCGGCCAGCGTCGCCACCGACGTCGGCACCGGGATCGCCGTCTTCATCGACGAGATGCAGGACGTCAACCCCGAGGACGTCTCCGCACTCTGCGCCGCCTGCCACGAGTTGTCGCAGCTCGGCGCACCGCTGATCGTGGTCGGCGCCGGCCTGCCCCACCTGCCCGCCGTGCTCTCCGCCGCCAAGTCCTACTCGGAGCGCCTCTTCCGCTACCAGCGCATCGACCGGCTCGACCGGATCGCCGCCGACCAGGCGCTCTGCGCGCCGGCCGAACGGGAGAGCGTCGAGTACGAGCAGAAGGCGCTCGACCTGCTCTACGAGAAGTCCGGCGGATACCCCTACTTCGTCCAGGCGTACGGGAAGGCGACCTGGGACCACGCGCCCCGCTCGCCGGTCACCGCCGCCGACGTACGGGTCGCCGCTCCCGAGGCGGAGGCGGAACTGGCCGTCGGCTTCTTCGGCTCCCGATTCGAGCGGGCCACCCCGGCCGAACGCGAGTACATGCGGGCGATGGCCACCCTCTCCCTGGTCGCCGGGGAGGAGAGCGGCGTCGAACGCGACGACATGGACGCGGCGGTACCGACCGCCGAAATCGCCCGTGCGCTCGGCCGCAAACCGGCGAGCCTCTCCCCGGCCCGGGACGCGCTGATCAAGAAGGGGCTGATCTACTCGGGCGAGCGGGGCACGGTCGCCTTCACGGTGCCGCACTTCGGACGCTACCTGCGTACCCAACCGGCCTGAACGACCGACTACCGGACGAGCCCGCCGACAGGGGCACGGGCGACGGTCAGACCCGGGACCAGGGCATCGGGTAGTTCACCTCGCCGACCGGTACGGCGCCGTCACCGCTCACCGACGGCGGCAGCACCAGGGCCTGCCACGGTGCGCCAAGCCCCGACCAGGGACTGGTCAGCCCGTACCGGGAGGCCGGCACGAACCCGAACCGCGAGTAGTAGGCCGGGTCGCCGAGCACGACCACCAGCCGCTCGCCCAACTCGGTGGCGGCAGCCAGCGCCGCCTGCACGACGTCCGTGCCGTAGCCGGCCCCGCGCCGCTTGGGCAGCACCGCCACCGGACCGAGCGCCAGCGCCGGCACCGCTCCCGGCTGCACCAACACCCGGGTGAGCAGCGCGTAACCGATCACCTCGCCGTCCACCTCGGCCAGCATGGACAGCTCCGGAAGCCACGCCTCGCTGTCTCGCAGCGCCTCGACCAGCCGAACCTCGGCCGGCACCGGACGGTCCGGGGCTGCGAAGGCGGCGGCCACCACCCGGCGGATCGCCGCGGCGTCGGCCATCCCCTCGGGTCGCAGCCGTACAGTCGTCACGCCTGGCGACGCTACCGGTAGCAGCACCCGGTCTGCATCACGATTGGCCGAGCAGTTGTGTGATCCACGCTGGTCACAGGCGTACGGCGCGGGAGTGACGGCCACCGGTCAGTTCGGCGGTTGCGGGGGTGAAGGGGACGCCGAGCGGGTAGGACTGGTCTCATGAGACCCGTACGTACCGTCGCGCGCACCCTGCTGAGCGGCATCTTCGTGGTCAACGGCGCCCAGGCCGTGGCAGACCCCAAGCCGTTCGCGGTCCGTGCGGAACGGGTGACGGACCGGGTGGCACCAACGCTGACCCGGATCAATCCGCGGATACCGACCGACCCGGCGTCGCTGGTCCGGATCAACGGCGCGGTCCAGCTCGTCGGTGGGCTGATGCTCGCCACCGGATTCCTCGCCCGACCGGCCGCACTGGCGCTCGCCGGCACGCTGGTGCCGACCACGCTGGCCGGGCACGCCTACTGGACGGAGAACGATCCGGCCCAACGCCGGCAACAGCGCACCGACCTCGTACGAAACCTGGGCCTGCTCGGCGGTCTGCTGCTCGCCGCCGTCGACACCGAGGGTCGGCCGGGGCTGCGGTGGCGGGCCGGACACGCGCTCGACGACGGCCGCCGGTCGGTACGACGTACGGTACGAGGGGCCCGACGGGGTACGAGAATCGCCGCGAAGTCCGCACTGGGCATGCGGCGGCTGCCCGGATGATCGCGCGGTCCACGGCTGAGCTGCGTCGATATCGGGGCGTGTCCTCTCCGGTACGACGGAAACCGCGAATAACGTGAAACAGTCGCCCCGCGTTAACGCGGTGGAAATGTCGCGAACTAGTGTGGGATCGGACACGGTCGGATAACGCAACGGGCGAGCGAGTGGTCCCCCGTTCTAGGCTCCCAACAGGACCTGGGCGGGATTTTCGGAAAGTACGACACTTGTACGGGGGTGCCACACCATGCCGGCGACCGTCGGGAGACGGCTGGACCGACTCGACCCAGTCCGCCGTGCCACTCGTGGCATCGATCGTAAAACCGCTGCCCGGTTCGGCATCATCGCCGCCGTCTGGTACGCTGCCTGGCTCGCCATCGACGTTTTCGGACGCCCGTACAACTTCTTCGACATGCGCATCTACCACGGCGCGGTCGTCTGGTGGGCCAGCGGCAACGACATCTACACCTTCATCGCGCCGATGACCACGCTCGGCTTCACCTATCCACCGTTCGCGGCGCTGATGATGCTGCCGATGGCGTGGTTCCCGGTGGGCGTCGCCGGTTGGCTGAACGTCCTCGCCAGCATCGCCGTACTCGCGGTCGTACTGACCGCCCTCTTGCGACCGATCGCCGAACGGCTCGGCGGATCGCTCTGGTTCGTCGTCGGCATCGCCGTCCCGCTCGCGGTGGCCATCGAGCCGGTCCGGGAGACCCTCGGCTACGGGCAGGTCAACCTGCTCCTCTTCGGGCTCATCATCGCCGACCTGGTGGCACTGCGCTGGCGGGCTCACCGGGGAACCCGTCAGGGCCGGGCGGACCGTCCACTGCGCCGGTTCTTCTTCAGCGGCGCCTGGGCCGGGGTCGGCATCGGGCTGGCCACCTCGGTCAAGCTCACCCCGGCGCTGTTCATCTTCTACCTGCTGGTAACCCGTCAGTGGCGGGCCGCGATGACCGCGATCGGCACCACCATCGCCGTCACCCTCGGAACCTTCGCCATCGCCGGCCGCGAGTCGATGAGCTACTTCACCGGAGTGCTCTGGCAGACCGAGCGGGTCGGCGCGGCGGACATGACGCCGAACCAGTCGCTGGCCGGCGTACTCGCCCGCCTCTACGACTCGATCGAGACGCCGGGACTGCTCTGGCTCTCGTTCGCCCTGGTCATCCTCGCCATCGGGCTCTCCCGGGCGGCGAACGCACACGCCGACGGCGACGAACTGACCGCGTTCACCCTGGTCGGTCTGACCACCAATGTGATCAGTCCGATCTCCTGGTCACACCACCTGGTCTGGGTGCTGCCGGCAATCATCGTGCTCGCCGACACCGCGCTGCGTCGTCGACGCGCCAGCCGTGGCCTGCTGGACCGGATCGGTCCGCCGGCCGGCATCAACTCGGTCGGCCTCGTCGGGCTCCGGTCACCGATCTGGTTCCCCACCCTGACCGGACTCCGGCACGCTGTGGCGGCGGTCAGTCTCTACCTGCTCTTCGTGATCTCGCCGATCTGGCCGTACGAGCACAAGCTCCCCGAGGTCTCGCACTACCAGGACGGCTTCTTCGGCGCGTTGATGGAGAACTCCCTGGCGCTGGCGTTGATCGTGCTGGTGGCGACCCTGCCCTGGCGCCCCGGCGCCGAGCCCGCCTTCTACACCGAACGGCGCCGGCTCGACCGCCTCCCGCTCTACAACCGGCCGCGCTGAGCCGGGTCGGCCGACGTCAGGGGCAGTTGACCCACTCCTCGGTGCCATCGGCGAAGACCTGCCGCTTCCAGATCGGCAACCGGGCCTTGACCTCGTCCACCAGCCGGGCGCAGGCGGCGAAGGCAGCCGCCCGGTGGGCGGTGCTCACCGCCGCCACCAGGGCCGCGTCGCCGATGGCCAGCGGCCCGATCCGGTGCGAGACGGCGACCGCGTACACGTCCGGGTCGGCGGCGATCTCGGCGGCCACCGAACGGAGCACGTCGAGCGCGCTCGGGTGACCCTCGTACTCCAGGCTGGTGACCGCACGGCCGTGGTCGTGGTCCCGGACCACACCCTGGAAGGAGACGACCGCGCCGGCACGGGGGTCGGCGACCGCCGCCTCGTGCGCGGCGAGGTCGAGTGGTTCGCTGGTGACCGCCACCTCGGTCACACCCGTGGTAGTCGGTGCGCTCACGGCGCCCACCTTTCCGTACGTGGCCGAGGGGCCGAGGTCATGATCCCACCGAGGGCAACAACGGCAACGGTACGAGCGGCACCCGTGCCCCCGCCTCACCCGTGCCACCGGGCTCGATCACCGCGAACCCGTCCGCTCGTGCCAGCCCGCGCAGCATCGCCGAGCCGACGTGCCGGACCGGACGGGCGGTGCCGAGCACCGGGTCGACCCGGACCAGGGCCAGATGTGTGTAGTCCCCCCGCCCGGCGACCGGTTCGTCCAGGGTGACGTACGGCAGCAGCGGCATCGGCCGCCCCTGCAACCCGGCGAGCAGCGGCGCCACCAGCGAGACCAGGGCGACGATCGCGGACTGCGGGTTGCCCGGCAGCCCGGCGACGTAACGGTTACGCCCGTCCGGCCCGGTCACCCGGGCGAGCAGCATCGGAAAGCCGGGACGGACCGCGACGGTGTTGACCACGTAGTCGGCGCCGAGTTCGGCGAGCGCCGGATGCAGGTGGTCGACCGGGCCGTGCATGGTCCCGCCGGTGGTGCAGACCAGGTCGGCGCCGGCCAGCGCCGTACGCAACGCCGCCACGTGCGCGGAGAGCGTGTCTGCCACAGGTCCGATCACGTCCGTGGGCGCGACCCTGGCACCGTAGCGCCGCAACCAGGCCGGCACCGCCGGTCCCAACGCGTCGCGGACCTGACCGGCCTGCGGTGGCCCGGCGGTGAGCAGTTCGTCGCCGAAGACCAGCAGGGCGGCCCGTGGCGCCGGACGCACCCGCAGCCGGTCGTAGCCGCAGGAGGCGGCCAACCCGATCACGCCGGGTCCGACCGGGGTGCCGGCCGGAAGCAGTTCCTCACCGGCGTACGCCTCCTCACCGGGGGAACGCCACTCCGGCGTGGTACGGGGTGTGCCCGCCACCCGGCCGTCGTCCGTACGGGTCGACTCCTCGATCCGTAGGACCTCGTCGGCGCCGTCCGGCAGCATGGCCCCGGTGGCGATCTCGACCGCCGTACCGTTCTCGGGCAGCGGCGGTGGGGTGCCGCCGGCGAGCACCCGCCCGACCACCCGCCACGGGCCGGCACCCCGGACCGCCCAACCGTCCACGCTGGAGGTGGGGAAGGCGGGTAGATCGGTCAGCGTGGTGAGCGGTTCGGCCAGGGTCAGGCCGTCCGCCTCGGGCAACGGTAGGTCCTCGGGGGCGAGGGCGTCCGCCTGACCCGCCGCGTACACCTGGTCACGTGCCGTTGCCCAGTCGACCGGGGGGCGCTGGATGCTCTCCGTGGTGACAGCGGGTTCGACGCTCACCGGGCCGCCCTCGGCAGGCTCTTCTTGGCACGCACCGATCGAGTTTTCGCGCTCACCGATCGAGCCTATCGCCGCGCGCCGCCGAGTTGGTCCCCGTCGAGCCGTCCGGGTCGGTTCAGCCCGGCTGCGGGTGGTCACCGCCGCGGAGTTGGTCGATGGTGTGCACCAGGATCGGGCCGAGCACGGCGAGCCCGTCCTTCGCGCCGCCGGTCGATCCGGGCAGGTTGACCACCAGCATCCGCCCGGCCACTCCGGCCAGCCCCCGGGAGAGAGCGGCGGTCGGCACGGTCGCCCGGCTGTGCGCGCGGATCGCCTCGGCGATGCCGGGGATCTCGTAGTCCAGCACCCCATGGGTCATCTCCGGGGTGCGGTCGGTCGGTGTGATGCCGGTCCCGCCGCTGGTCAGTACGACGTCCACCCCGTCGGCCAGGGCCTGGCGCAGTGCGGTCGCGACCGGCTCGCCGTCGGGCACCACGACCGGCTCGTCGACTTCGCAGCCCAGCTCACGCAGGCCGGCCACGAGTCGGGGGCCACTGGTGTCGGCGTACACCCCGGCAGCGGCACGATTGGAGGCGACCACCACCCTGGCGCGGATCACGAGCGGTCCTCCGGTCGGTTCCAGTCCCCGGTCTTGCCACCTTCCTTGCGCAGCACCCGTACGTGTTCCAGGGAGGCAGCCGGGTCGACCGCCTTGACCATGTCGATCAGGGCGAGTCCGGCGGTGGCCACGGCGGTCAACGCCTCCATCTCCACGCCGGTCCGGTCGGCGGTGCGCACGGTCGCGGTTATCTCCACCGTCGTGTCTCCTGGTCGGAGGTCGACGGTGACGCCGTGCAACGCGATCGGGTGACAGAGCGGGATCAGGTCCGGCGTCCGCTTTGCACCCATGATGCCGGCCAGCCGTCCCACGGCCAGGGCGTCTCCCTTGGGTAGTCCGTCCTGGCGGAGCAGTTCGACCACCTCCGCGGTGGTCTGGAGTCGACCGGCGGCGACGGCGCGGCGGCCGGTAACCGACTTGTCCGAGACGTCGACCATCCGGGCAGCCCCGGCCCGGTCGACGTGGGTGAGGTGCTCCGAGGTGGTCACGCCGCGAGCCTATCGACCATCGCCGTCCAGTCGCGACCGTGCGCGGTCCGCGCCGTGCCGGACAGGACGGAGAGCCGTGCCCGGGCAGCCGGCGGAGACCCATGCCCGGGCAAGCCGGCGGAGAGCTATGCCCGGACGGCCCACGGAGAGCCGTGCCGGCGGAGAGCGTCGCGGGCCGAAAATTGACTGGGCCGCCGAATCGAGGGAACATCCGCCGATGACACCCTGGGTGGGATGTCTGGGGGCGGGCCGGCTGCCTGCCCGGGGCGGGCAGGGCCGAACCGATCACCCTGGCCGGGGCGGGAGTGCGTGGGAGGCTCGACAGCCCTCGCGCGGCGGTGCCTATCGGTCGAGCGGCACTCGTTCTCGATTACGCCGTTCTCAATCGGCAAATAGGAAATATGGCGCTGATCCGACGACCTTTATCAGCATTCAGTTTCCATATCAGGACGGAACGTAGCAAACTAGGCGAGGATTAACGGATACTGCGCATATCGACATTTAATGGTCGATATTCCGCTTGCCGGGCCATACGATTCTCCCGTCGAACAGCAACGATCGAAGCGCCGACCCCCTCCCGCTTCATCGGTACGACGAGAGAGGACACGGACATGCGTGCTACCGACTGGCTCTGAGCAGAGGTACCCGACAACAACTGCGAGTCGTAGGCTGTCGAGACATACCGTCACCAGAGAAATACCGAGTGGCGACAAAGGACTGGTATGACTCGGACTGAACAGGACGACACTGGGACCGATCGGCGGCTGGTGCTGCTTGTCGGTCTCGTCGTCGTTTCTGCTGCCATAGCCGCAGTAATCAGCATCCGTGATATATCGACCCACGGAATTCCCACCTTCGACGACCTCGCCACCGCCGCCAAACTGACCTTTCTGGTGGTTGTCGGCGCAACGGTCAGCGTGCGGATACGAATCCGCTCGACCCCGCACGGCATCTCCTGGACCGAGGTCGCCGTCCTCGCCGGCCTCGCGTTCGCCCCCACTCCCTGGGTCATCCTCTGCACCGGACTCGGCGTGGGCATCGCCCGGGCAATCGTCCGGCTCGCCCCACTCAAACTCGCCTTCGGCGTCGCGAAGGACATGCTGCTCGCCACCGCGGCCGGACTGGTGTTCCTGGGCCTGGGCTGGTCCTGGTCGGACGAGCAACCGCTCTCCGAGCGGATCGTGCCGCTGATCGCCGCGTACCTGGTGGTGGTCGTGCTCGACGAGGCGCTGACCCTGCCCGTGATCTCGCTCGCCAGCCGGGTCAGCCTCAGCAAGCTCTTCTCCCGCCACTGGGACCTCCGGCTCGCCAGCGGTATCGCCCGCCTCCTGGTGGTGGGGTCCATCGTGCTGATCCTCCAGGCCGACAAGAGCCTGTTGTTGATCATCCCACCACTGGTGCTCAGCCTGCACCTCGCCTACTCGTCCCGACTGCGCAGCCGGGTCGAACGCGACGCCTGGCAGCAGTTGGCGCGGGCAACCGACGCGCTCAACGACGTCGACCTCGACCAGGTCCTCCGCACCGCCGTACAGAGTGCGGCCGACCTGTTCAACGCCGACCAGGTCGAGGTCACCCGACACGACGGTGGACGGACGGTACGGGGCGACAGCACCACCATCACCCTCGACGGCCCCACCGACGAGCCGCTACCCAGCACCGGAACCACCATCACCACCCCGCTCCAGGGGCACGACGGTGTGGAGATCGGGCTGCTCCACCTCTGGTTCCCCGGCCCGATCCAGCTCTCCGAACGGGAGCGGTACACCCTGCGTACGTTCGCCTCGGCGCTCTGCACCGCGATCCGGAACGCAACCGCGTACGCGGAACTGACCCGGGTCGCCGACGAACACGCGCACGCCGCGTCACACGACGTACTCACCGGCCTGGCGAACCGACGCCATCTACTGGAACGGGGCACCGAACAGTTGGACCGGCGGCACGCCGACGGCCTCGCCGCGGTGCTGCTGATCGACCTCAACCACTTCAAAGAGGTCAACGACACGCTCGGGCACCCCTCGGGCGACCGCGTCCTGATCGCGGTGGCCGACCGGCTGCGGGCGGTCGCCGGCCCCGACGACCTTGTCGCCCGGCTCGGCGGTGACGAGTTCGCCATCCTCATCAGCGGCCTGCCCGCCCCGGCAGTCGCCACCCACCGGGCCGAGAGGCTGCTCGCCGCGCTCCACGAACCGATCGAGCTGGACGGCATGCGGATCAGCGTCGAGGCCAGCGGCGGAATCGCGGTCGCCCCCGGCGCCGGTGGGATGCCCGAGCTGCTGCGCCGCGCCGACGTCGCGATGTACCAGGCCAAACGCGCCGGGCTGCGGCTCACCAGCTACGCGGCCAGCCGGGACACCGCCGACGTCGGCCGCCTCACCCTCAGCGGAGACCTCTCCCGCGCGGTGGCCGAACGCGAGTTCACCGTCGACTTCCAACCGATCGTCGACCTCTGCACCGGCGCCGTCGTCGCGGCCGAGGCACTGGCCCGCTGGCAACACCCCACCCACGGCACCATCGACCCGCTGCGGTTCCTCGACGCGGTCGAGCGATCCGGCCTCCTGCCCGCCTTCACCGGCGCCGTCCTCGACCAGTCGATCGTCGCCGCCGACGAATGGCAGGCGGCCGGCTTCGACCTGACCGTGGCGGTGAACGTCTCGCCCCGCAGCCTGCTCGACGCGAGCTTCCCCAGGGTCGTACTCGACCGGCTCGAATCGCACGGCCTGCCGCCCGAACGGCTGGTCCTGGAACTCACCGAGAACCTGACACTCAGCCAGCTAGAGGTCGTCGACCGAGTCCTCGGCCAGCTCCGCGACGCGGGCGTACGGCTCGCCCTCGACGACTTCGGCACCGGCTACTCGTCGCTCTCGGTCCTCTCCCGGATCCCGGTCCACGAGCTGAAGATCGACCGTACGTTCGTCATGGCGATGGAGACCTCCGCCGAGGCGGTCGCCGTGATCCGCTCCACCGTCGACCTCGGGCGCAGTCTCGACCTGCTGGTCATAGCCGAGGGGGTGGAGAGCGAGCCGCAACGGCGGGCCCTGTGGGAGTTGGGCTGCACCGCAGGGCAGGGTCACCTCTTCGCCCGGCCGATGGCGGCGACCCGGATGCTCGCCGCGCTCCGAAGGGGGGCCGACGGCCGGTCGGGAACGCTCGCCCAGCCGCTGCACGACGAGGGTTCGGTGATCCGGCTGTCCCCGGGTCGACGTACCGGCCTGCGACACACGGACCGTCTGCCACACTTGCCCGCGTGATCCCCCAGAACTGGCGAACCCACGGCCGCCGCTTCTGGCACCGGCTCGACTCCGCCGCCGGCGGGCTCGCCGCCGACCTCGGGCTCTACTCGGCCTCGGCAGTCTTCGCCGCGGTCACCGCCGCCACCTCCACCTTGCTGCCGCACCGTGCGTGGGGGACGGTCGCCACCGCCGGTTACCTGGTCGCCGCGCTTGTCGTCGTCGGACAGCTCATCTTCCGTCGGCGCGGCTACACCCGGCTGACCGGCACCGGCGCCCGCGCCGCACTCACCGCGGTGACCTGGACGACCACCGCACTGTTACCGATGGTGTGGCAGAGCGTCGAACGGGCTGCCGGGCGTACCGACCGGGCGCAGGAGGAGGTTGTCGTGATCGAGCACGCCGGCATCCGGCTCCTCGACCACGGCACCCCGTACCTCGGCCCGGACGCGATCCGGGCACTACCGGCCGGTGAGCAACTGCTCGGCTACACCCCGTACCAGCCGGGTATGGCCCTGTTCGGCCTGCCCCGAGGGCTCGTCGGCGACATCTGGTGGACCGACGCCCGGATCTGGTTCGCCGTCGCCACCGCCGCCGCCCTGGTCCTCGCGATCGTCACCGTGCGAGGTGGCGGCGCGGGTCCGCGCCGGCTGGTGTGGTCGGCCGACCAACCGCCGCCGGGCACCGCGCGCGACTCGGCCCTGGTACGCGCGGCGCAGCTCGCCACCGTCCTGCCGGTCTGCGCGCTCACCCTCGCCACCGGCGGTGACGACCTGCCCGTTCTCGCCCTCTGCCTGCTCGCCCTGACCCTCGCCGCGACCCGACGCTTCGGTGCCGCCGGGGTGGTGATCGGCCTCGCCGGTGCGTTGAAGCTCTTCGCCTGGCCGGTCGCCCTGGTGCTGATCGCGTACGCGGCGACCCACGGAAGGCGGAAGGCGACGTGGTTCGCGGCCGGGGCGATCGGGCTGCCCGTGGCCGCGCTGATCCCGGTGCAACTCGTGGACTCGGCGGCGCTGGTGGAGAACGTGTTCCGCTTCCCCCTCGGGCACGGCGTGGTGACCAGCCCCGCACAGTCGCCCTTCCCCGGCTACCTGATCGCCTCGGCACTGCCCGCCGGTCGGGTGATCGCCGCCGCACTGCTCGTCGCGGCCGGACTCGCGATCGCCGTACGGTTGCTCCGCCGGCCGCCGCCGACCGCCGCCACAGCCGCCCTGATCTGCGGGTACGGGCTCCTCGCCGCGATCGCCCTGATGCCCTCCACCCGGTTCGGCTACCTGCTCTACCCGATCGCGTTCCTGGCCTGGGCGCCCGCCCTGCGGCTCGGAGAGACCCGTTCGGAAGGCGTCGCCGACCCGGCCACCCCGACCACGGCGGCGACCGGCACATGATCCGCAAGGCGACCGAGCCGCACGGCGGACCCCCATCCGGCGCGCTCCCCAGCGACCGGCTGCCCTGGGATGTGGTCGCGGCGGTGGCGCTCGGAGGCGCGCTCGGCTCCGCCGCCCGGTACGGCGTGGGCGTGGCCTGGCCAACCCCGCCGGGGCATCTGCCCTGGGCGACCCTGGTCATCAACCTGACCGGTAGCGCCCTGCTCGGCGTGCTGATGGGATTCGTCACCGCCCGGATCGCGCCGCATCGGCTGCTCCGCCCCTTCCTCGGCACCGGGGTGCTCGGCGGGTACACCACGTTCTCCACGTACGCGGTCGAGACCCGTGGCCTACTCGACACCGGACGGCCCCTGCTCGCCGCCGGGTACGTGTTCGGCACCCTGGCGGGTGCGTTGGCTGCCGTCTGGCTCGGCGGTTGGCTGGTCGCCCGGATCGGGCCGAAACCATGACCCTGCTCCTGGTCCTGGCCGGTGGGGCGGTCGGCGCGCCCTGCCGGTTCCTGGTCGACCGGTTCGCCAGCCGGCTGCTGGGCGGCACCCTGCCGTGGGGCACGCTCATCGTCAACGTGGTGGGCTCCCTGGTGCTCGGACTCCTCGCCGGCCTGGGCGGCAGCGTGCCCGGATGGGTCGGCACTCTTCTCGGTACGGGTTTCTGCGGTGCGCTGACGACGTACTCCACTTTCAGTTACGAGACCGTACGGCTGGCGGCCGGCGGTCCCGGGGGGCGACTGCGGGCCGTGTGCAACGTCGCCGCGACGCTGGTCGCCGGACTCGGCGCGGCGGCCCTCGGCTGGTGGCTCGGGGGGCTGCGTTGAACCCCGTCAGGCGGGATCTGGCGGGCTGAACCCCGTCAGCCTGGACCCTGGCGAGCTGAACACGGTCAGCCTGGACCTGGCGGGCTGGACCGACGGCTGGACCCGGATCGTCCTGGCACGCTCGTGCCCAGCCAATCTGGCGCGACTGGCGGGCGGGACAGGCCGGTGAGGCGTACACCTTGAGGCATGACCACGACCTACCGGAACCGGGCCGACGCGGGTGCCGATCTCGCGGACCGGCTGGCCGATCTCGCCGACCGGTCCGACAACACCGTGCTTGGCCTGGTACGCGGCGGCGTGCCGGTGGCCGCCACGGTCGCCGAACGGCTCGGCGCTCCCCTGGACGTCCTGGTCGTACGCAAACTCGGCCTGCCGCAGGCCCCGGAGGTGGCGTTCGGTGCGCTCGGCCCCGGCGGGGTCAAGGTGCTGAACCCGGAGTTGGCTGACCATGTCGACCCGGAACAGCAGGCCGAGGTGGTACGCCGGGAAACCACGGAACTGGAGCGCCGGGAGCGGCTGTACCGGGCGGGTCGACCGCCGCTGTCGCTCGACGGACGTACCGCGGTGATCGTGGACGACGGGCTCGCCACCGGCGCGACCGCCCGCGCCGCGGTGGCGGTCGCCCGGCAGCTGGGCGCGCGTCGGGTGGTGGTGGCGGTGCCGGTGGGCTCGCCTGCGGCGTACCACGCTCTCGTCACCGAGGCGGACGAGGTTGTCTGCCCGCAGCGTCCGGACGACTTCGGCGCGGTGAGCCGCTACTACGACGACTTCCACGAGGTGTCCGATGGGGAAGTAACGGCCATGCTCGGTGGGTGAAGGTGACTTGACCCGGTACCTTCGAGTGATGCATCTGACATGTCCGAAGTGCCAGGGCGACATGCGCCAGTACGAGCGCAGCGGCGTCACCGTAGACCAGTGCAGCGAGTGCCGCGGGATCTTCCTCGACCGCGGTGAGCTGGAGAAGCTTTTTGAGGCCGAGGCGAACTGGAACCAGCAGGGCGGCACCCCGCCCCGGCAGCCGTCCGCGGCGCCGGCTGGTGGTTACGCACCGCCTCCGCCTCCGCCGGGTGCCGGCTACCCGCCGCCCCCGCCCGCCCCGGGGCAGCACCAGCCCGGCTACCCCGCGCCCGGCCACGCGCCGCCGCCCCCGGTCACCCACGGCTACCCGCCGGCCCCCGTGTACGGGCAGCAGCACCAGGGTTACCACGGGCACTACCGGCACAAGAAGCGCAAGAGCTTCCTGAACGAACTCTTCGACTGACCTTCGGTAACAATCCGAACGGTTGACCGAACGTGGCGCCCGGCCAGGGCTTTCGGGCCCTGGCCGGCGTCCGTGTCGAGGCGTCGGTCAGACGGTCGCCATGTCGGTTCAGACGATCGCCACGTCGGTTCAGACGATCGCCATGTCGACGAAGCGGGAGAGGTGCAACTGCGCCGCGACGGTCACCGTGTCGGTGGGGCCGTTACGGTGTTTCGCGACGATGAAGTCCGCCTCGCCCGCGCGCGGTGACTCCTTGTCGTAGTAGTCGTCGCGGTGCAGCAGGATGACCACGTCCGCATCCTGCTCAATCGAGCCAGACTCCCGCAAGTCAGACAATTGGGGTCGCTTGTCGGTGCGTTGCTCCGGACCACGGTTGAGCTGACTCACCGCGATGACCGGGCACTCGACCTCCTTGGCCAGCAGCTTCAGTCCCCGGGACAGCTCCGCGACCTCCTGCTGACGACTCTCGGTCCGCTTCGGCGAACTCATCAGCTGGAGATAGTCGACCACGATCATCTTCAGGTCGTGCCGCTGCTTGAGCCGCCGTGCCTTCGCCCGGATCTCCATCAGGTTCATGTTCGGCGTGTCGTCGACGAAGAGGGGGGCCTCGCTGATCTCGCCCATGCAGCGGGCGAGTTTGGTCCAGTCGTCGTCGGAGAGCTGCCCGCTGCGCAACACGTGCAACGGCACCCGGGCCTCGGCCGAGAGCAGCCGCATCACGATCTCGACCTTGCTCATTTCGAGCGAGAAGATCGCCGCCGCCTGGTTGGCCCGGATCGCCGCGTTCCGCGCGAAGTCCATCGACGCGGTGCTGTTGTGTGTCGGGATCATCGAGCGGCCAGCCAGGTACAGGTGGTGGTCGTTGTCGACCGTCACGCAGCGGACCGGCACACTCGGCACCGGCCGCACCGCGACGACGAACCGCCGATCGGCGTCGAGAGCCGGTACGGCCTCCCGCCGGGTACGGTGCGTCTGCCCCTGCTCCGACACCCGGAACACCTCGTCCCGGGTCGAGAACGTCACGGTGTAGCCGCCGGACCGGGCCTTCGTCGGCTGGTGGGACCGCTCCGGCGGGGTGACCGAGCAGTGGTAGCCGAGGCTGACGACCAGTTCGGTGACGTCCTCCGCTAGCCGGGCCGAGGCGGTCACGTAGCGGATCTCGCCCCGTGCTCCCACCGTCGCGCTCTGGTCGAGCAGTCCGGCCAGCAGGGCCCGACGCTGCACCTCGGCCGCTCGCAGGTAGGCGGGGGGTATCCGCTGGTCCCGTGCCTCGCCGGACGGGGCGAGCAGCTCGGTGATCGCGGGTACGTGGTGGCGCTTGCCGGGCTGCGATCCGTCCCCAAGCCAGACACCGAGCGCGTACGGCGGCACCGGCAGTTCGCACTCGGGCAACCGGAGCGGCCTGGTGTTCTCGACCGCGTGGTTCGGCCGCCGTGGCGGCGTGAGCGGCCCGGTGGTGCGTCCGTACGGGGACACGGCGACACGGGTGGTTCCACCCGGCGTCTCCGCACCGTACGCGGCTGGCTCGTCCGTCGCCCAGAGCGTGGTGGCGATCTCCGTGGTGGTGCGTACGCCGTCCGTGGAGGACGCGGTGTGGCCGCCGGCCGCCGCGCCACCCGCGGTGCCGGCCATCCCGACGGCAGCCTGGCGTTCCGCGAGGGTGGTGGTCTGCCAGAGGTGCTCGGCGTCGGCGATGATCCGGCTGCCGTCGGAGAACTCCACCTCGTAGCAGGGGCGGTCGTACCTGACCTCGAACGCGGCGGTGACGGTGGTCGGCTGCCCGTCGGCGCCGAGTAACCGGTCACCGACCGTGACCGCGCCCATCGTGGTCCAACCGGTGGGAGTGGGCAGCGGCGTGTCGAGGGCGAGGGCCTTGCCGAGGCCGGGACGTCCGGCGACGATAATTAGCTGACCCGGGTGAAGCCCGTTCAACAATCGGTCCAAATCGGAGAAACCGGTCGGTACGCCGGTCATCACTCCGCCCTGGGCCCCCACTGCCTCGATCTCGTCGAGCGTGGGCTGGAGCATGTCGGCGAGGATCGCGAAGTCCTCGCTCACCCGCTTCTCGGTGACGTCGTAGATGGCCTGCTGGGCCAGGTCGACCACGTCGTCCACGTCGCGCCCGCCGCCGGCGGCGGAGCCGTACCCGAGTTGGACGATGCGCGTGCCGGCCTCGACCAGCCGGCGCAACACCGCCCGCTCCCCGACGATCCGGGCGTAGTAGCCGGCGTTGGCCGCGGTCGGCACGCTGGCGATCAGCGTGTGCAGGTACGGCGCCCCACCGATCCGGGCCAGGTCCCCGGCATCGGCCAGCGCCGCCGCCACGGTGATCGAGTCGGCGGGCTCCCCGCGACCGTAGAGGTCGAGGATCACATCGAAGATCGTGGCGTGTACGGGTCGGTAGAAGTCGTTCGTCTTGAGGATCTCCACCACGTCCGCGATGGCGTCCTTGGAGAGGAGCATTCCGCCGAGCACGCACTGCTCGGCCGCGATGTCCTGCGGCGGGGTCTTGTCGAACTGGCCGTCGCGCTGGGCCGGCGGGCCTGCGGGGGGTCCCGCCGACCTGGCCTCCGCGCGGATTTCATCGCTGACCGACACCGACTCCCCCTCCGCTGGATCGGCTGTCTCTGAGCGAACCGCCGAGGTGTGACAAGTTTTCGCTTCGGGCCAACCCTCCGATACGACCGGGGGCCATCGCGTCAGGGGCGGGGATCCGCGAGGTAACCATACGAAAGTCGAGGTCAGGACCCCAAACGCAGCGGTGGATGAGCCTCGGGACAACCTGTGGACAGTGGGCACCAGGATGTGCGCGGCCCTGTGCACAGGCTGTGCATAACGCCTGGGGAAGGTAGCCTGTACCCGCCGTGACTTGGGCCTACTCCGTCCCCACGGTGTGGAGAAAGAAAACTCCAGGGAGATCCGTCCGAGCTGGCATGATTTTGTCGGCATCGACATGTCTGTCTGGACGGTCGATTGCCATTCGATCTCAGAAAGGTCACGCTCCGGCCGTGGACTATCGGGACTGGGGGCGCGGTGAGTCCACCCGCCCCGTGCGGCGCCCAGCCGACGCCTGGGTCGATGACGGTGATCCTCGCCCTGGTGACCCCCACTCGCACACCGGCGAGGGATACCAACCCCCCGGTCGTGACCGGGGGGCGCGTCGCAGTGATCCCGACCGATACACCCCCACCTGGGCACGGGAGTCGTCCAGCCCGGATCGCGACGAGAGCGGCCGGCACCGTGACGACGACGAACGGGCCCCGCGTTGGTCGGACACCCCTCGGGGCGTCGACCTGCCCCTCACGAAAGCGCCCCGGACGAACGGGCGGGACAGCGGCGGCCCGGCCACGGACTACTGGACCGCGCCGACCGGTTGGTCCGACACCGAACCCACCACCACCGGACGGCGACGCCGGGCCGAGACCGAAGCCGCGCAAGAGCGTCCGCGCGGCACGGGCCGGCACGCCGACAATCTCGACGGCCGCTCCGGAGATCGCCGCACCGGCCAGGAGGACGGGTACGCGCAGCGGCGCGGCCCGGCGACGGACACCGGGCGGACCTGGGCCGACCGAAGCGACGACGGCGCCCGCTCGGAGAGCACCCGCACCGGCGGGTCGTCGAGTGGCGGTCGGCGGCGTTCGGACCGCCGTGATCGTGACCGGTCGGACAATCGGCCCGCCGACCGTCGGGACGACCTGACCGACACCGGTCGGTGGAGCACCAGCGAGGCCCGAGGCACCGGTAGGGGGAGCACCGGCGAGGCCGGAGGCACCGGTAGGTGGAACACCGGCGAGGCCGAGAGCGCCGGTCCGAGGAGCGGCAGCGAGGGCACGGGCAGCCGGCAGTGGAGCCGGACGGGCAGGCCACGCCGGGACGACCGCACGGCGGAGACCGGACGCTGGGACCAGTTCACGGATACCGGCGTCTGGCACTGGGGCAGCGAGGATCGTCCCGAGCCGCCACCGGAGCCGACCCCTGGTCGGGGTGGCGCCCGGCGCGCCGAGCCGGACAGACGCGCCGACCGGCGGGAACGTGGTGGTCGAGCCGAGTGGTCGGGGCCGCGTACGACGGCGGGCACGGGTGACCCGGTAACCGGGCGACGAGGCCAGCGACCCGCCCCGGATCCCGAGCGAGGTACGGCCGCCCGGTCGGACGAGGGCGCTCGGTCGACCCGTGACCGGAGCCGGCGCGGCCGTACCACGGACCAGTCGGCGGCGGGTGGACGGGCGACCGGTGCCGACCCGGCGACCGGTGGCCGGAGTCGGGACAGGTTCACCGAGACCGGTCAGTGGAACCGGGTGACCGAGGTGGGCGAGGGACACCGGCATCAGACCTCGGACACCGGCCAGTGGGACCGGATCACCGACACCGGCCAATGGGACCGTTTGGACGAGACAGACCGCCCGGACCGGGAGGCGGAGCCGAGGGTGTGGAGTTCGTTCACCGACACGGGCCAGTGGGACCGGTTCACCGACACCGGCGTCTGGGACCGCAGCGAACTGGACGCGCTGGACGAGCAGGAGCGCCGGGCCGGCGGCCCTTCCTGGCGCGACCGGGGCAGCGACTTCTGGTCCGGCGCCCGGTTGGCCGACGACGACCCACGCTGGATGGAGACTCCCACCTCCGCGCCTCGGTCGCCGGCGGTCGCCTACCCCCGTCCGCCGAGGATCAGGCCACCGGACGATCCGACACCGACGACAACGGGGAGCCGGGTCGCCGCAATGCCGGCCGAGCCGCGCATCAGCCGGAGCAAGCGGGGCGGTCCGAGCGTCAGCCAGGTCACCAGGAGCAGCCGCACCACCCCGGGTGGTACGCCCGATCCTGCCGTGCCGCCCAGCCGGAGCAGTCGTCGGCTCGAAGAGGACCTGCTCGACACCGAGCCCGGCACCCATCTTGCCGCAGTGCTCTACACCGCCGCCTGGTACGCCGTACCGGTGCTGGTCTTCTTCATCTGGCTGGTGACACTGGACAACAGCCCGCCGCCGGGTTGTGTCACCGATCCCGCTGGCGGCGGGTGCGATTCGGACCGGGCCCAGGCGCTCACCTCCATCCTCGGCGCCGCGCCCCGCTTCGGGGCCGCCCTGATGGGGAGCCTGGTGGTGGCCCTACTGCTGCGCTGGGTCAGCAAGGCATGGCGGCCGGCGAGCCTCGGGCTCGCCTCGGCAGTGGTCGGCGGAGGTCTCTCCACGGTCCTGTACAGCGTGATCACGGGCCAACCACTCGGCTGAACATGCGTCGGGCCCAACCGACAGCGCGAGGACATCGGTGCCACACACGAGTGAAGGCCGTGCCCGTACGGGCACGGCCTTCACTCGTCAGTTCCGGACTAGCGTCCCTGCACCACGTTCAGGTCGAACTTGGCGGTGACCTCCGGGTGCAGCTTGACCCGCACCGCGTACGCACCGATCGACTTGATGTGGCCGGGCAGTTCCAGCCGGCGCCGGTCGAGCACGGGGCCGCCAGCGGCCTTGACCGCGTCGACGACCTCGGCCGGGGTGACCGAGCCGAAGAGGCGGCCACCGTCGCCGGCCCGCGCCTTCAGGCTGACCTTGAGCCCTTCGAGCTGGCCCTTGACCTCGTTGGCGTGGCCGAGGTCGCGGATCTCGCGAGCCGAACGGGCCCGCTTGATGACCGTGACCTGCTTCTCCGCGCCCTTGGTCCAGACGATCGCGAAGCCCTGCGGAAGCAGGTAGTTCCGGCCGAAGCCGTCCTTGACCTCGACGATGTCGCCCGGAGAACCAAGACCGGACACTTCCTGCGTCAGGATGACCTTCATGTCGGCGTCTCCTCTCAGCGGGCCGTGGCCGTGTACGGCAGGAGCGCCATCTCACGGGCGTTCTTGACCGCACGAGCGATCTGGCGCTGCTGCTGCGAGGTAACCCCGGTCACCCGCCGAGCGCGGATCTTGCCGCGGTCGGAGATGAACTTCCGCAGCAGCGCGGTGTCCTTGTAGTCGATGTAGGTGATCCCGTCCTTGTCGAGCGGGTTCACCTTCTTCTTCGGCTTGCGCAGTGCCGCAGCCTTTGCCATTGCTCTTGCTCCTGGTTTGCGATCTCGAGCGCTCGGCGGCGCCATCAGAACGGAGGCTCTTCGTCGAAGTTTCCGCCGCCCGAACCGGAACCGGAGGAGGCCGGGGCTGCCGTGGCCCACGGGTCGTCGAAGTTGCCTCCGCCGCCCTGGCCACCACCGCCACCGCCGGAGGCGCCGAAGCCGCCACCGCCACCGCCGGAGCGCGACATCTTCTGCACCTTCGCCGTGGCGTACCGCAGCGACGGGCCGATCTCGTCGACCTCCAGCTCGATGACGGTGCGCTTCTCACCCTCGCGGGTCTCGTACGACCGCTGACGCAGCCGGCCCGAGACGATCACGCGGGCACCCCGCTGTAGCGACTCGGCGACGTGCTCCGCTGCCTGCCGCCATACGGTGCAGGCGAGGAAGAGCGGGTCGCCGTCCTTCCACTCGTTCGTGGCCCGGTCCATGAACCGGGGCGTGGATGCGATCCGGAACTTGGCGACCGCCGCGCCGGACGGGGTGAAACGCAACTCGGGGTCATCAGTCAGGTTGCCGATGACCGTGATGGTGGTATCTCCTGCCATGACCAACTCCTCGCGCACTCATCAGACTCCGTCGTAAGGCTGCCAGAGCCGTACGACAGAGCCCTGAGGCTGATCCGGGCGTGCCGGGAAAGAACGCGCGTCAGCGCGTTTCCGGCCGGATGACCTTGGTGCGCAGCACGGACTCGTTGAGTCGCAGCTGACGATCCAGCTCAGCCACCGCAGCAGGCGTGGCCTGCAGGTCGATGACGGCGTAGATGCCCTCGGCCTTCTTGTTGATCTCGAACGAGAGGCGCCGGCGGCCCCACACGTCGAGCTTCTCCACCGAGCCACCCGCAGTGCGGATCACGTTGAGGTACGTGTCGAGCGACGGGGCGACGGTGCGCTCCTCGAGGCTTGGATCGAGGATGACCATGATCTCGTAATGACGCAAGACGTGCTCACCTCCTATGGGCTAGCGGCCACGGTCCTTCCGTGGCAGGAGGTCGTGCGTCGTTGCCGCGTACTCCGGAGGGGGGACCCTCGGGCACATGGACAACCTGACCAGGATACCCGGTGGCGTACCGAGACGTTCACCGGGCGTACGGGTGTTACCAGGGGCCCCTTCCCGTCTCGGATCGACGGGAAGGGGCCCCTCCTTGCAGAGCCGCGGGGCGCCCTATCCGCATTCTTTGGGTGGGACCTGGGGAGGAACGACCACACCGATGAGGTTGGATAGGAGGCGCCCCGCGGAGCCTACTGAGTTGTCATCTTACGCCACAACAGTCCGTGTTGCTCGTTGAGCGACAATAGCCCGAATTGCCCCAGCACTGACTCCCACCACGCACACCGTGGCGACCAGCGCGAGCAAACCGGTGAATCCGGAGTTCCGGGACGATCCACCGGATCCGGGAGATCCCGCTGCCGGGCTCGCGGACCAGGCCGACCAGCGGGCACTCCCCTCCGCCGCGCCGGGCCGCGCGACGGAGGGGGCCCATTGATCAACGTCAAAGGTACGTTCGAACGGCGACACCACGTCCACCCGCACCACCGAACCGGCGGCGACCCGGCAGCCCGACCGCGGCGAGGGCACCCTCGTCGAGTCGGTCCGCCCCACGGGTGCGTGGCGGAGACGAAGCAGGTGGTTGCCCCCCGAGTCGGTGTCGGAGGCGCTGTCCCGTCCGGAAGCGCCGGCAACCGGGGCGCCGACCGCGACCGCCGCCGCCAACGGCGGCGCGCCAGCGAACAACGCGGCGACAGCCACGGTGGCGCGACGGTGACGGAGCAGCGGCGGCACTTCTTCATCCCTTGGTTCGGCAGTGCTTCCAGACCCGGTCCGAAACTGCCGGACCATGAGTCTCACCAGTGCTAACGACCAGCCTCGCGGGCGGTAACGCAGGGTGCCGGAACGCCTGCGCTACGAGGTCCGGCGGTCTGCCGCGATGTCGCACACGGCGTCGGGACGTAGGCTCGCCTTCATGCGTATCGGAGCCCACGTCGACTCGGCGGACCCGTTGGACGAGGCCACCCTCCGGCAGGCGGACACGGTGCAGTTCTTCCTCGCCGACCCGCAGGGGTGGAAGCCACCGGAACCCCGCGCCGACGCCGACCGGTTACGCGCCGCCGAGGTCGACGTCTACATCCACGCGCCGTACGTGATCAACGTGGCGACGCTCAACAACCGGATCCGCATCCCCAGCCGCAAACTGCTGATCGAGCACGCCAACGCGGCTGCCACGGTGGGCGCGCGAGGGTTGGTCGTACACGGCGGGCACGTGAACAAGGGCGACGACCTCGCGAAGGGTTTCGACAACTGGCGGAAGACCTTCGCGTACGCGGCGGAGTCCGGTGGTTTCGCCACCCCAGTGTTGATCGAGAACACCGCCGGTGGTGACAACGCCTGTGCCCGCCGGTTCGACTCGCTCGCCCGGCTGTGGGACGCCGTCGGCGAGTACGGTGTCGGCTTCTGCCTGGACACCTGCCACGCCCATGCCGGCGGTGAGGACCTCCTCGACATCGTGGACCGGGTCAAGGCGATCACCGGTCGGATCGACCTGATTCACGCCAACGACTCGAAAGACGGATTTGATTCCGGCCGCGACCGGCACGACAACCTCGGGCAGGGAAACATCGATCCGGACCTGGTCGTCGCCGTGATCCGCGCCGCTGGCGCACCCGTCGTGGTGGAGACACCGGGCGGGGCGGAGGGGCAGCGCGCGGACATCGCCTACCTGCGTGAACGCGTAAGCGGCGAGCAGCACGCGGGTGGTAGGGGAAGAGCCTGATGACAACGAACCAGTCGAACATGACCGACGTTCCCGCCGAAGCAGCCGACCACGCAGCTCCCGCCGTCAACGGAGCGACCAACGGCGGATCGGGCAGCAGCACCAACGGGTCGACCAGCGTCACCCCGCCCGCCAAGGGCACCAAGGCCACCTCGCCCGCCAAGAACGGCGAGGCCACCACCGGTGGCCAGTCCAGTGGGGTTGACCAGGCCAGCGAGAAGACGGACGACGCGAAGAAGGTCGACGCGGCTGGGACGGAGAAAGCGGCGGGCGACACCGTCATCGACCTCGGCACCATCGCCCCCGACGTCGCCGCCCAGCCCGTCGTGCGCCGGCCCTGGTGGCGGCGGATCGTGCCAGGACGTCGCGCCACGACCACCCCGGCCGGGTCTGCCGCGAGCGACTCGGTGGACCGATGGTCCGCTTTCGGGCCGGCACCGGAGCCCGTGCCCGGACCGGTCGGTCGGGTGGGCCGCGCGGTCGGGCGGGTGTTGATCCACGAGTGGACGTTGGCCAGTCTGGCCAGTCTGGCGTTGGCGGTCGTACTGACCTGGCCGACCCTGCGCTACCCGCAGCACACCATCGCCCAGGACATCTGGGACCCGACTCTCCAGGCATGGCAGATGTCCTGGTCCGGACACATCCTGCTGACCAATCCGGCACTGCTCTGGCAATCGAACGCGTTCTACCCGGAGTCGTGGAGCTTCGCCTTCTCCGACACCCTGCTCGGCTACGCGCCAGCGGGCATGATCGGAGAGGGTCCGGTCGCGGCGATCCTCCGCTACAACATCATCTTTGTGCTGGCGCACGCGCTCGCGGCGCTCGGCGCGTACGCATTGGTCCGCCAACTCGGCGCTGGCAAGATCGGCGCAGCGGTGGCCGGGGTCGCCTTCGCCTACCCGCCGTGGCTCCTCTCCCAAGCCGGTCACCTACATGTGCTCTCCAACGGCGGAATTCCGCTGGCGCTGGCGATGTTGGCGCGGGGACACGGCTGGTCGTTGCGACACGGCTTCCGGCCGGAACGTCGGCACGCCGGGTGGGCGCTCGCCGGTTGGCTCGTCGCGGCCTGGCAGCTCAGCCTCGGCTTCGGGATCGGCCTTCCGTTCGCGTACTTCCTGGCCGTGATCATGCTCGTCGCCGCGGTGACCTGGTTCGTCCGACGCACCTGGGTGTGGAAGGAACGGCGACCGCTCGGAATCCGGCTGCTGCTGGCTGACTTCTGGGGAGCGGTGATCTTCGCCGGAATCGGCGCACTGCTCGCCATCCCGTACTTCAAGGTCGCCGAGCTGCACCCGAACGCCAAACGTACGGTCGGCGACCTCGCGCTCTTCTCGCCGCCGCCGAGCGGATTCGTGGTCGCACCGCAGGAGTCGTTGATCTGGGGCCGGCTGCACGAGGCGGCGCGGGCCGGGCTGCCGTGGGCGCCGGAGAACACCCTCCTGCCCGGGTACGCCCTCTACGCGCTCGCCCTCGCCGGTTTGTTCTTCTCCATCTGGACCGTACGGCAGCGGTTGCTTCTGCTCGCCGCCACGCTGGTGACCGCCATCCTCGCGATGGGCACCGAGTTCTTCGGCGGACGCTTCACCTACCTGCCGCTCTTCGAGAACCTTCCCGGCTGGGACGGGGTACGTACGCCGGGCCGGTTGATGATCTGGACCACGCTGCTGCTCGGCATCCTCGGCGCCGGTGCGGTGAGCGCCTTCGCGCGGCGTGCCCGGGACATCTCGGCGGCGGAGCGGATCCCGCCACGTCCCGGCCCGTTGCTGCGCCTGGCGACCCTGCTGCCGCTCGCCCTGGTCCTGGTCGAAGGACTCAACTCGACCCCGACCCCGATCGTGCCGGCCCAACCCGCCGCGCTTCGTACGGTCGACGGGCCGATCATGGTCCTCCCCTCCGACCAGGGCACCGACCAGCACGTGATGCTCTGGTCGACCAGCCGGTTCCAGGACGTGGTGAACGGCGGCAGCGGCTTCACCCCGGAGTCTCTCGCGGAGGTACGCGAGCGGACCCAGACCTTCCCCGACCAGGGCAGCGTGGACTACCTACGCGGGCTCGGGGTGAGGACGGTCGTACTGCTCAAGGACCGGATCGCCGGCACGCCTTGGGAGCAGGCCGCCGAACTGCCGGTGGATCAGTTCGGGATCCAGCGCGAGGACCAGGGCGACACCATCGTCTACCAGCTCGCCCAGGGCTGACCCGGGCGCGGATCAAGCAGGCAACAGCACTGGCCCGGACCGCCGCGATGCGGTGGTCCGGGCCAGTTCGATTCGTACCCTCGGTGCTGCCGGTCAGGGGGCCGGTACGGGTTGGCCGGCCGAGGGCGGTTCGGGTGCGGCGTCGGAGTGGTCCGCCCGCCGACCCGTACGCCAACGGGTGAACCACGGCGCGTCCGGCGCGCCGTTGAACACCCCGCCGTCCGGGTCGTCCTCGTAGGTCGCGCGCACCGGGTCGAGTTCGGGTCGGAGGACCTCACGCACGATCAGCACGCAGAGGATGACCACCGTGACCCAGCGGAGCGTCGCGGCGAGCACGAACACGCCCTCCGGGAAGACCTGCTTGCCGGAGGCGCCGAGTAGTTCACCGTAGAAGGCGACGAAGTAGCAGATCTCCGCGAACTGCCAGGCGAGGAAGGCGCCCCACCGTGGTCGGGCGAGCACCAGCAGCGGCAGCAGCCAGAGTGTGTACTGCTGGGACCAGACCTTGCTGAAGATGAGGAACGCGGCGACCACGAGGAAGGCCAACTGGGCCAGCCGGGGCCGTCTCGGCGCGAACGCGGCGAGCAGGACGACACCGCCGCACGCCAGGATGAAGAGGGCGTACGTCAGGATGTTGAGCGTCGGTACGTTGTTGCTCAGCCACTGGAACGGCCCCTGGTCGCCGGGGTTGCCGCTGTTCCACTTGCCGTCGAGGTAGCGGCCGATGTACCAGAGCGTGCCCCAGTCGATCGGCCGTTCGCTGTTCAGGTCGAAGAACCGCATCCAGCTCTCCCGGTACGGGATCGCCACCGGCAGGTTCACCGCCACCACGGTGACGACGGCGGCACCGGTCGCGACCAGGGCCTGACGCAGTCGGTTCGCCCGTACGGCCAGCACGAGAATCGGGCCGATGATGAACAACGGGAAGAGTTTCGCGGCGCCGGCGAGCCCGAGCAGGACGCCGGCCGCCACCGGTCGACGCTTGGCCCAGGCGTAGAGGCCGAAGGCGGCGAGCCCGATGGCGAGCAGGTCCCAGTTGACGGTCGCGGTGACCAGCAGCGCCGGGGAGAGTGCGAAGAGCGCGGCATCCCATGGTCGACGTCGGCGCAGTGACAGGAGCATGGCGACGGTGGCCACCGCGAGCGCGCTGAGTACGACGGCGTTCAGGTTGTAGAACCACATGCCCTGGTTGAGGCCGGGCCGGGATTCCCCGAGCGCGTGTACGGGTAGGCCGAGCGCGCCCATGAAGTATCCGGTCACCACCGGGTACTCGACCGGGTGGTCCTGGTAGGGGACCTTGCCCTCGTTGAGGCCCTCGGCGTAGTAGAGCGCGAGCACGTCGGTGTAGCAGAGCCGGGTGTACTGGATGTTGTTCTGCCACGCGCCGTCCTGGCAGGGCGACTTCTGCACCCAGTGCAGGGCGAGGGTGAGACAGGTCAGCGCCAGCACGATGCGTGCGGCGCTCCAGAACACACCACCACGGCTGCCACGGGGGTGGCCGACCTCTACGGCGTAGTTGCCGAGGGGTCCACCGATCGCCTCGGCCAGCCCCCGGACGAACCCGTCCGAACGGGAGGGGTGGTCCACCTTTTCAGGCTCGTCGATGCCTGCCGTTGGCTGCACGCTCATGACCCGACATAATGCCGCATCAACGAGCCCCCCACGAGTACGTGGGCGGTCACGGATGCGGCAGACGATGACCGGTGCAGCCCTGACAGGCGGGTACGCGGGTCGGTTGGTGGCGGGCCGGGTGGTCGAGCCGTCCTACCCGACGACCCCAAAGACTCATATGCCTGATTAGACCACTCTTGTCCGTCGGGCCAGTCCCGGATCCGGCACCCATTGATGTGCACCTGACCAGGCATTAGTGCCCTCGACCTGTTGCGCCCACCTGATGGTCAATTCACCCCAAAGCCGGTATTGATCAAGAGAGATCCCCATGTGATACTTGATCGTGGACCCGAACGGGGGGAACAGTGGATTTTCGAATACTTGGGCCAGTAACTGTTCGCTCAGATGATAAGCAGATTTCACCAAGCGGAGCACGTCACCGAAAAGTGCTGGCAGCCCTCCTGGTGGAGGTCAACGAACCCGTTTCGACCGACCGGCTGATCGATGTGCTGTGGGAGCACTCCCCGCCGGCCACCGCCCGCCAGCAGGTTCAGAACTGCATTGGGTCGCTCAGGACCATCCTCACCAATGCGGGCAGGAACCACGTTCTCTCGCGACGAGCCAACAGTTACACGCTCGAACTCCCGGACAATCTTGTCGACGGGCAAGCATTCAAGCGGCTCTGCCACGATGCCGACCTGTTGACTCGTTCGGGCGAGTTATCCAAGGCCACCGCCTCGCTTCGTAAAGCACTGAGCCTATGGCACGGTCGGGCACTTGAGGATGTGCATTCCGACGCATTGATCGCGGACGCGGCGAACCTTGAGGAGACGCGGGTCCATGCCATCGAAGGTCTCATCGAACTGGAGTTCGCACAGGGCAACCACAACGCTCTGATCGCCGACCTCACCTCGTGGGTGCGGCTGCACCCGTACCACGAGGGCATGCACGGCCGTCTCGCCGAAGCCCTGAACGGTGCGTCTCGACGCGCCGAGGCACTGCAGGTGATCCACGACCTGAAACTCAGACTGGACACCGATCTGGGCATCGGCCCGAGCCCCGCGCTACGCGAGGTGGAACAGAAGATCCTCGGTAAGCCGGCCGACGAGTTCCCCCGGGCCGGCTACGTGAACATCGACCTGGACATCGTGCAATCGGTTGCCTCCACCCTGGCCGATCTGACGGCAACGGTCCAACTGCTGCTTTCCGGGCACTCGCCCGACCCTCGGGGAGCCAAGATCGGCGGGTAGTCCTGGGCCCCTCGCTCCGCTGGCCGGTCGGGCGCCCGACCGGGCGGTCCCGTACGTGGTCGCCGCGCGTGCCCCGTCGGTCACCGTCACCCGCATCGGTATCACCTCGGAACGGCCAACGTCCCCGGTCCTCACGTCACCGCGGGTTGCGCCGAGCTGACCGGCCCTCGGGTCGAATCTCCGGCCTGGAGCGGATGCTGCCCGGCCGGCTGGATCCCCACACGGCGGTGACGTTCGCCGATGAGTGACGCGATGGTGACAGGGGAGTGGCAGGGGCTGCGACGGTGACCTTCTGTGCGTCCGCCGTGGACGCGGAGAAGGGAAGAGCACCCATGCAAGCGAGACCACCCGCGCTGGCCCCTCGACCGCCCCGAAAGGGACGGTTCTGGCTCCGGCTGGGGAGCACGGCCCTGCTGCTCGTCATCGCCGTCACCAGCACCACCTTCACGACCGCCGAGCGGCCAGCCCAGGCGGCGAGCTGCCTGGCGGAGACCTGCAATGGACAGTGGCCGGACACCGCGGGCTGCATGACCGCCAACACACAGGAAATCTTCCTGCACCCGTTCCAGTTCGACGCCGACGAAGAAACCTCCGATGACCCGACGCCCGGGCACGACGGCAAGGACTACATAGGCAACGGAACGGTGTACTACTCGCCGGAATGTCGGGCGGCCTGGGCCGACTTCAACTTCAGCTGGGCTGAATGGGGTGCAACCGACCCCTGGGTGCCGGACCTCCAGTTCTGGAGCCAACCACAGACTGGCGGATGGGCCCAGACGATCTGGGCAGAACGCCCGGTCGGCGGCAGCAACATGCCCTACTACCAGATTCCCGGTACGCAGACCTACCGCACGCCGCTGGTGGACTGGAACACATCCATCCAACTCTGTGTCTGGATCTACAGATCGTCGGACCCTGCTCCGGTGCGGACCAACTCTGCCTGGAACTTCGACGACCGGGAGGCGTGTACGCCGTGGCTCTGACCTTGACAAGAACGATGCGACGCCCCGTGCGGCTCGGACTGTGCGCGGCACTCGCCGTCGCGACCCTGTTCGTCCCGGCATCCGCGACGGCACAACCGGGACCGGCTGTCCAGGCTCCCCCTACGACCAGGTACGACCAGGCAGCTCTTGTCGACCCGGACGTGGCACTGGGCGCGAACTGGCGGCAGTCGAGCGATGTCCTGGTCACCGGCCTGGGCGACACGGAGGGCTTCCACCTCTACGTCGCCAAGGAGAAGGACGCGTTCGCGTGGACCACCCTGGTCACCCTGAACGCGGGCCTGACCGGTGTCGGCGCGTGGACCGGCAACGTCTGCGTCACCGGCTCAGGACGGTACGCGGCCGTCGTGTTCGCGCCCGCCACCTTCGCCAACAAGCCCAAGCTGGTGAAGGGCGGCGCCTTCGCGGCCGTCGTCGACCTACAAAGCAGCAAGGTGAGCCCGATCGCCGAGCCGGTGCAACTCGCCTACTTCAACCCGTCCTGCGGTCCGACCGACCGTGTGTTGCTGACCCGGTCGACCGCCGTCGAGCAACCGAAGACCGATCTGATCACCGTGGATCCGGCGGCCGGGAAGGCGATCGGCACCAGGCGGATCGACGCCCATCTCACCAACCCGGTGCCCGCACCGGACGGGGACTACGGCGTCGTGAGCGGCGCGCTCAGCCGCGTCGACCCGTCGGGCAAGCTCACCACGATCGCCAAGCCCGGCGGGCAGCCGTTCGCCGTACAGGCAACCGGAACGGGCGCGATCGACCTGCTGACCGTGCAGCGCCCGGCAGAGGGCGCGGCCGAGCGGGCGGTGGCCTACCGCTACGTCAACGGCAAGCAGACCCGGCTCGGTGACGCCCCCCGGACCAAACTCGAGCTGTTCCGGCTCTCCGGCGGCCGTAACATCCTCGCCGGAGACATCAGCGGCATCAACGCCACCGGCCAGAATGATCTGACCCTGGCGGGTGCGTCGAAGAAGGTACGCGCTGTCTCCCAGCAGGGCCATCTGCTCGCGCTGGAGATGCTGACCGACCGGGCCGCGCAGGCGCCGGCACTGCTGGCGGGAGCGAAAACTCCGTCACCGACAACCGGGACGTTCCGCGCCACCGTACAGGCGACGGGCACCGGCCGGATAAGTACCGGAACGGTCGGCACGGAGCGCAAGCCGGCGGCGGACGTCCCGCCCAGCACTGGTGGGGGCCGAACCACCTCCGGGATGACGACGATGGGGGACAACAACACCAAACCCAAGTGCATCGTTCCCCGCAATGACGTCAAGCGCCAGTCCAGGCAACCAAGTGCCAACCAGGTCGAGTGGGCGGTTGACCTGGCCGTCCACGGCGAACTCAAGATTCAGCGTCCGGCCGGCTACCTGTACCCCGGGTCGGCGGCATACGTCCCACAGACGCTGTTCAAGCCGGTGAGCGGTCCGCAGGTGCCAGCCCAGATCATGCTCGCGGTACTGGCCCAGGAAACCAACATGTACCAGGCCTCCTGGCACGCCGTTCCCGGCGACACGGGCAACCCGCTGGTCTCCGACTACTACGGACATCGCGCCTGGGGTGGAGACGTGGAGGTCATCGACTTCGACGAGGCCGATTGCGGTTACGGGATCTCGCAGGTGACCGATGGAATGGTGTTCGGCTCGTCGCGGTGGACGGCACAGCAGCAGAATGCCATCGCGCTCGACTATGCGGCGAACATCGCGGCCGGTCTGCAGATCCTCGTCGCGAAGTACAACGAGGTACGCGCGACGAACAGCTGGGTGAACAACGACGATCCGCGTTACCTGGAGAACTGGTACCTAGCGGTCTGGGGTTACAACAGTGGAATCCACGCTATTGGGCCCGGCGGCTACGGTGTGGGCTTCTTCAACAACCCCGCCAACCCGGACTACCCGGCCAACCGTGAGCCCTTCCTGCGGGGCTCGCTCGATGATGCCAGCCACCCGTCCGACTGGACCTATCCCGAAAAGATCATGGGCTGGGCCGAGACTCCACAGTGGCAGTGGATCGACCCCTTCACCAAGTACGCCAGCCCCGACTTCGGTCCCGACTCGGGCGGCCTGCTGGCTCTCCCGTCCCGCTACCAGTTCTGCGGCCCCGTGAACAACTGTGACGAGGACCAGCCGGACCCTTGCCCGTCGTGGAACGAGTTGTGCTACTGGCACGGCACCACGAGTTGGTTGGAGGCGAACAGCGAGCTGGAGTTCGCCAAGGAGCAGCTGAGCTACCTTCCCGGGTTCCCGGAACCGTCGGTGATCCGCGTCTATCCCACGAACTGCGCACCGCTGTCAGCAGCGGGCGCAATCATCGTGGACGACCTGGCCAGCACCGCCGACAACCGGCTCGGGTGTGCGAACCAACCGTGGGGCGGCAAGTTCACCATGCGTACCGGCAGTCCTACCGGCATCCATTGGAGCGAGTACGCCAAGATCGACCTGCACCAGGCGGGCGCCGGCTACCTGGGCCACATGTGGTTCAGCCACGCATACGACCCCGACTTCCGCACCGGAAACACGGCGGCGATGCTCCACAGGATCGTCGGGACCTGGACGCCCAACCTCCCGACAGTGGGCGGTTACGACATCCTGGTGCACCTACCGTCACACGGCGCCAACGTCCCCGCTGCCGAGTACATCATCAAATCCGACACCATCGGCACACTCGAATCCAGCTGCGTGATCGATCAGGATGCGTCGACGCTCGGTGAAGATCGATGGGTGAACCTGGGCAGGTATCTCCTGAAGCCGGGCGCCCACGTGCAACTGAGCAACATGATCGACGATGGCACCTTCGGCGAGGTTGACATCGCCTGGGACGCGGTCGCGTTCGTACCCCAGCAGGGCACCGCCCGCGCGTGCGGCACCCGCTACAACTAAACCAAAAGGGCCGGCGGCCGGGTTCACACCCGGCCGCCGGCCCGTTCAGTCGATCAGCGTCGCGTGCCGTCGGTGGGGACTATCCCACCACCGTTGCCACCACCTGGCGGCCCGGGTATATCCGGTAGGCCAGGTGTGGGTTGACCGGGCCCACCGGGTTGACCGGGGCCACCCGGTTGGCCGGGGCCACCCGGTTGACCAGGCCCACCCGGTTGACCAGGCGGCGGCACCGGGGGCTGCCAGGTGCTACCCGGCGGGCAGAACATCTGGACCGGGAGGGTGCAGATCGACGGCGCGACCGGCTTGACCCCGTTGCCGGCGTCCGGGTCACCGAAGTCCTTCGGCGGGTCGGGGAACTTCTCCGTCTCCTGGCCCTTCATGACGGTGTTCATGAAGACCTTCCAGATCTCACCCGGAAGACTGGAACCTTGGATCGACGCGCCGTTCTTGTCCTTGATCGCTTTCAGGTCACCGACGTTGCCGACCCAGACCGCCGTGGCCACCTGTGGCGTGGCTCCGACCATCCACGCGTGCGCGTTCTCCCTGCTGGTCGGGCTCAGTTCCCAGGTGCCGGTCTTGCCGGTGGCGGGGCGGCCACCGGCGAGCGTGTCCTTGCCGACCGCGGGGACCTTCTCAAGCACCGCGTTGACGGCGTCCGCCACCACCTTCCGGATCCGCTGCACGGGCTTGATCTGCTCGCCGCCGATTTCCTCCCAGGCGCCGGTCTCCTTGTTCTTCTGCTCGATCTTCTTGATGAAGTGCGTCTCGGCGTACATGCCCCGCGCGGCCAGGGTGGCCACACCGGTGGCATGGTCGAGCACGGTGACGCCGTACTGACCGAAGCCGACGTAGGTGTCGAACGGGGAGTCCTTGCCGGAGCCCTTGACCATGTCGTACGGCTTGCCGTCGTCGGTCCACATGGTGGTGATACCGGCCGCCTTGGCCATGTCGACCACCTTGTCGATCCCGATCTTCTCGGTGACGTGGTAGAAGGGCACGTTGTACGACTGGACAGTCGATTCATCCAGCGTGCAGTACTTCGCGCAGGCGGGCTTCCGGTTCGCGTTGTTCACCGTCGGGCCGCCGCCAGGGACCTTGAACTCGGTCGAGTCCCAGTGCGAGTCGACCGCTATGCCGGCCTCGAGTGCCGCCGCCAACGTGTAGATCTTGAAGGTCGAGCCTGGTGGGTGACCACCGGTCAGGCCGCCTTCCATGTTCTTGCCGGCATAGTCGTGGCCGACGCCGTTGTCCCCACCGAAGTAGGCCAGCACCCGCCCGGTTCCCGGCTCGATCGCCGCCGCCGCCGCCATCAGGTTCGCCGGCTGACCCTCGAGCTCGGAGCCCCTCGCCTTACGCCAGGCGGCGGCCTCCAGCGCCTTCTGCATCTTCCAGTCGATGGTGGTGGTGATCTTGTAACCGCCGTCGCGGATCTGCTTGATGCACGTCTCCGCGTCCTTGCAGATCTTCTTCTGCACCATCTCGTCGCGCACGTAGTTGACCACGTTGCCGGACGGCGTGTTGATGCCACACTCAAGGCTGCAGGCGGTGTCGGCCGGCTTCGGCTCGACCTTCGGATACTCGGTGGGCCGCTGATCCGGGGTGAGCCACTTCTTCTCGATCATTCCGTCGAGCACGTACGTCCACCGCCCCTGGGCGGCCTCCAGGTTCTCCGCCGGGTCGTAACCCTTGTGGCCGGTCTCCTGGTCTGGCTGCGGCTGCTTGATGACCGCCGCCAGCACCGCCGCCTCGCCGACGTTGAGCTTGTCCACCGGCTTCTTGAAGTACGCCTGCGCCGCCGCGTCGATGCCGTACGCACCCCGGCCGAAGTAGATGGTGTTCAGGTAGAACTCCATGATCTTCGGCTTCGGGTACTTCTCGTTCAGCTTCGAGGCGAGCACTGCCTCCTTGACCTTCCGGCCGTAGCCACCGGTCAGGTCCATCGCGTTCTTCGCGTACTGCTGGGTGATGGTCGAGGCGCCCTGCTTGGTGCCGCCGGTGAAGTTGTTCCACGCCGCCCGGGCGATACCGACGTAGTCGACACCGCCGTGGGTGTAGAAGTTGCGGTCCTCGGCCGAGGCGACCGCGTGCTCCACCTCGTCGGGGATCTGGTCGATCGTGACGAAGTTCCGGTTGACCTCGCCGAGCTTCACCATCTCCTGTTTGCCATTGTTGGCGTAGATGGTGCTGGAGAGCGGGAGCGGCATGTCCGACGGGAGCAGCACCTGGGTCGAGTAGTACGTCACGCCCACGACGCCGCCGCCGGCCAGCATGATGAGCACCGCGAATCCGGCGATCAACCAGTTGACCCGCTTACGGATCTTGGCCTTCCGCAGGGATTCGGGATCGCCGTCGCCCCGCCGACCACGTCGACCCGGCCCGTCCGGCCCGTTGGGTCCGCCCGGGCCGCCAGGCCCGGCAGGTCCGGCAGGACCGCTGGGGCGAACGCTCGCCCGGGCGGCGACGCCACCCACCGACGCGGAGCCGACGCTGGCCCGACCGGCCGGTCGGTCACCGCCGAATCCGCTGTCCGCCCCGGGCGGGGTGGCCCGGCCAACCTGCGCCCGACCCGCAGACCCGGCGCCGACGGATGCCGAACCGACCGAAGCGGCACCACGCGACGCCGAACCCACCGAGGCCGAACCGACCGAGGCTGCTCCTCGCGATGCCGGGCCTCTGCCGCCGGGACCGGCCGGGGAGTCACCGCGCGGCCCGGGGCCGGCCGACGCGCCGCCGACCGAGGCTGAGCCGACCGAGGCCCGTCCACTCGACGCCGGGCCCACCGAGGCCGATCCGCGTGACGCGGCCGGACCGTTGCTGCCGTTCGATCCGCTCTGGGCGGACCAACCACCGGCCGTACCCTCCGGTGCGGACGAGCGGTAGGTCGGGGCGGCCGATGCCGGACGCCGGTACGGGTCGTCCGCCGCGGGTCCGGGGTCGCCGTTGGGCCCTGGACCATGGGCCTGACCGCGCGCGGAACTGGGGTCGCCGTACGAGTTCATCTGTCACACCCTGCCGGTCGCGGTGGCGCGCACGAGGGCCGCCACCGGGTTGCCGTGAGCTAGAACACGCTGCAAGCTTGGCCGGTATTGCCCATTGCCTGCAGCCGCTTCGGGAATTTCCGGACTTATCCGGTTAGTAATCCGCCACTCGCCCTGACTTACCTGGGAAACCGTGCTAAGGGCCGGGGGCGGTGGGATCACCGGCGCGCCTCACGCCTTCGTCGAGCCACCGGGGCTCGGGATCCGGTGGCGGCGACGGCCTCGTCCATTTGCGAGTCCCCCTGCTCACCGGTCAAGCCATCCCTGCCGAGCAGGTATTGCTCGACAAGGTGGTTCCAGTCGCAGGCGCGGCACACCTCGACTACGTAGACCTGGAACTCACGCACCGTCATGGCGAGCACGGGCAACTCAGCCAACGTGCGCGCCTGGCCGGCGGACTGCTTGAGCTCATCGCCGTAAATGTAGTGGACGTACGTGAGATTCTCGCGCCGGCAGATCGGGCACCGCACCTCGGTCGGTTCACCGTGGAAGCGAGCGGCATTCTTCAGGTACGGAGACGCGTCACACACCTCGTACGTGCCAACCCGTCCGGCGTACACCTCACGCAGAACCGCCCGCTTCTGGAGCGAGTAGTCCACCACCTGGCGCTGCGTACGCATGCGGTGAAGGGTACGCGGTTCGGGCCTACGAGGCGACCGCCGTCACACTCTGTGACAACACGCATGCTGATCAGGGTTTGCCCTGGCGGGGGCAAGGGGTCTACGGTGCGATGTATCGGTCCGATACATCGGGTGGATTACCAGGGAACAAGCGGGGAATGGAGGACAGGCACCAGATGCTTGAACTCGCCATCCTCGGCCTCCTACAGGAGTCCCCCATGCACGGCTACGAGCTGCGCAAGGAGCTCGCCGCCAAGCTCGGCGCCATCCGCGCGGCGATCAGCTACGGCTCGCTCTATCCGACGCTACGCCGGCTGCAAGCCGCCGGTTGGATAGCCGAGGCCACCGAGACATCGGTCACCACCGAGCTGGTCCCGGCCCTGACCAGCCGACGGGGTCGGGTGGTCTACAAAATCACCGCGGAAGGCAAGGAACGGTTCGCCGAACTCATCGCGCAAACCGGTCCGGAGACGTACGAGGACACCGGATTCGGGGTGCACTTCGCGTTCTTCGCCCGTACCGACCAGGCCACCCGTCTGCGGATCCTGGAAGGTCGCCGACGCAAGATCGAGGAACGTCGCGAGGGCCTGCGCGACGTGCTGGGCCGAGCGGCCGAGCGCCTCGACGCGTACACACTCGAACTTCAGCGCCACGGGCTGGACGCCTGCGAACGCGAAGTCCGCTGGCTGGAGGAGCTCATCGCCAACGAGCGCTCCGGCCGGTCCCCCTCGGCACCCGATTCGGGTGTCGGCGGGGCCCCATCAACCGAAATAAGCCCGTCTCCGCCTGGGCAGCAGTCCAGCACCGAGCCGGAGCGGCCGTGATAAAGAAGGAGGCAAACGCGATGGGCTCCGTCCGCGTCGCCATCGTCGGTGTCGGAAACTGCGCCTCGTCCCTGGTTCAGGGCGTGGAGTACTACCGCAATGCCGACCCAAACGACCGCGTGCCGGGTCTCATGCACGTTACCTTCGGCGACTACCACGTCTCCGACGTGGAATTCGTCGCGGCGTTCGACGTGGACGCCAAAAAGGTGGGCATGGACCTGGCCGAGGCAATCGTGGCCAGCGAGAACAACACCATCAAGCTGGCTGACGTACCGCCGACCGGCGTCGTCGTCCAGCGTGGCCCGACCTTCGACGGTCTCGGCCAGTACTACCGTGAGATCGTCCAGGAGTCCGACGCCGAGGCGGTGGACGTAGCGCAGGCGCTGCGGGACGCGCGCGTCGACGTGGTCGTCTCCTACCTGCCGGTCGGTTCCGAGCAGGCGGACAAGTTCTACGCCCAGGCCGCGATCGACGCCGGCTGCGCGTTCGTAAACGCGCTCCCGGTCTTCATCGCCTCCGACCCGGCGTGGGCACAGAAGTTCACCGACGCCGGCCTGCCGATCGTCGGCGACGACATCAAGAGCCAGGTCGGCGCGACCATCGTGCACCGCGCGCTGGCCAAGCTCTTCGAGGACCGCGGTGTCGAGCTGCTGCGCACCTACCAGCTCAACTTCGGCGGCAACATGGACTTCATGAACATGTTGGAGCGCACCCGCCTGGTCTCCAAGAAGATCTCGAAGACCCAGTCGGTCACCTCGCAGATCCCGCACGAGATCAACAAGGGCGACGTGCACATCGGCCCGTCGGACCACGTGCCGTGGCTGGACGACCGCAAGTGGGCGTACATCCGCCTGGAGGGTCGTTCCTTCGGCGACGTGCCGCTCAACGCCGAGCTCAAGCTCGAGGTCTGGGACTCGCCGAACTCCGCTGGCGTCATCATCGACGCGGTGCGCGCGGCGAAGATCGCCCTGGACCGGGGTATCGGCGGACCGATCCTCTCGGCTTCGTCCTACTTCATGAAGTCCCCGCCGGTGCAGTACTCCGACCACGACGCCCACCAGTCGGTCGAGGACTTCATCGCCGGCAAGGTCGAGCGCTGACGGTCGCACCGCACCGCGTGCGCTGAGCACCGGTCAGTGCGTCGAGGGCCGGGTCCACATGGACCCGGCCCTCGCTGGTTTCTCCGGGCCGATCAGCCCCGGGCCCGAGGACCGGTCAGCCCCAGGCCCGTTGCAGTGCCACCCGGGCCTCCAGTTCGAGCAGGTAGCGCTTGCGCGGCAGACCCCCGCCGAAGCCGACCAACTTGCCGCCGGCGCCGACGATCCGGTGGCACGGCACGATCACCGGGATGGGGTTCCGGTTACAGGCCACCCCCACCGCCCGAGCCGCGCCCGGATCGCCCAGGGCCGTGGCTACCTCGCCGTACGTCCGCATCTCGCCGTACGGAATCGTGGTCATCTCGCGCCAGACCGCCCGTTCGAAATCGGAGCCACGGGTGACGGAGAGCGCAACGGTGAAGTCGGTCAGCTCGCCCGTGAAGTACGAGCGCAGTTGGGAGAGCGCGGCCGGCAGCCACCCGACTCCCGGCACCGGCTCGGCGTCGGCCCGGGCCGCGCCCGCGACGGGACCGAACTGCACCCCGCAGACACCCACCTCGTCCACGGCGACGGAGAGTTCACCAATCGGTGAGTCGAGCACGGTCCAGCGCATCGGCCCATTATCCGTCGGCGGGCCCGGGACCTCGGCGCCCCCGGAGGACCGCTCCTGTGGCTCGAACCGGCTGCTGCCGGTACGGCTTCGCGGAAGCCCGGACCTGCTCCGGTCGTACGTGCGATGCTGGCGCCTACCGGGGCTTTTTGTCACTCGACCGCACCTCATCCCGGCGGTTGCCCGGTCCTCGTTTCGGGAGCCATGAGGCATGCGTCACGTCTGATGATCCGCACAAGGGTGACGTGTCATCCTGGCTACGGCGGTGTCTAAGGATGACACGTCACCCTAGTAAAGGAAGAAGCAACATGACCAAGGTAGCCATCATCCTCGGCAGCACCCGACCGGGTCGTAACGGTGAGGCCGTCGCTCGCTGGGTCAACGAGATCGCGAGCAAGCGGACCGACGCCGAGTTCGAGCTGGTCGACATCGCGACCTACAACCTGCCGCACCTCGACGAGGCGATCCCGCCGTCGATGGGGCAGTACGCCAACGAGCACACCAAAGAGTGGGCTGCCAAGATCGCCGAGTTCGACGCGTACATCTTCGTCACCCCGGAGTACAACCACTCCACCTCGGGTGCCCTGAAGAACGCGATCGACTACCTCTACGGCGAGTGGAACAACAAGGCTGCCGGCTTCGTCAGCTACGGCAGCGTCGGTGGCACCCGCGCGGTCGAGCACCTCCGCCTGATCATGGCCGAGCTGCAGGTCGCGACCGTCCGCGCCCAGGTCGCTCTCTCGCTGTACAACGACTTCGAGAACTACAGCGTCTTCAAGCCGGCCCCGATGCACGACGACACCCTGACCACCGTGCTCGACCAGGTGGTGGCCTGGGGCGGCGCGCTCAAGACGCTGCGCAAGTAAGAGCGTCACCCGCACGAGGTACCACAGGTGGGGCGGTGTCCGGACGGACGCCGCCCCTTCCGTCTCCGACCTCCGCCGGGTTCAGCCCCCGATGCCCTGCGTACGTGCCCAGCGGAGCAACTCCGCCTCGGCCTCGTCCCGGTCCATCGGGCCACGTTCCAGACGCAGCTCCTTCAGGTGCCGCCACGCCTGCCCGACCAGCGGACCCGGCGGTACGCCGAGCAATTCCATGATCGCGTTGCCGTCCAGGTCGGGCCGGACCCGGGCGAGGTCCTCCTCCTCCTGGATCCGCGCGATCCGCTCCTCCAGCGCGTCGTAGTCCGTCGCGAGCTGCCGCGCCTTGCGTCGGTTCCGGGTGGTGCAGTCGGACCGGGTCAACTTATGCAGTCGTGGCAGCAGCTCACCCGCGTCGGCGACGTAACGACGGACCGCCGAGTCGGTCCACTCGCCCCGACCGTAGCCGTAGAACCGCAGGTGCAGGCCGACCAGCGCGACCACCTGCGAGATCACGTCCTTGGGGTAACGCATCGCCTTCATCCGCTGCTTGGTCAACTTGGCCCCGACCACCTCGTGGTGGTGGAAGCTGACCCGCCCGTCGGAACCGACCGCCTTGGTCGCCGGCTTGCCGACGTCGTGCATGAGTGCGGCCATCCGCAGGATGAAGTCGCATTCCGGCCCCTCCAGCCGGACCGCGTTACTCACCACGATCAGGGTGTGCTCGTACACGTCCTTGTGCTGGGCGTGCTCGTCGATCTCCAGCTTCAGGCCGGTCAGCTCGGGCAGGAACCGTTCGGCGAGGCCGGTGTCGACCAGCAGCCGCAGCCCGGTGATCGGGTCCGCGCCGCAGAGCAGCTTGGTGAACTCGTCCCGGATCCGCTCCGCGGTGATCCGGTCGAGGTCGCCCGCCATCGCCTCCATGGCCGCGTACACCTCGGGCTGCACGGTGAAGCCCAACTGGGCGGCGAAGCGGGCCGCGCGGAGCATGCGCAACGGGTCGTCACCGAACGACTCCCGGGGCGTGCCCGGCGTACGGATCACCCGTGCGGCCAGATCGGCCAGGCCACCGTACGGGTCGGTGAAGCTGTGCCCGGGAACGCTGACGGCCATCGCGTTGATGGTGAAGTCCCGCCGCCGCAGGTCGTCGGCGAGGTTGGTGCCGTACTCCACCACCGGGTTACGGGTGATCTGGTCGTACGACTCCGCCCGGAAGGTGGTGATCTCCAGTCGCAGACCCTCGCGCTGCGCGCCGATGGTCCCGAACTCCCGCCCGGTCTCCCAGGTCGCCTCGGCCCAGCCCTTCACGATGCGCAACGTGTCGTCCGGGTGCGCGTCGGTGCAGAAGTCGAGGTCGTCGCCGAGTCGCCCGAGCAGTGCGTCCCGGACCGAACCGCCGACCAGGTGCAGCTCGAACCCGGCCCGGGCGAACCGGCGCCCCAGTTCGTCGGCGACGGGGGAGACCCGCATCAGCTCGGCGACGGCGTTGCGCTGTGCGGTGGTCAATCCGGGCGCGGCGGACCGGGCCGCGGCGCTGCCGGCGGCTGACGCGGCCGATTCGGCGGCGTTCTGAGCGGAGGATTCGGACATGGGAGCGCCAGCCTATCGGTCCGCCGGGAGCCACGCCGCAGCGGGCAGACCAGCGGGATCGGACTCGGCGCGGCGTAGGCCCGCACCGGTTGACTAAGGTCTGAGCAGTATCGGTGGGCACGCCTGCCCGCCGTACCGGTTGGGGAGGCTGACATGGGCGACGGGCTGTACCGCAGCGCGAACGCCATGCCGCAGGGGTCCGCGCCGCCGCCGGACGGCGCCACGCTGATCTCCATCGAGTCACTCGACCAGCCCATGGTCGAAACCACCGCGCCGGCGCCGGAGCCGCCGGGCGAGGGAAACGCCGCCTCGAACAGCGCGGTGATGGCGATCGGCAGCCTGGTCAGCCGGGGCACCGGCTTCCTGCGCACGGTGGCCCTCGGCGCGGCGCTCGGTACGTTCGCCGTCGGCAACGCCTACACCACCGCCCAGATCTTCCCGGGAATGGTCTACGAGTTCCTGCTCGGCGGCATCCTGACCAGCGTGCTGATCCCGGTGCTGGTACGCCGCCGCAAGGCCGACCCGGACCAGGGCCAGGCGTACGCGCAGCGCCTGCTCACCCTGGCGGTGCTGGGGCTGGCCGTGGCAGCGGTGATCGCGGTGATCGCGGCCCCGGTGCTGACGGCGCTGTACGGCAGTGAGGAGACCAGCGACGACTTCAAGCGACTGGTCACGCTCCTCTCGTACCTGATGCTGCCGATGATCTTCTTCACCGGCCTCTCCGCGCTGATCAGCGCGGTTCTCAACGTCCGGGGCCACTTCGCCGCCCCGATGTGGACGCCGATCCTGAACAACCTGGTGGTGATCGCCACCTTCGGCGTCTACATCGCGATCTTCGGCGCGAAGGTGATCCCGGCGAACGAGATGACGCCCGGCCGGATCGCACTGCTCGGCGGCGGCACCCTGCTCGGCGTGGTCATCCAGGCCGCCGGGCTGCTGCCAGCGCTACGCAAGGTCGGCTTCCGGTGGCGCTGGCGGTTCGACTTCCGCGCTCTCGGGCTACGGGAGCTGGGCCGCCTCGGCGCCTGGATGTTCTGCTACGTCGCGGTCAGCCAGATCGGCCTGGCCGTGCTCTTCAACCTGCTGAACCGGGCCGGGCACGAGGACGACGCCGGCCCGCTGATCTACAACAACGTCTTCCTCCTGGTGATGATGGCGCACGGCATCGTGGCGGTGTCGATCCTCACCGCGCTGATGCCTCGGATGAGCGCCGCCGCAGCCGAGGGCCGGTACGCCGACGTGGTGGCCGACCTGTCCCGGGGCACCCGGGTGGTCACCGCGGTACTCGCCCCGATCGCGGTCTGTTACGCCGTGCTGTCCAGTCCGATCGCGGTCACCCTGTTCCGGTACGGCGCCTTCAGCGCCGAGAGCGCGACCGCCACCTCGGTGGTGCTCCTGGTCGGGGCGTTGGCGCTGATCCCGTTCGCGGTCAGCCAGCTCTTCACCTTCGCCTTCTACGCGCTTCCGGACACCAAGACCCCGGCACTGATCAACATTCCGGTGGTGGGAATCCGGGTGGTGGTGCAGGTCGGGCTCTTCGCCGCGTTCAGCACCTCGTTCACCGCCGCTGGACTGATGCTCGGCAACGCGGTGTCGTACCTCGCCGCTGTGGTGATCACTGCCCTGCTGCTGCGTCGGCGGATCGGCCGGCTCCAGCTCGGCGAGATCATGGCGACGGTCGGCAAGGTGATCGTCGCCGCCCTCGGCTCGGCGCTCGTCGGGTGGCTCGTCCTCCAACTGCTGCCGGGTGGTTCCACCCCGAACCGGGTGGAGGCACTGATCCATCTGATCGTCGGCGGCGGCATGATCGGGCTGACCTATCTGGGCCTCGCCCTGTTGCTGCGGATTCGTGAGATCAGCGAGGTGGTCCAGTTGGTGAGACGCAAGATCGGTCGTTGATCGGGCGTACCGGCCTGGGGATGGTCTGTGGATAACCAAGGGGTGGTCGTGGATGAGCTGCCGATGGGCTGTGGACAACGGCGGGTCCTGCCAGCGGGGGAAGGTGCCGGAAGGTACAGACCTCCTGCCCCTCCTCCATCTAGTTGAAATGAACCGATAGATTATGAATTGCCGGTGCCGTCAAGGCGGATGGCGCCGGTCGTACTTGGACTGTTCGGCATACACCCGGCACCAGGTGGGGTACGCCCGCAAGATGACATGTCGGGGATGAGTCCATCCCAGGTAAGGTCGCTCTCGACAGGTGCGGAGAGCGCCTACGCTATGGGATGGCGCCCAGCGTCCGGTCCACCGGCGATAGAGCGGAAAATCAATGCCCAGCAGCACGGGTCCATCGATCGCGACAATCATCGAGGGAGGACGGGTGACCCAGGTCGGCGAAGGTCAGGAGGCGGACGAGGTCGCTCCGCCCGCGTTGGCCTTCGGTGCACCCGCCGTCGGTGAGGTCCTCGCCGAGCGGTACGAGCTGGCCGAGCACATCAACGACGACAGCGCCGGCCGACAGGTCTGGCGGGGCGTCGACGTCGTGCTCCGCCGACCCGTCGCGGTAGTGCTGCGTTACCCGGGTGGCGACTCCGCGATGGAGATGCTCCAGGCCGCGGTGACCGCGAGCCGCGTGATCCACCCCAATCTGGTCGGCGTCTACGACGCGATCGACGAAGAGGACCGGGCGTACGTCGTCCGCGAATGGGTGGACGGGCACTCCCTGCGGGAACTGGTCACCGACGGCCCACTCGAACCTGCCCGCGCCACCAGCATCGCGCACTCCGTCGCCGGCGCCATCGCCGCCGTGCACGCCACCGGCATGGTGCACGGCAACGTCCACCCGGGCACCGTGATGGTCGGTGACGACGGCCGCGTGGTGCTCGCCGACGCCCGCGCCGACGGTGCCGACACCGTCGAGACCGACGCCCGTGCGGTCGGCGGCGTGCTTTACTTCGCCCTCACCGGCGCGTGGCCACACGTCGAAGCCAACCTCTCCGGCGGCCGAGGCCGCTCCGCCCTGCCGGACGGCGTCCGGGACGCCAACGGTGCCCTCGCCGCCCCCCGCCAGGTCCGGGCCGGCGTGCCGGCCTACCTCGACGACCTGACCATGGACCTGCTCGACCCGCAGCTCGCCGTCCCCTCCGTCGACGTACTCGCCGCCGAGTTGGGCCGGCTGAACGCCGCCGCGGAGGAGCAGTACCTGGACAACAGCGGGCCACTGCGGTTCGCCAACCACGACGAGGGCGTCGGAGCACCGGCGCAGCCGGCCGGCACCCGCAAGATCGTCGCCGGGGTGGCGGCACTCCTGGTGATCGCACTGATCGGTCTCTACTTCGGCATCAACGCGCTGAACGACAAGGGCGGCACCGACACTGCCACCCTGCCCACTTCGCCCGGGGTCAGCTCCCCTGCCGGCGGCGGCGACACTCCGGCCTCCCAGCCACAGAAGATCGCGATCGACGGCAGCAGCGTCCGGATTGTCAGCACCGGGAGCGACCGGGGCGAGGAACTCGACGGCGCCGCCGCGGTGGTGGACGGCGACGAGAACAAGGGCTGGGAGTCCGACTCCTACAACGGGCCGAAGTTCGCGAACCTGAAGTCCGGCATGGGTGTCCTGATCGACCTGAAGGAACCCCGCACCGTCAAGTCCCTGACCGTCCACCTCGCCAGCGGCGGCGTCACCGCCGAACTGAAGAGCGGTGACATCAACCCGGCGTCGAGCAAGGCCGCGGACGACCAGATCGTGAGCACGTACAAGATCGTCGGCGAGCCGTACGAGCGGGCCGGGTCGAACATGACCTTCAGCGCCTTCGACGCCACCCAGAAATACCAGTACCTGCTCTTCTGGGTGACAGACATGGACAAGAACGCCAAGGGCGAGTACCGGCTCGGCATCCAGGAAATCACGGTCCAGGGATAGTGACCGGCCGGCCGTCTCGCAATACCGGTCCACGGGGCCGGGCCGAGTCATGACCGGCCTCCCGGTGTCGGACGAGGCGAGCGGCGAGCCCGTCGACAACGCACCGGACCGGCTCGCCGGGCATACCGACGCAGACCTGCTCCGGGCCCACGTCGACGGTGACCGGGACGCCTTCGCCCAGCTCTTCCACCGGCACCGGGACCGGCTCTGGGCGGTGGCGCTGCGTACGCTCGGCGACCGGGAGGACGCGGCCGACGCCCTCCAGGACGCGCTCCTCTCGGCCCATCGGGCGGCGGCCCGCTTCCGCGGAGACGCGGCGGTCACCACATGGCTGCACCGGATCGTGGTCAACGCCTGCCTGGACCGGATCCGGCGGCGACAGGCGCATCCGACCGTGCCACTGCCCGACGGCTCCCGGACCGACGAGTCCGTACGCTGGTCAGGGGCAGAGCCCGCCGCCCCGGCTCCGGACCATGACACCGCGCTCGTCGTCCAGGAGGCACTGGCCCAACTCCCGGCCGAACAGCGGGCAGCGATCATCCTGGTCGACGTGCAGGGCTATCCGGTCGCGGAGGTCGCCGTGATGCTCGGCGTGGCGGAGGGCACCGTGAAGAGCCGCTGCGCCCGGGGCCGCGCCCGGCTGGCCCTGATCCTCGGCCACCTACGACCGCGTGGTCCGGTCGTACCGGCGCCGAGCAGGTCGGGTGAGGCCGTGCCGTCGGTCACCCCGGGGAACCCCGTGCCCGGCGACAACGTCCGATCGGGGTCGGGTCAGTCCGGACGCGACGGCATCCAGGAGGAACAGTGACCGCGGGCCAGTCCAGTCGGGTCGACCTCGACCTACTGGCCGACTACCTCGGGGGGGTCCTGACGGACACCCCCGAAGAGGCTGCGGTCACCCGATTGATCAGCACCGACCCGGAGTGGGCATCGGCCCACGCGGAGCTGAGCCGGGCATTCGACTCGGTCGGGGCGAGCCTCGACGTCCTCGCCGCCGCACCCGAACCGATGCCGGCCCAGATCACCGACCGGTTGACCGCCGCGCTCGCCAACGCCGCTCCGATCGAACCGGCGACCATCCCGTCCCAGCCCACCGAGGTCACGGAACGCCGGCTCAGCCTCGTACCCGATCCGGAGGACCGGGTGCCCGGCGACCGTGACCGCCCCGTCCGGGCGAGCCGACGACGCTGGTCGCGGCTGGCCGGTCCGGTGGCGGTCGCCGCGGCGGTCGCCGCCTTCGCCGGCTTCGGACTCAGCCGGCTCGGGATGTCCGCCGAAGACGGCGGCGCCACCTCCAACACCGTCGACGCACCACCGGCCGTCAGCGAACTGCCGTTGAACGAGCTCGCACCCGAGCGGGCATTCGCCAGCGGCACGAACTACACCTCGACCGGCCTGTCGTCGACACTCGCCGCTCTCGGACGACACAGCGGTGAGGAACGCGGCGGCGCCGACACCGCCGCACCACCGAGCGGCTCACCAGGGACGATGGCGGCACCTTCTACGCAGGAGGACCGCGTCCGGATTCCCGCCGCCCTGGCCCGCCTGGGCGATCCGACCGCGCTCACCGCATGCCTGGACGCGATCGCGCTGACCCACGGCCTCGGCCCGGTCACCTTCAAACTGGTCGACTTCGCCACCTTCGAAGGAAATCCCGCCCTCGTCGTCGCGTTCACCGACCAGACCGGTGCCCGCTGGGGCTGGGTCAGCGGGGTGGCGTGCGGACAGCCCGGGTCTGGACCCGACACCCGCTACCACGCACGGGTAGGGTGAATCCACTCCTTCACCGGCCTTTGGCCGGCGGCGTGACGTGACCCACCGGACGACCGGCTGGGGAATTTCCGCTTCGTAGTATGGCGTTCTGCTCATCAGTTGCCGGTCGCGGATCATCGGCCGGCATGTCGGCCGGCATCGATACGTGTGCCGGTTGGCGACCACAGACTCGGGAGACGGCAGTGGACGAGGTCCGCAACCTCATCATCATCGGCTCAGGGCCGGCCGGCTACACGGCCGCCGTGTACGCCGCTCGTGCCAACCTGAACCCGCTGGTCATCGAAGGTGTGCAGTCGGGCGGCGCGCTGATGACCACCACCGAGATCGAAAACTTCCCCGGCTTCCCGGACGGGATCCTCGGCCCGGAGCTGATGGACTCGATGCGCAAGCAGGCCGAGCGGTTCGGCGCCGAATTCATCACCGACGACGTCAGCCGGGTCGAACTGGCCGACACCGGAGAACCGGGCTCCGACGCGGTCAGCGTCGTGTACGTCGGCGAGACCGCGTACCGGGCCAAGGCGGTCATCCTCAGCACCGGCTCCGCCTGGCGCCCGCTGGGCGTACCCGGCGAGCAGGAGTACCTCGGTCACGGGGTCTCGTCCTGTGCCACCTGTGACGGCTTCTTCTTCCGGGGCCAGGAGATCGTGGTCGTCGGTGGTGGTGACTCGGCGATGGAGGAGGCCAACTTCCTCACCAAGTTCGCCTCGAGCGTGACGATCGTGCACCGCCGGGACAGCTTCCGGGCCAGCAAGATCATGGCCGAGCGGGCCCTCGCCAACGAGAAGATCCGGGTGGAGTGGAACTCCATGGTCGAGGAGGTCCTCGGCGCGGACGGCAAGGTTTCCGGGGTACGGCTGCGTAACGTACACACCGGTGAGGCCAAGGTGCTCGACGTCGCCGGTGTCTTCGTGGCCATCGGCCACGACCCGCGCAGCGAACTCTTCCGGGGCCAGGTGGACCTGGACGACAACGGCTACGTCCGGGTCAACGCGCCGGGAACGACGACCAGTGTGCCCGGCGTCTTCGCCGCTGGCGACCTGGTCGACCACACCTACCGCCAGGCGATCACCGCCGCCGGCACCGGCTGCGCCGCAGCGCTCGACGCCGAGCGCTTCCTCGCCACGTTGGAAGTCTGAGACAACCGAGAACGTACGCCCGGAGGAGGGTCTTTCATGGGAACAACAAAGGCGGTCACGGACAAGAACTTCGTCAGTGACGTGCTCCAGTCGGAGAAGCCGGTGCTGGTCGACTTCTGGGCCGAGTGGTGCGGACCGTGCCGCAAGGTCTCTCCCCTCCTGGAGGAGATCGCCCGCGAGATGGGCGACAAGGTGGAGATCGTCAAGCTGAACATCGACGAGAACCCCGAGACCGCGATGGCGTACCGGGTGATGTCAGTACCGACCCTCACCATCTTCAAGGGCGGCCAGCCGGTCCAGTCGGTGGCCGGTGCCCGCCCCAAGAGCGACCTGGTCAAGCTGATCGAAGCGGCGCTCTAGCCCGCGCTCGGATCATTCTGTTCCGCGCCCGTCTCCGGTCTGCCGGAGGCGGGCGCGGTGCCTTTCGGCCCGGCCCCGCGCAACCGTCGCCACCCAGAGGCCGGCGAAATCGGGGGTACGGGCGGGTAGGTCTGGGTACACCGGAGCGCAACGACCGCTTCCCGTCAACCGAGGGCGGCGAAGAGCGGGCCACGATAGGCTCCGGAAGCGTCTCAACTCGCGGACGGGCGGCCTACGGAAAGGACATCGCGGGATGATCCGGCCGACCCGCCCAACCGACAGGGCCGACCGAACACCACGCGCAGAGGGAGGTCGTTTGTGCGTCCGGTCCGACGTGGTGACCGTGGTCCGGCGGTCACCGAGATCAGAGGCGTCCTCCTCGGCCTCGACCTGCTCGCCGCAGACGCGTCAGCCCCACCCGACGAGTTCGGCGCGGAGATCGAACACGCGGTCCGCGCCTTCCAGCAGAGCCGTGGACTGAGCGTTGACGGCCAGGTCGGCGCGGAGACCTGGCGGGCCCTCGACGCCGCCCGCTGGCGACTCGGCGCCCGTACCCTCTACTACGCCATCCCCGAACCGCTGACCGGCGAGGACGTACGGACACTCCAGGAACGGCTGCTGGAGATGGGGTACGACGTCGGGCGGGCGGACAGCATCTACGGGGCACAGACCGCCAGGGCGTTGGCCCAGTTCCAACGCGAGGTCGGGCTCTCCCCGGACGGCACCTGCGGACCACACACGATGCACGCGCTGCGCCGCCTCGGCCGCAAAGTGGTCGGCGGCCGACCGCAGTGGCTACGCGAGTCCGACGCGATCCGGCAGTCCGGTCCGAACCTGATGGGCAAGGTCATTGTCATCGACCCCGGGCATGGCGGAGCCGACCTCGGCGTCGTGGTTCCCGACGGAGGGTTGCGCTGGTCCGAGGCGGAACTCGCCTACGACCTCGCCAACCGGCTCCAGGGTCGCCTCGTCGCCGCTGGCATGCGGGTACACCTCACCCGGGGACCGATGCCTGCCGCACCCCTGCCCGACCTGGCCCGGGCGGAACTGGCGAACGAACTCGGCGGTGACCTGTTCATCTCACTGCACGTCGACGGCCACGTGAACCCGGAGGCGGACGGCGTGGCGACGTACCACTACGGCACCGACAACGGGGTGACCTCCACCGTCGGGGAGCGGCTCGCCGGCCTGGTCCAGCGCGAGATCGTCGCCCGAACCGGCATGCGCAACTGCCAGGTGCACGCGAAGACGTGGGAGTTGCTCCGACTCACCCGCATGCCGGCCGTACGGGTCGAGGTCGGCTACCTCACCTCGCCCACGGATCTCGCCCGGCTGGTGAATCCCGGGTTCCGCGACCACGTGGTGGAGGCGATCGTCGCCGCCGTACAACGGATGTACTTTCCGGTGGAGCAGGACGTGCCGACCGGCTCGATCGACGTCAGCGAGCTGCGCGCGGCGGTGGCCGCCGCCCGCTGAGCCGGGAGCTAGCCGGTGGTGGTCCGGGTGGCCGGACGGACGGGGCGGAGCAGGCTTTCCGGGCTCATCGAACCGAGCAGCTTCTCCAGCGCGTACTCGACGTCGGACTTCCACGAGAGCGCCGTACGCAACTCCAACCGCAGCCGCGGGTAACGCGGGTGCTGGCGTACCGTCTTGAAGCCCACGGAGAGGAAGTAGTCGGCCGGGGCGACACAGCCCCCGGCCTCGTCACCGGCCTCACCGAACTTCGCGTCGCCGAATGCCTCGATCGCCTTGATGCCGCGTTTGGTCAAATCGCGAGCGACGCCCTGGACCAGCATCCGGCCCAGCCCGCCGCCGGCGAACGCGGTCACGATGTGGGCGGTGGTCAGCAGTGCGGCGTCGGCCGACACGGGCGAGGTGGGGAAGGCCATCGAGCGCGGCACGTACGCCGGCGGGGCGTACATGGCAAAACCGGCCGGCATCCCGTCGACGTAGACGAGTTTGCCGCAGGAGCCCCATTCGAGCAGAGTCTGGGAGACCCATGCCTCCTTCTCCAGCCCCGGGTCACCGGCCGCGCAGGCCCGCTCGGCGGAAACCGGGTCAAGTTCCCAGTAGACGCACTGCCGGCACGGGCGCGGAAGATCCTCGAGCGTATCGAGGGTCAGACTGACCAGACGTCGCGACATCGCCGTATCCCCAAAAATCCGGTCGGAGGTCCAAAGACCGCGAAATATCGCCACAGCCGCGCCTTGCCCCCAACGAGCGATCGTACGCCGTAACTTCGCGCCACGGGAAGGGTCGGGCGGACCAGCGTCCGGGATGTGGACCCCGGTTCGGCTATCCGGACGTACGCGTCGACCCCGGATTACGATCGAGTTACCGGTGCTGTCTGGCTTAGGGTTGGCCGGCACCAGCAACCTGCGATCAGGGACGTCATGACCGACGCAGCGAGGAGAGCCATGACCGGCACGACGCTCGACGACTATACCGACCGCTATGCCCGTCGTGTCCGGGGCATGACCGCATCGGAGATCCGAGCTCTCTTCGCCGTGGCCAGCCGACCCGAGGTGGTCTCGCTCGCCGGTGGCGCCCCGTACATCTCCGCACTGCCACTCGACGCGGTCGGCGAGATGCTCGGCCGGCTCGCCTCCGAGCAGGGCGCCACGACCCTGCAGTACGGCATCGGCCAGGGCATGCTCGACCTGCGGGAACAGATCTGCGAGGTGATGGCGCTATCCGGCATCGACGGCAGGTGCGGCGCCTCCCCGGAAGACGTGGTGGTGACCGTCGGCGGGCAACAGGCGCTCGACCTGGTCGCCCGGCTCTTCCTCGACCCGGGCGACGTGGTGCTCGCCGAGGGCCCCACCTACGTGGGCGCGCTCGGCGTCTTCCAGACCGCCCAGGCGCAGGTCGTGCACGTACCGATGGACTCCGACGGGCTCATCCCCGAGGCGTTGGAGCTGGCCATCGCCGAGGTCGCACGCACCGGCCGACGGGCCAAGTTCCTGTACACCATCCCGACGTTCCAGAACCCCACCGGCGTGACCCTCACCGAGGAGCGGCGCGAACGGGTCCTCGACATCTGCGAACGCGCCGGTCTGCTGGTCGTCGAGGACGACCCGTACGGCCAGCTCAGCTTCGACGGTGAGGCGCCGGCACCGCTACGGGCGCGACGCCGAGACGGTGTCTTCTACCTCAGCACCTTCTCCAAGACCTTCGCACCCGGGCTCCGGGTGGGTTGGATCCTCGCCCCGCACGCGGTCCGGGACAAACTCGTGATCGCCAGCGAGGCCCAGATCCTCTGCCCGAGCGCGTTCGCCCAGTCCGCGGTGACCAGCTACCTGACCACGATGCCCTGGCGCGAACAGCTCAAGACCTACCGCGAGGTCTACCGGGAACGCCGGGACGCGATCCTGGACGCGATGGGCGACCTGATGCCATCCGGCACCACCTGGACCGAGCCCGGGGGAGGACTCTTCGTCTGGGCGTCGCTCCCGGACGGCCTCGACTCGAAGGCGATGATGCCCCGGGCGATCGCCGCGCGCGTCGCGTACGTCCCCGGCACCGGCTTCTACGCCGACGGCACCGGCACCGGTCACATGCGGCTCAACTTCTCGTTCCCACCGCCGGAGCGGATCCGCGAAGGCATTCGGCGACTTGCCAGCGTCATGGAACAGGAGATGGCGATGCGCCAGGTCTTCGGAGCGGTCGACCGGCCGGCCCACCGTCGTCGGGGACAGGCCGGCGCTGACGCCCCGGGTCCTGACTTGGCATGATTCCGGGCATGAGTACGCCCTCTGCCGCCCCCGGGTTCCCGACCGACCGACCACAGTCGCCGCGCGCGTACGTCACCGGCGAACTGCGCGTGGTGGTGCTGGCGGGCGGACTCTCGTACGAACGCGACGTCTCGCTGCGCTCCGGACGGCGGGTGCTGGACGCGCTCCGGACGATCGGGGTGGAGGTCGAGCTGCGGGACGCCGACAACGCACTGCTTCCCTCGTTGCTGGTCGACCCGCCGGACGCGGTGGTCATCGCGCTGCACGGCGCGACCGGCGAGGACGGCTCACTCCGCGGCGTACTCGACCTCTGCGACGTGCCGTACGTCGGCTGTGACGCCCGTTCCTCCCGGCTCGCCTGGGACAAGCCGTCCGCCAAGACGGTGCTGCGGGAGGCGGGTATTCCCACGCCGGACTGGGTCGCGCTGCCGCACGACCGCTTCTCCGAACTCGGCGCCGTCGCGGTGCTGGAGCGGATCGTCGAACGGCTGGGTCTGCCGCTGATGGTCAAGCCGGCGCAGGGCGGTTCCGGACTGGGCGCGGCAGTCGTGCGGGACGCGGCCGCGCTGCCAGCCGCGATGGTCGGATGCTTCGCGTACGACTCGACGGCCCTGGTCGAACGGTATGTGCCGGGCATGGACGTCGCGGTCTCCGTTGTCGACCTCGGCAACGGCCCCCAGGCACTTCCAGCGGTCGAGATCGTGCCCCGCAACGGCGTGTACGACTACGCCGCCCGCTACACCGCCGGTCTGACCACCTGGCACGCACCGGCCCGGCTCTCCCCCACGGTGGCCGCGGACGTTGCCGACACGGCGCTCGCCGCGCACAACGCGCTCGGCCTGCGTGACCTGTCCCGGGTGGACCTGATCGTCGACGCTGACGGCCGCCCGCATGTGCTCGAGGTGAACGTCTCTCCGGGAATGACCGAGACCTCACTGCTACCGCTCGCCGTACAGGCCGCCGGGCTGGACTTCGGCAAGCTCCTCGGCTCACTCGTCGCCCGCGCCGTCGGCCGCCAGAGCTAGCGGCTGTCTCCTACCGCCCTCATACGTGGTTAGAGGCGCGGTGCGGACGCGCCCCAGCGCCGGCAGACAGCCATTCCTGTCATACGGCATCCCCTGGTCGGCCCCGGCCAGGGGATCGGGAGCCGTCGGATTTTCCGATTGCCGACCCGATCCCCTCGGGGTTCGCCGGGCGGGTTAGTCAATCTGCTGTCCGATCGTCCGGTCGGACTGGTGGTTTGCGCGTGTCGTCGGGCGGCGTCCCCGTCCGCCCCACCGTTTCCTCCTGCGGCGCCGTCACGTCCTCCGCCGCCGTCACGTCCTGCGCGGTGTCGGTCACTTCGGGCGGGGCCTCGGCGTACGCCACCAGAGATTCGTCGGCTGCCGGGGCGGACTGCGCCGTCACCGACGCCGCGTTCGTGCCGTTGACCGAGGTAGCACCATCCTGCTTCCGCTCGCTCCCAGCAACATCCGCGGACGCAATATCGTCTGCGGCTCCGGCCTCTGTTGCCGGGTCGTCCAAGCCGTGGCCAGCCTCCGCCTGCTGGGTCAGACTCGAAGGTGCCTGCCACTGAATGCGTGGCGGTGCCGCCAGGGGACGGCCACCGAACTCCGCGAGCCAGGCGGCAACATGGGCAAGGTTCTCGCGCCAGGTCGACTCGGGGATCGCGGGCAGAATGGCGTCCCAGAGTGACAGGAAGGTGCCCCGCAGCTGTAGTTGGCCGTACGGCCGGGCGAGGAACCACATGTGCAGATGCGCCGAGCCGTCACCCCAGCGGTTGACGTGCACTCGGGCAACACCGTCGAGGGATCGGATAGCCCGCTCCAGACGCACGGTCATCACACCGAGCTCGGCGGCGAGCAGGTTGGGTAGGTCACCCAGGTCAAGGTGCGACCGGGACTCCAGGATGAGCACCATCGGCAGCCCGGTGGGGCGGTCCATGGCACGTACCCGCCAACGCTCACTGACCCAGATGTAGGCGTCATCCGGGGCGTTGCAGGAGAGACATTCGGCAGAGCCTTCGCCCTTGCGTGCCGGCTCGACGTCGACCGGATCGTCGAGGTGCTTCACCCGAAGGTCGCCTTCGAAGGGGAACGAGGGCCACTTGGCGAAGTCTGGAACAGAGAGAGGGGTGTGGGGCACGACGCTGACCCTAACCGAGTTACAGACGGCTGTCCCTCCCCATCTCGGGCGGCGGACACGCCTGCGATCAAGGTCGAATCTGACCCGACGATCTCCTCGGCCACACCTTCCGCACCAGCCTCACGTACGCCTGACGAACGCTCTCACTGTCGTCGGCGATCTATCCGCTGCCCGCCACCACTGCCGTCGGCGATCCGCCCGATACGCCTGCTCTGATGGCGGCAACGTCCGGCCCTGGGTATCGGAGCGCCCTGACTCCCGGTGTCACGTCAGGCCATAACGGCCCGGTTTTCGGCCCGTCATCCACAGGCGAACACCCCGTTTCACGCGCTGTTTCACGTGAAACGGGGCTGCCCTGTGGAAAAACCCTGTGGATTACGCGTCATGGTCCACCGAAGCGGTCCTGCGCCGGCACGACACCGCACCGACGGCGCACCGACAACCGCGCCCGAGTGCAGGATGGGACTCCCGAGTCCCTGCCCGGCCAACCTCGCCCGACGCCTCCTGCGGCACCCGCGCCGCGGGACAGCGGCTTGGCACAGCAGTCGCTCAGCGTGCAGTCGCCCACGTGTCCAGTCGGGGCACCCGCGCGATCCGGGCCGGCGCCCGCCTCAGTAGACGACCTCGGTTACACCTGAACGATTCGAGCGTGAAGCAAGATTCGCTGCCTGAGACGACCGCGTCCCGACGACCACGTCAGGGGTGCCCGCGTCAGGGGTGCCCGCGCCCCGTTGACCGCGCGCGCTGCGGCGACCGCGTCCGGTTGACCGTGTCCGGTTGACCGCCCACGCTACGGCGACCGCAATCCGGGTAACCGCTTCTGCGGGTCGGCGTCCGGATGGTTCGGGGAGTCACTCGCCAGAACAACTGCGGCGATCGGCGAGCGATGGGAACGACCGGGCCGGGGGCAGGTCTGCCTGCTGCCCCGAAGGGGCCGCGCCTCACGAGCGGAAGGCCCGTCCGTTCCAGTTCCCTCCCGAGCCCGGTTTCACGTGAAACCGGGCTCTTGTCACCGTGCCCCTGTGGAACCGTGCCCTCGGGACCAGGCCCTTGCGGGACCGCGCCCCTGTGGGACCAGGCTCCTGAGCGCAGCCCCTCCAAAGACACCATCGCCAGACCGGCCGCACCGAGAACGGGCCTCCCGGGGCAACGGGGAGCCGTCGCCGCACGAGTGCTCGTACGACACTCGGGCTCGCAGCGCCGGCTGCCTCGGTACCAACGGCCCGGCCCGCAAACCCGGGGACCATCGCACTATCGGCAGTGGCGGACGCCGAAACAGTGATGGCCGCGGCCCACCGGAGTGGGCAACGCGGCCATCGGCTCGGCGCTGGGGTCAGTTGGAGGCTTCCTGCTCCTCCATGCCGATGATGCCGACGATTCGCTCCAGGTCGTCGACCGAAGCGAACTCAATCGTGATCTTGCCTTTGCTCCGACCGATGTCGACCTTCACACGCGTGTCGAACCGGTCGGAGAGCCGATCCGCGAGATCGGTCAGAGCCGGGGCGTGTGGTTTGGCTCGTCGGGTCGCCGGGGTGCTCTTCGTCGTTCCCTCTTCGGAGGCGGCGAGCTTGACCAACTCCTCGGTGGTCCGGACCGACAGCCCTTCGGCCACCACCCGGAGGGCCAGTTCGGCCTGCGCGTCCGGGTCGTCCAGCCCGAGCAGGGCGCGGGCATGACCGGCGGAGAGCACACCCGCCGCGATTCGCCGCTGCACCTGGGCCGGCAGGTTCAACAGCCGGATGGTGTTGGAGATCTGCGGCCGGCTTCGGCCGATCCGGCGAGCCAACTCCTCGTGGGTGGCACCGAACTCCTCCAGCAACTGCTGGTATGCGGCGGCCTCTTCCAGAGGGTTCAGGTTCGCCCGGTGGATGTTCTCCAACAGTGCGTCCCGCAGCATGGCGTCGTCCCGGGTGTCCCGGATGATCGCCGGAATGGCCTCCCGGCCGACCGCCTGGGCCGCACGCCACCGGCGCTCACCCATGACGAGTTCGTACTGCTCGTCATCGAGCCGTCGTACGACGATGGGCTGGAGGAAGCCGACTTCCTGAATGGAGGTCTTGAGCTCCTCCAGCGCCTCCTCGTCGAAGACCTGCCGGGGCTGCTTCGGGTTGGGCACGATCGACCCGACCGGAATCTCCGCGAAGTGGGCTCCGGGCACCGGGGCCAGTTCGGGGCCCGGTTCGTCCACCGGTTCTGGCGCGTACGGCTCAGGCTCGACCGGGAGAGGCTCACCATTGACGGGGAGCGAGTGGGCGACCTCGATCCGGTCTGGGACGTCCTCGGCCGTCGCCACTCCGGAAGCCGCCATGGGGGCCGTGGGGATCAACGCCCCCAGGCCTCGGCCAAGCCCGCCCCGCGGACGGTTCTTCATCCCACGCCTCCCACCGAATCAACCGACCTATGCATTCCGGGCGACGGGGTCCTTGACCCCACGTTCCGCGATTTCCTGGGCCGCCTCGAAGTAGCTCGTCGCGCCCCGCGAACCGGGATCGTAAGTCATCACCGACTGACCGTAACTCGGAGCCTCGGAAACCCGTACGTTGCGAGGGATGACCGCCTGGAGCACCTTGTCCCCGAAGTGGTTCCGAACATCCTGCTCCACGGCGTCCGCGAGTCGGGTGCGCCGGTCGTACATCGTGAGCAGGATGGTCGAGACATCAAGGGTGGGGTTCAGGTGCTGCTTGACCAGGTTGATGTTGTTGATCAGTTGGTTGAGCCCCTCCAGCGCGTAGTACTCGCACTGAATCGGGATCAGCACCTCCTGGGCCGCCACCAGCGCGTTGACCGTCAGCAGACCGAGTGAGGGCGGGCAGTCGATGAAGACGTAGTCGAACTGGCCGGGGTAGGCGGCGATGGCACGCCCCAGTCGTGACTCTCGGGCCACGACCGAGACCAGCTCGATCTCGGCGCCGGCGAGGTCGATGGTTGCCGGAACGCACCAGAGGTTGGGGATACCCTCGACCGCCTGGGCCACCTCTGCGAGAGGCACGTTCTCGATCAAGCAGTCGTAGACGTCAGGGACACCGGCATGATGCGGGACGTTCAACCCGGTCGAGGCGTTTCCCTGTGGGTCGAGGTCGACCACCAGGACGCGGTTGCCGTGCAGCGCGAGCGCGACCGCCAGGTTGACCGTGGTCGTGGTCTTACCCACGCCGCCCTTCTGGTTCGCGACACACATGACCCTCGTCCGGCTGGGGCGAGGCATGTTCACCTCGCCGCTCGGGTTCAGGATCTGCACGGCGCGCATTGCCTCCATAGCCAACGGGGGATCATCCTCTTCCCGAGACGTGGTTTCACGTGAAACGTACGCGTCCCCGCTCGGATCCTCATGGAAGGGCCCAGCGGTGGACGAGGGCGTGTCTGCCGGAGCGACCTCCGGGAGACCCGCTTGCTCGGCCGGGGTCCCGGTGGCTGATGATGCGACCGGGCCGATCACGTTCGTCGACTGGTACACCGGGGCGGCCGGCACCGGAGCGGGCTGTGCGGGTACGGCGGATGCCTGCCGTGGCGGATCGGGCCGCTCGGCGCTCGGTTGCTCCGTCCGCTGGATCGCGGGCGTCTGGCCCGATGGTTCGTGTCCCGCCGGTCGGCTCATCGGTTCGACCTGCCGTCGCGGTAGGCCGTACTCCTCGCCTGGAACCGTGCTCGGGGCGTCCGGATGCGGGGAGCGACTCCGGCTCCCTGCCGACCAACCCTCGTATTCGGTTTCACGTGAAACATCGGTGCCATCCGAGCGATAGCTCCGGGGGTCGGTTATCCCTTGGTCGTCATACCTACCGTTGTCATGCACCGTGTCATCCCTGCCAGCTTCGGACGGGTCGGCACCGCCAGCGCCCACATCTGCGCGCTTCCGGGTTGTAGCCTACGGCCCGGCACGAACCGGCAGTGGCCCACAGGGCCGGCCGGCCGCCGCCCGCTCCAGACTATCGACGCGCGGCCAGCCTACGGCTGATGGGCCAACGAGGCCATGGCTCCCGGCAAGGTCAACCGGGGTGGCCAACAAATACGCCTTGCCGAACGAGGTGCGGGCGCGCGTGCCGGGACAGTCCGACATCATCGGCGTTGCGTACGTCCACCACCACGACGGTCGGAATCCGAGCGCGCAGCCACCCGACGCGAAGTCCGAGCCGCTCGCGAACCGGACCCTCCGAGCGCGCGTTCGCGCACGATCTCCACCACCGTCGTAGCCGGCTCGACCAGACCCACACCACACTGCCTGACCACCGGCGACCCACCTCCGAGCCGAGCAACCGCCTGCCCGTACTCCGCGACCTCGTCGGCTGCGGAGGCACCCTTCATCGCGAGCAGTCGTCCTCCGACCGCCACGAGCGGCAGGCACCAGCCAGCAAGCCGGTCGAGTGGCGCCACTGCCCGAGCGGTGACGATCTCCGCCGGCAGCATCTCGCCATCGGGTCCACCGGAGGCGAACTCCTCCGCCCGGCCCCGAAGCACGGTCACCGACTCATCCAGGCCGAGGGCGGCGACCGTCTCGGTCAGGAATGCGGTCCGTCGAGCCAGCGGCTCGACGAGCACGACCGACAGGTCCGGCCTGGCGATGGCGAGCACGATGCCGGGCAGGCCGGCGCCCGACCCGACGTCCACCACCGAGCAGCCGGCGGGAATCAGTTCAGCCAGAGCCGCACAGTTGAGCATATGCCGGTCCCAGATCCGAGGCGCCTCGCGAGGTCCGATCAGCCCCCGGAGCACCCCGTCGGTGGCAAGCAGTTCGGCGTACTCGGTCGCGAGGTCGAGCCGGTCGCCGAAGAGCGTGCGCGCCGCTTCGGTGAGCTCTACCGGGAGCGGCACGGCGGCGAGGTCCTCCTGACCCGGACGGCGGTCCGAGTCGTACGGCGCGGAGAAAGGGGACGGCCCGGGCGGTGTGACACCACCCGGGCCGGCGGCGGCGTGAGCCGCAGGGTCATACGTCATCGCTCGGTCAGCCGACCGGGCGGACGATGATGCGACGGTTCGGCTCGACGCCCTCCGACTCGCTCTCGACGCCGCTGAGAGCGTTGACCACGTCGTGCACGCACTTGCGCTCGAAGGCGGACATCGGTTCGAGCCGTACGGGCTCGCCGTGCTCCTTGACCTTCTCCACCGCGTTCTTCGCGACTGCGGCAAGTTCCTTGCGCCGGTTGGCCCGGTAGCCGCCGACGTCGAGCAGCAGCCGGCTCGGCGTGCCGGTCTGACGGAAGACGGCGAGTCGGGTCAGCTCCTGGAGCGCTTCGAGCGTCGCACCTCGCTGGCCGACCAGCGGCTGCAGCCGACCGCCGACCACCTCGACCATCGGGCGACCGGCCGACACCAGCTCGTCGATGTCACCGTCGTAGTCGAGGATGTCCAGCAGTCCTTCGACATAGTCCGCGGCGATCTCGCTCTGCCGGAACAGGTCGGCGTCAGTGGCGCCGGTCGCGGGCTTGGCGCTCCCCGACTGCGCCTCGACCGCGTCGTCGGCGTCGTCATCGACATCGTCGGAATCGAGTTGCGTGTCGACCGCGATCGGATCGGTCTCCTCAGCGAGAGTCTGCTCGGCGCGCGGAATGCTGGTGTCGGTCACGGTCTCATCTCCGTACTCGCTCGGCCGGACCTGTTCGGTCCGCTGGTTCCCGGGCCCGGCGGGAGGTCGCCGAGTGCCACGGGCACGTCTTCTCGGGCAGTCTCGCCCGCAACCGCGGCGGTGCGCGGCGGAATCCGGATCCGGCGCCGGGCGCGCTGGCGGCTGCCTGGACTCCGGATTCCTACGGGCTGCCGACGGTTGGTCCCGCCGGCAGCCCGGTAGCTCAACCCTGACGCTTGTTGGCCGGACGGCCCTTCTTCGGATTCACCGGCTTGGCACCCGGCTTGGGCGCGAGGGCCTTGGTGTCGATCGCGGGCTTCGCTGCCGGCTCGGCGCCGTTGGCCTTGGTACGACCGAACAGTCCGCCCGGCTTCGCTGCCGGCGCGGTCGCCTTGCCGCCGGTGGTCGGCCGACTGCCGGTCCCGATACGGGCGGAGCCCGGCAGGCCGGTCAGGTTGGTGGTGGGCGGCGGCGGGTACTTCCGCAGCACCCACTGCTGCTGGCCGAGGGTGAAGAGGTTGTTGGTGACCCAGTAGATGATCACGCCGATCGGGAAGATCGAGCCGGAGATGAGCAGCGAGGCCGGGATGCCGTAGAGCATCAGCCGCTGGATCATCCGCTGCTGCGGGTCCTGCGCCCAGCCGGTCTTGAGGATCATCTGACGGCTGGTCAGGTACGTGGTCGCCATCATGATGAGGACCAGGACACCCGCGATGATCTTCACCGTGGTCGGGTTGGCACCCAGCTCGCTCAGTTGCGCTGCGCTCGATCCGAACCGGCCCGAGATCGGGGCGGTGAAGAGCTTGGCGTTGGACGCGCTGGTGAACTGGTCCAGGGTCCAGCCGTAGATCGTGGGCTGGGGGTTGTCCGGGCTGAGCCGACGGAGTACGTGGAAGAGTCCGAGGAAGACCGGGATCTGCAGGAACATCGGAAGGCAACCCATCAGCGGGTTGGCCTTCTCCTTCCGGTACAGCTCCATGGTTTCCTTCTGGAGCGTCTCCCGGTCACCCTTGTGCTTCTCCTGCAACGCCTTGATCTGAGGCGCGAGAGCTTGCATGGCCCGCTGCGACTTGATCTGCTTGACGAAGACTGGGAAGAGGATCACCCGGACGGTGATCACCAGGAAAACGATCGAGAGGATCCAGGCCCAGTTCGTACCGAGGGCAGCTGTCGCCGGCACCCCGATCGCGTCCCACGCGGAGTGCCAGATCAGCAGGATCCACGAGATCGCCCAGTAGATCCAGTCGAGACTCAATTCGGGGCTCCAGTCACATCGGCATGTCGGCGGCCGCCCGGCTCCGGCACCGGGTCATATCCACCAGGGTGGAAAGGGTGGCAGCGCGACAGCCGCCAGACCGCGAGACCGGTTCCCCGGAGGGCACCGTGCCGCGTCACCGCCTCAAGGGCGTATGCGCTGCACGACGGGTAGAACCGACAGCGGGCCGGCAGCGCCGGGCTTATCCAACGACGGTACGCGACGATGGCTCCTGCCAGCACGCGGGCACCGAGTGTGGCGGGCCGGGACCGCCCCGTGACCTTGATCATCCCGACCGCCGGGCGGGGCGACGGGGACGACGCGCCGCGATGATCGCCGCGTCCAGGTCAGCGGCGAGTCGCTCGTACGGTTGGTCCGCTGCGGCGGGCAACGCTCGTACGACGAGGGTTGCCCCGGCTGGCAGGTCGGCCAACCGTTCTCGGACGAGGTGCCGCAGCCGGCGCCGCACGGTGTTCCGGACCACAGCCGGGCCGACCGCCTTGGAAACGACAAAACCGGCGCGGGCCGGCACGGAGACTGGCTCCGCGCCGACCGGACGCGCCGGTTCTGGCGTTGCTGATTCGGGTGGCAGGTCCAGGTGCACGACAACGGCACCCCGGCCGGCACGACGTCCGGCGCGGACCGCCACGGCGAACTCGCCGCTACGCCGCAGTCGCTGCGCGGCCGCCAGCACGACGTCTACATCCCGGACCGGCCCGTCGGCTATCAGGCCGACAGACGGTCACGGCCCTTGGCGCGTCGGGTCGAAAGGATGGCGCGGCCGGCGCGGGTACGCATGCGCAGCCGGAAGCCGTGGGTCTTCGCGCGCCGGCGGTTGTTCGGCTGGTAGGTGCGCTTGCTCACGTCAGGCTCTCCGTCTTCGTACGAGCCCCGGTCGGTCGACTACGGGGTCGGGTGGTGGACCGCCATCGGCCGCCAGACGGGTGGCCTATGGTCGTTGCTGCCCCGTGGTGCACGGACCGGCGTGGCGCGGGCTAGCGACCGCGGACAGCAAGCACCCATCACCCTAGCAGAGGGCGAGAGAGCAGCCATTAGAGCCTACGCAGGGCCGCAATGACCGTCAAACATCACGCGCGGCGCCCCGAGGAATCGGGCAGCAGGGGACGTCGATGCTCGAAGGGGTAGTTTTCGCCGATCTCCGGAGGGCCCGCACCGGTTCGACGGTTGAAGCGTTGTGGAGAACGCTGTTAGCGTGCCCGTTTGCCGGTCAGCGTCAGGGGGCTGAGTTGTCGCTGCTGGGCAAAACTGGACAAGCTGGTCGATCGTTCGACAGATGAACCCGCGTCAACACTGATTCGGCCGGGGGCAGGTCGGGCAGGGGTCCGGCGGGGAGCCACAATCAGTCGATACACAGGTTGTGGATAACTTGTGGACGACGGTTCTATCAGCCGCCGAGGCATGCCAGGTCGTGCCTGTTCGGAAGCGGTGGCAGGCCCGGAACGGTCGACTGGCAAAGCAGCAGCGGCGGCCGGGAACGCAGAGGCGATGGGGGTGGCGCGACGGTGGCCGACACGATCGACCTTGCCGCGGTGTGGATGGCCGCGACCGACGATCTCGCCGACGAGATCATTTCAGCACAGCAGCGTGCCTACCTCCGCCTGACCCGCCTGCGCGCCATCGTCGAGGACACCGCACTGCTCTCGGTGCCGGACGCCTTCACCCGTGACGTGATCGAGTCCCGCCTCCGCCCGGCCATCACCGACGCCCTCTCCCGTCATCTCGGTCGGGCCATCCAGGTAGCGGTGACGGTCCGGCCGCCCGAGGACAGCCAGGGGCGCCCCACCGGCACCCTCTACGGCAGTTCCCCCAATCCCGGTGGTCCGGGTGGTTACGGGCCCGGCCCGGCACAGGGCGGCTACGCGCCCCCTCCGACACCGGGCGGTTACCCGCCGGGGGCGACGCCGGAGGGACCACGCGACAGTGGCCCACCGCCGGACCACAGTGAGCGCGTACCGACCGGGTCCGCCCAGTTCCCCGCCGCGCCGGTCGACCCGGCCCGGATGGGCCTGATCCCGAACAGCCGTGACGGCGGCCAGGACACCCTCTTCGGCGCGGGTTACCCGGAGCAGCCGTACGCCGACCAGACCTATCCGGACGCGACCTACGTCGACCCCGGACGGCCACCAGCGCCACAACAGGAGCGGCGCAACCTGGACGACCGTGGCACCGACCGGCTGGGCGGCAGTCCGCTGGGTCTGGACCCCCGGCAGCTTGAGCAGCGCTACCGCAACGACGTCGGCGGCGACATCGGTCCGCGGGGACTGCCGCGCGACAACGGGACGGACAGCGGTCCGGGCCGGGGCAGCGCCCCGATCGACCACCGCCCCGGGGGCCGGGACGACCGCCGGCTCGGCGGCGGGATGGAGAGCGCGAACAGCGGCGGGAACCGGCTCAACCCGAAGTACATGTTCGAGACCTTCGTCATCGGCTCGTCGAACCGGTTCGCGCACGCGGCCTCGGTGGCGGTCGCCGAGTCGCCGGCCAAGGCGTACAACCCGCTCTTCATCTACGGCAGCTCGGGACTGGGCAAGACCCACCTGTTACACGCGATCGGGCACTACGCGACCACGCTGGGCAACGCCCGCTCGGTGCGGTACGTCTCCACCGAAGAGTTCACCAACGACTTCATCAACTCCCTGCGCGACGACAAGACAAGTGCGTTCCAGCGTCGCTACCGCGATGTCGACATCCTGCTGATCGACGACATCCAGTTCCTGGAGAACCGCGAGCGGACCCAGGAGGAGTTCTTCCACACCTTCAACACCCTGCACAACGCGAACAAGCAGATCGTGATCAGCTCCGACCGCTCGCCCCGGGACCTCGCCACGCTGGAGGACCGGATGCGGACCCGGTTCGAGTGGGGGCTGCTCGCCGACATCCAGCCGCCGGACCTGGAGACACGGATCGCGATCCTGCAGAAGAAGGCCGCCCAGGAGCGGATGTACGCCCCGCCGGACGTACTGGAGTTCATCGCGTCGCGGGTCTCCAACTCGATCCGGGAACTGGAGGGCGCCCTGATCCGGGTGACCGCCTTCGCCAGCCTGACCCGGGCGACGGTCGAGCTGTCGTTGGCCGAGGAGGTCCTGCGGGACTTCATTCCGGACGGCTCGGGCCCCGAGATCAACGCCGACCAGATCATGGTCTCCACCGCCGACTACTTCGGCGTCAGCCTGGAGGACCTGCGGGGGCAGTCCCGGTCCCGGGTGCTGGTGAACGCCCGTCAGGTCGCGATGTACCTCTGCCGCGAGTTGACCGAGCTGTCGCTGCCCCGGATCGGCCAGGCTTTCGGTGGGCGGGACCACACCACGGTCATGCACGCCGACCGCAAGATCCGCCAGCAGATGGCCGAACGGCGGTCGCTCTACAACCAGATCGCCGAGCTGACCAACCGGATCAAGCAGAACACCTGATCCGTCGAGGGCCCGATCGTCGGCCCATGGCGTTCCACTCGTACGGCAATCTGCTCGGGTACGGCGCCGACGCGCGCCGTACCCGAGTTTTTTGTGCCGGCCTCCGGGTCGAGCCCGCCGCCGACCCACCTGCCGGCGCCCCGATCCCCACAGGTTGTCCACACCTTGTTATCCACCGACGGTGGACAACCCGTAGTGGCAACCCTCCCCACGGTCCACAACCTGTGGACAACTTCTGGGGAAACCGCTGTGGACAGACACGCTCCGTAGTCGAGTTATCCACGGGTGACGTCCTGCTGTGGATCGCCTGTTGAAGGTTCTGGGGACGGTGATGATCGATACGGAATCGGTTGTCCCCACCCCTGGGGAGAAACCCGGTGGAGAACCGGTGGACAACCGGTGGATAACCGTGGACGCCTGTGAGCCGACGACCGGCTGTGGATCTGGGGCCGGGTTTTACCCCAGGGTTTCCACAGCGAACCCACCGGTGGATAATGCTCTGGCCTGCCCAAACGCTGCCCATCCACAGTTTGCACAACACCGATGAAGACGATGAGTTTTATCTCTAAGACAACAAAAACCAATCATCACCGTTGGGCATTCTGTGGATTCAGCTGTTCGACCTCACCGAAGATCCGCATCGAGAACCGGAACACCGGGGGCGGACGCACAGCCGACAGCATCGCGGCCTAAGGTGCGATGGGGATCCGCACGGTTGGCCGGGCGGGCAGGCGGCACCCGGCATGAGACAGTGGTCGCTGACGTCGACGCGGAGGCAATGGCATGAAGTTCCGAGTGGAGCGCGACGCGCTCGCCGACGCCGTGGCCTGGACGGCCAAGAGTCTGCCGAACCGGCCTTCGGTGCCGGTTCTTGCCGGAGTGCTACTGCGGGTCGCCGAGGGCAGCCTGCACGTCTCTGGCTTCGACTACGAGGTCTCCAGCCAGGTGACCGTGGAGGTGCAGGCCGACGCGGATGGTGCGGCACTCGTCTCCGGGCGGCTGCTCGCTGAGATCACCAAGGCGCTGCCGGCCAAGCCGGTGGACATCGCGGCTGTCGGCTCGCACCTGGAGCTGGTCTGTGGGAGCGCCCGGTTCACGCTGCCGACGATGCCGGTCGAGGACTACCCGACCCTGCCCGAGATGCCGGCCAGCGCGGGCACGATCGACGCCGCCGCGTTCGCGGCTGCGGTCGGCCAGGTTGCGATCGCGGCCGGGCGGGACGAGACGCTGCCGATGATGACCGGCGTCCGGATCGAGCTGAACGGCGGCACCCTCGCGATGCTGGCGACCGACCGGTACCGTCTGGCGCTGCGCGAGATGCAGTGGCAGCCGGACGACCCGGAGATCAGCCTGAACGCGCTGGTGCCGGCGAAGACCCTGCACGACACCGCCAAGACGCTCGGCCCGATCGGCGGCCACGTGACCATGGCCCTGGCCCAGGGCGCGGCTGGCGAAGGCATGATCGGCTTTGCCGGCGGCACCCGACGTACCACCAGTCGCCTGCTCGACGGCGCCAACTACCCGCCGGTCCGCTCGCTCTTCCCGAGCAGCCACAACGCCGAGGCCCGGGTCGCGGTCAGCACACTGGTCGAGGTCGTCAAGCGGGTGTCGCTGGTCGCCGAGCGGACCACCCCGGTGCTGTTGAGCTTCAGCGCCGACGGCCTGGTGGTCGAGGCCGGTGGCACCGAGGACGCACGGGCGAGTGAGGCGATGGAGGCGACCTTCACCGGTGAGGCGCTGACCATCGGGTTCAACCCCGGATACCTGATCGACGGGTTGCAGAATCTGGGCGCCGCGACGGCGCTCTTCTCCTTCGTCGACGCCTTCAAGCCCGCGGTGATCTCCCCTTGCGGGGAGGACGGGGAGATCATCCCCGGCTACCGCTATCTGATCATGCCGATCCGGGTTACACGATGACCCAAGCCGGCAAGCCGTAACAAAAGGGGAAACGGAAATGCAAATCGGCCTAGTTGGACTCGGCCGGATGGGCGGCAACATGCGCGAACGTCTGCGCGCCGCCGGACACGAGGTGGTCGGTTTCGACCGTGACCCCGGGGTCACCGATGTGTCCAGCCTCAGCGAGCTGGCCGAGAAGTTGGCCACACCTCGGGTCGTCTGGGTGATGGTGCCCGCACAGGTCACCGAGGCCACCATCGACGAGCTCTCCGGCGTGCTCACCGCCGGTGACATCGTGATCGACGGAGGCAACTCGCGATTCAGCGACGACGCGCCGCGCGCGGAGAAGCTGGACCGGTTCGGCATCGGCTACGTCGACGTCGGCGTCTCGGGCGGTGTGTGGGGCCGGCAGAACGGCTACGCCCTGATGGTCGGTGGCTCGAACGAGCACGTCGAACGGCTCATGCCGATCTTCGAGGCACTCAAGCCGGCCGGCGAGTTCGGGTTCGTGCACGCCGGCCCCGTCGGTGCCGGTCACTACTCGAAGATGGTGCACAACGGCATCGAGTACGGCCTGATGCACGCGTACGCCGAGGGCTACGAGCTGATGGCCGCCTCGGAGCTGGTGACGAACGTACCCGGCGTGATCAAGTCGTGGCGGGAGGGGACCGTGGTCCGTTCCTGGCTGCTCGACCTGCTCGACCGTGCGCTCGACGAGGACCCGGAGCTGTCCAGCCTGCGGGGCTACGCCGACGACACCGGCGAGGGACGCTGGACGGTCGAGGAGGGGATCCGGCTCGCGGTGCCGATGAACGTCATCGCGGCATCGCTCTTTGCCCGGTTCGTGTCTCGTCAGGACGACTCTCCGGCGATCAAGGCGGTGGCCGCGCTGCGCAACCAGTTCGGCGGCCACGCCATCCACAAGAACTAGCAACCGGTGTACGTCCGCCGGCTCGAGCTGGTCAACTTCCGCTCGTACGAGCGGGTCGAGCTGGATCTTGAGCCGGGCGGAAATGTCTTCGTGGGCCCCAACGGGGTCGGCAAGACCAACCTGATCGAGGCGTTGGGCTACGTGGCGACCCTGGCCAGTCACCGGGTCGCCACGGACGCACCGCTGGTCCGGTTCGGAGCCGGCTCGGCCGTACTCCGCTGCGCGATCGTGCACGACGGCCGGGAACTCCTGGTCGAGCTGGAGATCGTGCCGGGCAAGGCCAACCGGGCACGGCTCGGACGATCTCCAGCGCGCCGGGCCCGGGACGTGCTCGGCGCGCTGCGGCTGGTGCTCTTCGCCCCCGAGGACCTGGAACTGATTCGTGGCGATCCGGCGGAGCGACGGCGATACCTGGACGACCTGATGGTTACCCGGCAGCCCCGCTTCGCCGGAGTACGGGCCGACTACGAACGGGTGGTCAAACAGCGCAACGCGCTGCTGCGTACGTCGTACCTGGCGCGCAAGACCGGTGGGTCGCGCGGCGGGGACCTCTCCACCCTCGACGTCTGGGACGCGCAGCTCGCCCGGCACGGGGCGGAACTGCTCGCTGGGCGACTCGAACTGGTCGCCACCCTGGCGCCGCACGTCAGCAAGGCGTACGACGCGGTGGCGGCGGGACGTGGGGCGGCCGGCATCACGTACCGGCCGTCGATCCAACTCAGCGGGGAGCTGCCGGACCGGTCCGCTCTGGAGGCGGCGCTCGCCGCCGCATTGGCCGAGTCCCGGCCGAGTGAGGTGGAGCGTGGCGTCACGCTGGTCGGGCCGCACCGGGACGAGTTGGCCCTCACTCTCGGACCGATGCCCGCGAAGGGGTACGCCAGTCACGGCGAATCCTGGTCGTACGCGCTCGCCCTGCGGCTGGCCGCGTACGACCTGTTGCGGGCCGACGGCATCGAGCCGGTACTCGCGCTCGACGACGTCTTCGCCGAGCTGGACGCCGGCCGCCGGGAGCGCCTGGCGGAACTGGTCGGCGGGGCGAGCCAACTGCTGGTGACCTGCGCGGTCGACGACGACGTGCCACGGCTGCTGCGCGGTGGCCGGTACGCCGTCTCCGAGGGGACGGTGCGCCGTGGCGGATGAGCCAAAATCGAAGCCGACGACTGGGCTGAAGGCGACATCGGCGAAGGGGCCGAAGCAAGAGCCGAAGACGGCGGATTCGATGTTGCCGGCAGCGGCGGAGGCGAGCGGTCCGGAACTGGCGCGGGCCGTACTCGACGCGGCGCGGGCCCGTCGGGAGGCGAACCGCCCGCAGCGGCGGGCCCGCCCTGGCGCGGACGGCTCGGGCGGCGAGGGCGCCGACGGGCAACCCCGGCGGCGGTTACGTGGCTATTCGGGTCCTGGACCGGACCCCCGCGACCCGCAACTGCTCGGCACCGTGCTCGCCCGTCTGGTCAAGGCCCGCGGCTGGCAGCAACCGACGGCGGAGGCAACCGTCTTCGGCGCCTGGGAGCGGGTGGTCGGTCCGGACGTGGCCAAGCACAGCCGGCCGGTCAAGTTGGAGGACGGCGAGCTCACGGTGGAGGCGGAGTCGACCGCGTGGGCGACCCAGCTTCGACTGCTGGCCGGTTCGCTGCTGCAACGGATCGCCGGCGAGGTCGGCCATAACGTGGTTCGGAAGCTGAATATCCATGGGCCGACCGCACCATCGTGGTCGCGCGGGCCGCGACGGGTACGGGGGCGTGGCCCGCGGGACACATACGGCTGACCGTGGCGGCGCCGCGCAGCCGGGCCGCCGCCCGTCCGACGGTGACCGTTGCGACGGTTTCCGGTACCACCGCGACCGCCTGCCGTCGTTGCCGCGCGAGCGCCACTCCGGCGGCCACCGAAGCGAGCGCCGCGACCCCTCCGGCGAGTACCAACGTCTGTCGGGGACCGGCGTGTTCGGAGAGCCAACCGAGCAGGGGCGCACCGACGGCGGCGGCGATCGAGCCGGTCACCCCGACGGCGGCGAGTACCCGGCCGCGCATGGCGCCGGCGGTGTCCAACTGCGCCCGGGTGCCGACGGTGGTGTCGATGATGACCGCGGTCGCCGCGATCGGCAGGATGAACGCGGCGAAGGTCCAGGTGCCAGGGGCCAGACCGGCCAGGATCTGGAGCAGACTGGCGAGGATTCCGGCGCCGACCAGGATGCCGTAGCCGAGTTCCCGACGCTGGGCGGCGACCAGCGCGCCGATGACCGTACCGATCGCGAAGACGGTGGAGAGCATGCCGTACCCCGAGGCTCCGGCGCCGAGCGGACCGTCGCTCATCGCCGCCATCGTCACCTGGTAGTTGCGGCCGAGGCTGCCCAGGACGAAGGCGAGCGCGAGCATGGTGAGTACCAGCCGCTGACCTCTCAGGTACGCGAACCCGGCTCGGACGCCACCCGAGTCGGCGGCGGGTTCCACGGCCGCTGTCGACCCGCTGTCCGGCAGGGTCGGGTCCTCCGGAATGCGCGGGGCGTAGTCCCCCGGCTTCGTCGGGTCGGGGGTGTGCAGGTCCCGCTGCCGGATCGAGAAGAGCGCCAGCACCACCGCGGCGAAGCTGACCGCGTTGATGACGAAGAGTGGGGCGGGCCCCGCAGCGGCGACCAGTACGGCACCGACGCTCATGCCGAGGATCCGGCCGGCGGAGTTGGTGAGCGAGCCGAGCGCGAGCGCGTTGCCGAGGGTGGCCCGGTCCACGAGGGTGGAACCCCAGCGACCCATCACCGGGCCCTCGACGGCGGAGACGGCGCCGCTGATCAGTGAGATCGCGTAGATCACCGGGAGCCCGCCGGTGTGTGACCAGGCGACGGCCGCCAGGCCGAGGGCGAGCGCGGTGTGCATCACCTGGGTGCCGATCAGCAGGGGGCGGGCCCGCAACCGGTCGGCGAGTGCGCCGCCCCAGGTGCTCAACAGCAGGCTGGGCAGTGCCTGGAGCAGGATGGTCCAGCCCATCGAGGTGATCGAACCGGTCGCCTGGAGCACGTACCAGTTGACCCCGAGCACCTGCATCCAGGTGCCGATGATCGATATGAAGCCGGCGCCGGCCCAGATCCGGTAGTTGCGATGGCGCAGTGCAGCGAATGTGGCGCGCATGGCCGCGTGCCGACCCCCTTGGACGGCGGCCGCGGTGTGCACCCACCAGATCCCGACTCGTCACCGACCCTCGGTGACGACCCGCAATACTGGCCTGAGTCGTAGCGAAACACTTACTTCTGGTGATCGACCTCACCCGGCGCGCACCCGTACTGAGCTGGGCGGACGCACAAGCGGGTCGAGTGGAGCCGGACCACGGGGTCGGATCCGGTGCGGATCAGGAGTCGGCGTAGACGGCGAACCCACGGTCGGCGCAGCGTCGGTAGAAACCGGCCAGCACGCTCAGCTCGGAGCGTACGAAGCTCCACTGCGGCGAGGCACCCGACTCGTCCCGAAGTGCGTCGAGCCGGCTCTCCAGCCACCGCAACTGCTGCTCGGCGAGGCGGCCGTCGGCGAGCGCCGACCGGAGTACGGCACCAACCGTGTCGAAGGTCACGAGATCGCCGTGTTGGCGGTGGCCGTCGACGAATCGCTCCAGGCCGCCGGCGATCCACGCGCAGCCGTCGGGATCGATCACGGGATCCTCGTCCTCGGCGGCGGCCTCTGTGGCGTGGAGCACACCGTCCAGGCCGAGTAGGAGGTCGACCAGTTCGGTGTAGGCCGTTGCCCGGACCGTTCCGGTCTTGGCGATGTGGCCGGCCAGTGCGGCGGTCGGCGCGGCGACCTCGGGCGCGTCGGCGAGATCGCCGAAGTCGACGAAGTCGGCCGGAGCCACCGGGTCGTAGAAGCGGCCGGTCCGCGGCCAATGCACCGCGACATTGTCCAGCCCCATCGGTCGTCACCTTCCTGAGCGCAAGCAGAACCGGCCGTCCGAGGCACGGCGACAGCGACGCAAAGTTACGGCACGGCGAGCGGTTCGCGCGACCCCCCAGCCGACAAGATCCGTTTGCGGATCGAGCGTTGCGCCGGAGAGCGGCGATGATCCGACTGTTGGCGTGTGGGGGGATTCGTGGGAGGCGGGGTGCGGCCCGCTACGGAGGTCTGAGGCGGTCCGCTGGGGTGCCGCGTACTGGTTCTGTCGTCTCGGCACAGTAGGATTGACGCAGAGACGAGGACAGGGTGTGGAGCGACGACGCGGGCCGGCCGGCCTGTGCCACCAGTCCGCACCAGGTCTGAGCCGATCGCGATCCGCGGGCATCCGCGGCGACCGGCGCTTCCGGCCGTATCCGCAGTTCAATCGTGGTGCCGGTCCGTGCGCCGAGGTCGCCGTGCCCGCCAAACCCGCGCCGCCGCGCCCTGGTGCCCGGATGGTGCGAGAAAGTGGCCAAGGTGGCAGCGCAGGACAAGCAGGAATACGGTGCCGACTCGATCCAGGTGCTCGAGGGCCTGGAGGCGGTCCGCAAGCGGCCCGGTATGTACATCGGATCGACCGGCGAGCGCGGTCTGCACCACTTGGTCTGGGAGGTTGTTGACAACGCGGTTGACGAGGCACTCGCCGGATACTGCGACACCATTCTGGTGACGCTGCTTGCCGACGGTGGCGTACGCGTGGTCGACAACGGCCGTGGCTTCCCGGTCGACATCCACCCGAAGCTGAAGAAGCCCGGTGTCGAGGTGGCGCTGACCGTGCTGCACGCCGGTGGGAAGTTCGACGGTAAGGCGTACGCGGTCTCCGGTGGCCTGCACGGCGTCGGTGTCTCGGTGGTGAACGCCCTCTCCGTACGGATGGCTCTGGAGATCCACAAGAACGGCAACGTCTGGCGGCAGCAGTACCACAACTCCAAGCCGACGCCGCTGGAGAAGGGCGAGACCACCAACCTGAGCGGCTCCTCGGTCGCGTTCTGGCCGGACCCGGACGTCTTCGAGACGGTGGAGTTCACCTTCGAGACGATCTACCGCCGGTTGCAGGAGATGGCCTTCCTCAACCGTGGGCTCACCATCCAGCTGCGCGACGAGCGGGTCCAGGAGGAGGACGGCAAGGCGCGCGAGGTGACCTTCTGCTACAAGGGCGGTATCGCCGACTTTGTCCGCCACCTGAACGCCTCGAAGAGCCCGATCCACAAGACCGTGGTCGAGTTCGGGGCCGAAGAGGAGGGCATGTCGGTCGAGATCGCCATGCAGTGGAACGAGTCCTACGGTGAGTCGGTCTACACCTTCGCGAACACGATCAACACCCATGAGGGTGGCACCCACGAGGAGGGCTTCCGGGCCGCGTTGACCGGTGTGGTCAACAAGTACGGCGCGGAGAAGAAACTCCTCAAGGGCGACGAGAAGCTCTCCGGCGAGGACATCCGGGAAGGGCTTGCCGCGATCATCTCGGTCAAGCTGGCAAACCCCCAGTTCGAGGGTCAGACCAAGACCAAGCTCGGCAACACCCCGGTGAAGAGCTTCGTGCTGCGGGTCTGCAACGAGTGGTTGGTGGACTGGTTCGACCGGAACCCGGCCGAAGCCAAGATGATCATCACCAAGGCGTCGCAGGCCGCCCGGGCCCGGATCGCCGCCGCCCAGGCGCGCAAGCTCGCCCGGCGCAAGTCGCTGCTGGAGTCCGGCTCGATGCCGGGCAAGCTGGCCGACTGCCAGTCGACCGACCCGCGCGAGTCCGAGGTGTTCATCGTCGAGGGTGACTCCGCCGGTGGTTCCGCCAAGCAGGGGCGTGATCCCCGTACGCAGGCGATCCTGCCGATCCGCGGCAAGATCCTCAACGTGGAGAAGGCCCGGATTGACCGGGTGCTGAAGAACAACGAGGTCCAGGCGCTGATCACCGCGCTGGGCACCGGCATCCACGACGACTTCGACATCGAGAAGCTGCGTTACCACAAGATCGTGTTGATGGCCGACGCCGACGTCGACGGCCAGCACATCCAGACCCTGCTGCTCACCCTGCTGTTCCGGTTCATGCGGCCGCTGGTCGAGCTCGGGCACGTCTACCTGGCCGCCCCGCCGCTGTACAAGATCAAGTGGAACAAGAAGGGCGACGACGCCCAGTACGCCTACTCCGACCGGGAGCGGGACGGGCTGATCGCGCTGCGGCAGCAGAAGAAGGCCAACGCCAAGCCGGACGACATCCAGCGGTTCAAGGGTCTGGGCGAGATGAACTACCCGGAACTCTGGGAGACCACCATGAACCCGGCAACGCGTACGCTGCGTCAGGTCACGCTCGACGACGCGGCAACCGCCGACGAGCTCTTCAGCGTTCTCATGGGTGAGGACGTGGAGGCGCGCCGGTCGTTCATCCAGCGGAACGCGAAGGATGTCCGGTTCCTGGATATTTAAGGCTAATCCTGGACACCAAGGTCTCGCCGGCGACGCGGGTTTCCGGATGACTGAGGGTGGACATCAGGGTGACCAGTGGGTACGGGCAGGTGAAATCCACAGGGTTATCCACAGCTTCGACGGTTTCCACAGCCGTTATCCACATGGAGAGCGGCTAATTAGTCTGATAAGGGTTGACAGTGACGGATACTCCCGAGTCCTTCGATAGCGAGCCGGAAGCGGCTGCCGCCGGCGGGGCGGTGGTCCAGCACGACCGCATCGAGCCGGTGGGGCTCGAGGTGGAGATGCAGCGGTCCTACCTCGACTACGCGATGAGCGTGATCGTCGGTCGCGCCCTGCCGGACGTACGGGACGGCCTCAAGCCCGTACACCGCAAGATCCTCTACGCCATGTTCGACTCCGGCTACCGGCCGGACCGGGGGTACGTGAAGTGCTCCCGGGTGGTCGGCGACGTGATGGGTCAGTTCCACCCGCACGGCGACTCCTCCATCTACGACGCGCTGGTCCGGATGGCCCAGCCCTGGTCGCTGCGCTACCCGCTGGTGGACGGCAACGGCAACTTCGGCTCGCCGGGTAACGACCCCGCCGCCGCCATGCGGTACACCGAGTGCAAGCTCGACCCGCTGGCGATGGAGATGCTCCGGGACATCGACGAGGACACCGTCGACCTCCAGGACAACTACGACGGCCGGGCCAAGGAACCGACGATCCTGCCGTCGCGGATTCCCAACCTGTTGCTCAACGGCTCCGAGGGCATCGCGGTCGGCATGGCCACCAAGATCCCGCCGCACAACCTGCGCGAGATCGGTGCGGCGGTGCAGTGGTGCCTGGAGAACCCCGAAGCCGACGAGGCGACCACCCTCGACGCCCTGATCGAGATCGTCAAGGGGCCGGACTTCCCGACCTACGGCCTGATCGTCGGCCACCAGCCGATCCAGGACGCGTACCGCACCGGCCGCGGTTCGATCCGGATGCGGGCCGTGGTCGAGGTGGAGGAGGACAAGCGGGGGCGTACGTCGCTCGTTGTCAGCGAGTTGCCGTACCAGGTCAACCCGGACAACCTGGCCGAGCGGATCGCCGAGCTGATCAAGGAGGGCAAGCTCGCCGGCATCGCCGACATCCGCGACGAGTCCTCCGGTCGTACCGGTATGCGGATCGTGCTGGTGCTCAAGCGCGACGCGGTCGCCAAGGTGGTGCTGAACAACCTCTACAAGCACACCCAGCTCCAGGAGACCTTCGGCGCCAACATGCTGGCGCTGGTCGACGGGGTGCCGCGCACGCTGAACCTCGCCCAGTTCATCCGCTACTACGTCGAGCACCAGATCGACGTGATCCGCAGGCGGACGGCGTACCGGCTGCGTAAGGCCGAGGAGCGGGCGCACATCCTGCGCGGTCTGGTCCGGGCGCTCGACGCGCTCGACGACGTGATCGCCCTGATCCGGCGCTCCCCGACGGTGGAAGAGGCGCGGCAGGGCCTGATCCAACTGTTGGAGATCGACGAGATCCAGGCGACCGCGATCCTCGACATGCAGCTGCGGCGGCTCGCCGCACTGGAGCGTCAGAAGATCATCGACGAGTTGGCGAAGATCGAGATTGAGATCGCCGACCTCAAGGACATCCTGGCCAAGCCGGAGCGGCAGCGGAAGATCATTTCCGAGGAACTCGGCGAGATCGTGGCCAAGTGGGGCGACGAGCGGCGTACCAAGGTCCTGCCGTTCGACGGCGAGGTCTCGATGGAGGACCTGATCGCCCGCGAGGACGTGGTCGTCACCATCACCCGGACCGGGTACGCCAAGCGCACCAAGGTCGACCTCTACCGCTCGCAGCGCCGGGGCGGCAAGGGTGTCAGCGGCGCCACGCTGCGCCAGGATGACATCGTCAGCCACTTCTTCGTCTGCTCCACGCACAACTGGATGCTCTTCTTCACCAACAAGGGTCGGGTCTACCGGGCGAAGGCGTACGAACTGCCCGAGGCGAGTCGGACGGCGAAGGGGCAGCACGTCGCTAACCTGCTCGCCTTCCAGCCGGACGAGCAGATCGCCCAGGTCATCCAGATCCCGGACTATCAGGTCGCGCCCTATCTGGTGCTGGCCACACAGAAGGGCTTGGTCAAGAAGACCAAGCTGGAGGAGTTCGACTCCAACCGTTCCGGTGGCATCATCGCGATCAACCTTCGGGATGAGGACGAGTTGGTCGGAGCGGCACTTGCCGGACCAGAGGATGATCTCCTGCTGGTGTCCAAAAAGGCGCAAGCGATCCGGTTCAACGCCACCGACGAGGCGCTCCGGCCAATGGGTCGGGCCACCACGGGCGTGATCGGGATGCGCTTCACCGACGATGACGTCCTGCTGGCCATGGAGGTGGTCCGCGAAGGGATGGACGTCCTGGTGGCGACGAACGGCGGGTACGCAAAACGTACGCCGATCGAGGAATATCCGGTCCAGGGCCGGGGAGGAAAGGGTGTGCTGACCGCAAAGATCACCGAACGTCGTGGTGGACTGGTCGGCGCAGTTGTGATCAGCCCGGACGACGAGCTGTTCGCGATCACCAGTAACGGCGGCGTGATCCGGACTCCGGTGAAGCCTGTACGCCGTACACGCGATCGGAACACAATGGGGGTCAAGCTGATGGACCTCCCGGATGGTGTGACGATCGTGGCCATTGCTCGCAATGCCGACGAGCCTGACGAACAGGACTAGTTGATGACGGAGACACAGGCGAAGTCGGGGAGCGCGGGGACCTCGGCCAACCCGGTCGATGAGGAGGCCGCTGCCGGCGGCGCACCAGCGACCGGCCGCGCGGCCGTCGGCCGGGCGGTTGTCCCCGCCGACGCGCCGTCGCCGAAGTTCACCCGGGCACCCGGCATGCCGCCCCCGCCGGACCAGCCCAGCGGTGAGGCGAGCCGTCCGGCGGAAGCTCCCGGAGCCGGCGCGGGCCCCGCGCCGTCGTCGGGTACGGCACCGACTGCCACCGCGTCGTCGGCCGCCCCGTCGCCCAGCGGCTCGACGGGACCGGGTGCCCAGAGCCGGCCAGCCACGCCCGGCCGGCCCCAGCCCTCGGGTGCGCCGACCCCGGGGCAGACCACCCCCGGGCAGACCTCGCCGGGAATGTCCGTACTCGGCCAGCCGTCGTCGGGAGCACCCGTCGCGGGTCCGGGTGCCCAGGACGAGGGGTCCGCCACCGGATCGGCTCGACCGAACCCCGGCGGCGGAGCGGGACGTACCTTCGCAGGCGCCGCTGCGGTCGGTGCCGCCCGGGTCAGCGAGGCGGTGCGGTCGGCCCGTAGTTCGGTCGGCTCCGCAGCCTCGCGTGGGCCGCGTCGGGCTCGGCTGAACCTCAAGCGGATCGACCCCTGGTCCGTCATGAAGTTCTCGTTCGCGGTGTCTCTGGTGCTTTTCGTCGTCGTGATCGTGGCGACCTCGGTGCTCTACCTCGCACTCGACGCCATGGGCGTGTTCGAGAGTGTGAACAGCAGCCTGGCCGACCTGATCAACGCCGGCGGCGGTCAGAGTGACAGTGCCTTCACCATCACCGCCAAGGGTGTGATCCTCAGTTCGGCACTGATCGGGCTGGTGAACGTGGTGCTCTTCACCGCGCTGGCCACGCTCGGCGCGTTTGTCTACAACGTCTGCGCCGACCTGGTCGGTGGGATCGAGTTGACCCTCGCCGAGCGCGACTGACAACGTGCGGAACGCCGGGGTCCCGCGAATGCGGTGGCCCCGGCGTTTCATATTCGGTAGCGTCTTCCAGGGCCGCCACGGCGCCCCGCGCGCGGGACATCGTCGCAGCTCGGCGCGGGGGTCAGCCCCCGAGTTGGGAGATGGCCCGGAGGTACGGTAACCTTGCTCGTCGCAAGGGGCTATAGCTCAGTCGGTTAGAGCGCAGAGCTGATAACTCTGAGGTCGCTGGTTCGATTCCAGCTAGCCCCACTTTTAGACCGACAGCAGTCGAGCGTGAGGGACTGTCATGTTCAAGAAGCTTCTGATCCTCGCCAGCATTGTCGGCGTGGCGGCCCTGATCGCCAAGAAGGTCAAGGAATCCAACGACGAGCGCGCCCTGTGGCACGAGGCCACCACCGCGCCCGACCTCCGGTAACTCCGCGATCCGGATTGCCCTACCCGGCGGCTGACTCCGCTAGGGGCCATAGCTCAACTGGCAGAGCACTGCCTTTGCAAGGCAGGGGTTAGGGGTTCGAGTCCCCTTGGCTCCACCAGCACTTTCACGCGTTGACCTTGGGTACGAGTGCAGCCAAGGGATTCTCACGCAGACCCCTGGTCGCCCAATGCCGGTCAGATCGCCGAGGCGGCATTGCCCGAGCCGGCAGGAGAGCACGGCAGGGATTCTGATAATGCTCGCCGACGCATCCGCCGACCGGGGTGCCACGCGTCATGTGGGGCGCCGCCGCGATCCGGTTCACGGCTGGAGCGGTTGGGCGCGCAGCGCGGTCCTGTTCATCGTCGCCACCCTACGACTCCGGTGGTTCCGGCATCAGGGCGCCGGCGGATCGGAGCACGCGGCGGCCGTTCCGGCGATTTGCTCGGCGTCCGACCGCGATCGGCAAGACTGAGGCGCACAATCGGACCGAAGCGGTACGGATCGCCGAGCGGAACGGTCGGCTGCTCGGCGATTGACGTCTGGTACTCGATCGATGCACGTGATGTGATACCTCCGAGATCAAGACCGAGGATCGATCGCGGCGAAGGCGAGGGCGGACCAGTGGGTCAGGAAGTACGCGGTGTCATCTCAAGGGCCAGGGGGGCACCGGTCGAGGTCGCCACGATCGTCGTACCGGACCCCGGACCGGGCGAGGCCGTGGTGCGGGTGCAGAGCTGCGGGGTGTGCCACACCGATCTGCACTACCGCGAAGGCGGTATCAACGACGACTACCCGTTCCTGCTCGGACACGAGGCAGCCGGGATAGTGGAGCAGGTCGGCGAGGGTGTCACCGGCGTGGCACCGGGCGACTTCGTCGTACTGAACTGGCGGGCCGTCTGCGGTGACTGCCGGGCCTGCAACCGGGGCAAGCCGTGGTACTGCTTCAGCACGTACAACGCCACCCAGAAGATGACCCTCACCGACGGCACCGAACTCGCACCGGCCCTGGGCATCGGCGCGTTCGTGGAGAAGACCCTCGTCCACGCCGGACAGTGCACCAAGGTCGACCCGTCGGCCCGACCGGCTGCGGTCGGCCTGCTCGGCTGCGGGGTGATGGCCGGGCTCGGCGCGGCGATGAACACCGGACAGGTGACCCGGGGCGACTCGGTCGCGGTGATCGGCTGCGGTGGGGTGGGTGACGGTGCCGTCGCCGGTGCCGTCCTGGCCGGCGCGACGACGATCATCGCGGTGGACACCGACCCCCGGAAGCTGGAGTGGGCGAGGGGCTTCGGCGCCACCCACACCGTGAACGCCCGGGAGACCGACCCGGTCGAGGCGATCCGAGCGCTGACCGGCGGGTTCGGCGCCGACGTGGTGGTCGACGCGGTCGGCCGACCGGAGACCTGGCAGCAGGCGTTCTACGCCCGGGACCTCGCCGGCACGGTGGTCCTGGTCGGAGTCCCCACACCGGAGATGAAGGTCCCCGAGCTGCCGCTGCTGGACGTCTTCGGTCGCGGCGGCGCCCTCAAGTCGAGCTGGTACGGCGACTGCCTGCCCAGCCGGGACTTCCCCCTGCTGACCGAACTCTATTTGCAGGGGCGGCTGGACCTGGACAGCTTCGTCACCGAGGAGATCGCCCTGGACCAGGTGGAGGAGGCGTTCGCGCGGATGCACCGGGGCGACGTACTCCGGTCGGTGGTGGTCTTCTGATGACCGCCCGGATCGACCATGCGGTGACCAAGGGGACCTTCTCCCTCGACGGCCAGACCTTCGACGTGGAGAACAACGTCTGGGTGGTCGGCGACGACGACGAGTGTGTGGTCATCGACGCACCGCACGACGTGGAGACGATTTTGCGTACGGTCGGTGGTCGGCGGGTGCGGGCGATCCTCGCCAGCCACGCGCACGACGACCACGTACGGGTGGCGCCGGCCCTCGGTGAGGCGACCGGCGCGCCGGTGCTGCTGCACCCGAACGACCGGGTGCTCTGGGACCAGGTCCATCCCGACGTGATGCCCGACGGTGAGCTGAGCGACGGGCAGACGATCGAGATCGGCGGGATCGTGCTGACCGTCCTGCACACACCGGGCCACAGCCCGGGTGCGTGTTGCTTCCACGTACCCCGCCTCGGTGCGGTCTTCACCGGTGACACGCTCTTCGCCGGTGGACCGGGTGCGACCGGACGGTCGTACAGCGACTTCGGCACCATCATCGGTTCGATCCGGGAGCGGCTGCTGACCCTTCCCCCGGCCACCACCGTCCGCACCGGCCACGGGGACGGTACGACCATCGGGGCCGAGGCACCGCACCTCGACGAGTGGCTGGCCCGGGGGCACTGACGTACGCGTTGCCGACCGGGCCGGAAATCACGCCTGCTGCGGGTCGCCCGAATCCGGGTCGTCTGATTCCGGGTCGCCTGACTCCGTACCGGTCGGCGGCGAGTTGGCGTCCACCGGTTCGTGCTCTTCCGATCGGGTGAACAGCCGGCCCAGGGTGCTACTGGCGAAGGTGGCGCTCAGTGCGCTGCCTGCGGCGATGCCCCAACCGACGGGGCCGAGTGGGGTGCAGCCGAAGAACTGGCTCACCCCGGGGGTCTGGATCACGCCGGCCAGGACCGCCATCGACGCCGCGGTCGAGGCGAGTACGGCCGGGGTCGCGCCACCGTCGACCACCGTCTGGCCGAGCTGGGTGCCGACCAGCGAGGCGAGCGCGATGGTGCCGGCGCGGCGCTGCCGGCCGGTGAGTCGGGCCAGGGTCCATCCGGCGGTGGCGCCGAGCGTGGTGGTTCCGGCCCGGAGTGCGATCTCCCGGTTCAGGGTGCCGCCGAGTGAGCTGTCCGGTCCTTCCAGCAGCAGGCCGTCGGTGGCGTCCGGGTTCGGCGCCCGGACCGCGATCGCCATCGCCGGGGCCAGGTCGGTGAGGAGGTTCACCAGCAGGAGTTGGCGGCCGTTGAGCGCGGACCGGCCGGTGGCTGCCGCGGTGAGCACACTGAACGCGATCTCGCCGAGGTTGCCGCCGACCAGGATGCTCAGCGCGTGCCGTACCGAGGACCACATGGCCCGGCCCTCGACCAGGGTGGCGATGATCGTTTCGAGCCGGTCGTCGGTGACCACCAGGTCGGCGGCGGCCCGGGCGGCGGGCGTACCGCGCTGACCGAGCGCGATGCCGACGTCGGCGAGCCGGATCGCCGGGGCGTCGTTCGCCCCGTCACCGGTCATCGCAACCACCCGACCGGCCTGCTGAAGTGCCTGGATGATCCGTACCTTGTGCGCCGGGGTGCAGCGGGCGACCACGTCGGTGCGGGCCAGCCGCTCGGCGAGCGCCTCGTCGTCGAGCTGGTCGAGTTCGATGCCGGTGGCGACCCGCTGTTCGGCGTCGTCGGTGCTGATGATCGAGGCGATCGCGGCGGCGGTGCCGGGGTGGTCACCGGTGATCATGATGGTGTGCACCCCGGCCTGACGGATCCGGGCGACCGCTGGGGCGGCACTCGCGCGTACCCCGTCCGCAAGGGTCAGACAGCCGACGAAGGTCAGGTCGGTGACGTCCGCGTCGGTGATCGTGTCCCCGTCGACCACCCGTTCGGCGACCGCCAGTACCCGCTGACCGGCCCCCGCGTGCTCGCCCATCATCTGCTGCAACGACTCCCGGCCCGCGTCGTCGAGCGGTACCTCGCCGTCTCGGGTCCGCCGCCGGGTGCACCGGGGCAGGATCGTCTCGGGTGCGCCCTTGACGCTGAGCAGGTGCGTCTCGTGCCGTCGGCCGACGGTGGCGTGGTAGCCACGGGACGGCTCGAACGGCAACGCGTTCGCGTAGTGCCAGCTCCGACAGCCGGTGGTTGGCCCGACCTCGGCATCCCGGGCGCCGACCACCACCGCCCGGTCGGTCTGCCCGCTGATCTGGTCGGGCTGTTCCACCTCAGGGGTGGCGCGCAGAGCCGCGGCGAGGACCCGGCGCAGCGTACGGTCGAGGGCGTCGACCTCGGCGTACTGCTCGCTGTCGCCGACCCCGGCGAGCCGCAGGTGTCCCTCGGTCAGGGTGCCGGTCTTGTCGAAGCAGAGCACGTCGACCCGGCCGAGCGCCTCGATGGTGCGCGGGTTGCGGACCAGGGCACCGTGTTCGGCCAATCGCCGCGCGGCGGCCAACTGGGCGGCGCTGACCAGGAACGGCAGCCCTTCCGGTACCGACGCGACGGCCAGGTTCGCGGCGGTCGCGGCCGTCTCGGCCAGGGGTACGCCCCGGAAGAGCCCCGCCCCGGCCACCGCCATCGCCGCGCCGGTCGCTACCGGGATGGTGGCCTTTGTGATCTTGGTTAGTCGGGCTTCCACTCCGCTGCTCGGAGGTGCCTGACGGGCCAGCGCCATGCCCCGACCGACCTCGGTGTCGGAACCGGTGGCGACGACCACGGAGACACCCCGACCGGCGGCGACCGTGGTCCCCTCGTAGAGCATCGACCGGCGATCGGCGACCGCCGCGGCCACCACCGACGGGCTGTCCTTCGCGACCGGCAACGACTCACCGGTCAGCGACGACTCGTCCGCCTCCAGCCCGTCCGCCTCCAGCACCCGGCAGTCGGCCGGAATCGCGTCGCCCGGCCCGACCAGCACGATGTCCCCGGGGACCAGGTCGCTGGCGGCGACCACACGCTCCTCGCCGTCGCGACGTACCCGGGCCGTCACCGCCGTGCGGGAGAGCAACTCGGCCAGCGACCGCTCGGTGTTGACCTGGTGGATGGCGCCGATCAGCGCCGAGAGCCCCACCACCCCGCCGACCAGTGCCGCGTCCACCACCGAACCGACCGCCGCGGAGAGGCTGGCCCCGGCGGCCAGGACGGGGGTCAGCGGGTTGGCGAGTTCGTCGACGAAGGCCCGACCGAGGTTCGCGCCCTGATGGTCGTCCGGTCCGCTGTCCCTGCCACGACGCTGGACCTCGGTCGTACTCAGGCCCTCCGGGCGGGTGCCCAACCGGTCAAGCACGGTCGCCACCGGCATCAGGTGCCAGGGCGTGGCCGCACCGGCGGGCCGGACCACAGCGTGCGGGGGGAGCCGCTTCGCCCGCCAGACGCCGTTCGCCAGCGCCATCGCACCGGCCACGTTCACGCCGTTCATCGTGCGGCGCGGCAAGCGGGCGACCGGCGCGGTGAACGCGGTGAGCGCGCCGAGACCGGTGCCGGCGGCGGCCAGGGCGATGTTCTGCCGGGTCAGCTTCCGGGCCACGCCGACCGCTTCGACGATCAGCGCCGGCACCTCCAGGTCGGCGCCGATCAACAGATGCGCCCCCCACGGTGGTGCCTCGGAGGCATACCAGACGCCGAGTCCGCAGTCGGACGCACCGAGTGCGCGCCGGTCGCCGGAGACGAGCATGACCATCGCCCCCTCGGCCTGCAACGACCGGATCGACGCGGTCAGCTCGGGCCCGCCGGGCACCAGGGCGTCGGCGTAGCCGTACCGGTCGTTGTCGGCGCTCGCGACCACCAGGCGGACACCGGCCCGGCTGGTCACCGAGGGCAGGGCGTCAACGCCGGGCGCCGGCTCCGGCTCGTACTTGACCACCGCCGCCAGTTCGCCGTCGTGGGTCAGGCCGAGCACGCTGCCGCCGGAGCCGAAGAGCCGGCCCGCCTCCGGGTGGTCCCTCGGCGGCGTCACGCCCAGCGCCGCGAACGGGGCGAGCCGCCAACCGTCCGCCTCGTGCGGCTCGTCCGGGCAGGCCGGGTGGAACAGGGTGAACGCCTGGCCGGCGATTTCCTCGGCCTCGCCGGCCAGCGGCACCAGGTCGGTCAGGGTGCCCCGGTTCGAATGCAGCACGGCTTCGTCCAGCACCAGGGTGTCGATCCGGTCCAGCTCCCGAAGGACCGAACGGTCCATGGCGATCACACCACGGGCGGCGAGTGCGCGGCCGAACTGTGCGGCGTACCCCTCCCTGCCGTCGAAGGGTGCCTTGGAGAGGCTCGACATGGCGAGCGCGGCGGCCCGTTTCGGGCCGGCGAACGGCAGCGCCACCGCCCCGGCCAGGGCCCCGGCGGTGAGCGTACGGGTGGTGTACCGCTCCAGCGGGCCGTCGGGCTTTCGTGGGCGCCCGTCCAGCAGCGGTTGCGCCGCAGCCAGCTCGGGCGTACCGGCGAGCCGGGGCTCGGCGTCCTGCCAGGCGGTCAACTGGGCGCGGGCCTCCTGCCACTGGAGCACCCGCTGGGCGCCGTCGAGCAGGATGCCCGCCCAACCACCGGTCAGACCCAGCGCCATCGCCTCGGCCAGCGGCAGCAGGGAATCCGCCCGGTGGTCGCCGCGCAGGCCCTGGCCGACCAGGGCGTGCAGCCTCGGCTGCATGTCGATCGCCTTGAGCAGGCCGGCGACCTCGCCCGGAAGCGGGGCGAAGGGCAGGATCCGGGTGGCCACGGTGAGCCCCAGACCGAACGCGTCCGCGGCCAGCGTCGAGACCGCCCGCCGGGTTCGGGGCCCCTCCTCCGGCGGGTGCGGTTGCGGATCGTCGGGGTGGTGCTCACAGTCGTCGGTACGTTCCACCGCGACGATCGTCGCGATCAGGTCCCGCAGCCGGGGCGCGGGGTCGTCGACGGCCACCACCACCCGGCTGGTCGGCGCGTTGACCCGGGCCCAGAGCACGCCCGGCAGGCGTTCGAGAGCTTCCTCCACCCGGTGCGCCAGCCGCTCGCTGCCCGGTAGCGCCACGCCGCGTACCTCGATGTGGTGCCGACCCGGCCGGGACCGTACGCCGCGTTGGGTCAGCCCGGCGACGCGTGCGCCCTGACCCGCCAGCGCTCCGGCCCGGCTGGCCAGTTCCTGGGCACCTCGCGAGACGCCGCCCAGCAGGTTCGAGAGGGTGGGCGTCGGCAGGGCTCCGGTGAGATTCAGCCCGAAGGGCGTCATCGAGCCGCGTGGGTGGTGGTAGCGCGCCGCTGTGCCTGTTGATGACTCCCGATGCTCGCGTACGCCATTTCGCCCCCCGGATGACGGTCGGCCCTGCCTTCCCCGCCACGGGTACGTTATGCACGCCCACCAGGCGAAGTTCCCTTTCCGTCGGGTCGGCACCGGGTTTGTGGGGCTGGTCGGGCATGGACGCCGTCGATGGTGGAATGCCACCGGGACACGACATCCCCGCCGGCCGGTGGGGGAACCTCAGACCTGGGAGGCGAAGATGAACGTTGGCGCCCTGCACGACCCACGCAAGGTGGTCGAGTCGTACGCCGGCCGGATCCGGATCCCCGGTCTCGGCGACATCGCCGTACCGCCGACCGACAAGATCGCCTACTATGCCGGTCTCGGCCTGCTTGCCGTCCTACAGGTGATCGAGTGGCCGTTGGCACTGGCCATCACCGCCGGACACCTCATCGCCGACCAGCACTTCTCCGGACTGGCCAAAGGGCTAGGTGAGGCGTTGCAACAGGCGTAGCCGACCACCGGCGCTCCTCGCACCGCGCCTTGACCTCAACTCTGGTTCATGTCCCATGCTGGTGGCCTGAGATCGGTCGAGGCGACGGTCGGACCGGAGGGGGCGCCCACAGATGAACGAGTTCTCCCGGTGACCGCCGAACTCCTGGCCCCGCCCCCGCTGGCGGGTGGTCTGTTCGCCCGCCCGTTTCGGGCGCTGACCGTCGGCATGGTGTCGCTGATCTCGCTGCTGGCGTTCGAGGCGCTCGCGGTCGCCACCGCCATGCCCACCGTCGCGCAGGCGCTGGACGGGCTGTCGCTGTACGCGCTCGCCTTCGGCGGGCCGGCCGCCATCGGTGTGGTGACGATGGTCGTCGCCGGCCTGTGGAGCGACGCCCGGGGCCCCGCCGCCCCGGTACGACACGGTGTCGCCTGGTTCGTCGTCGGACTGGTCATCGCCGGCACCGCCCAGAGCATGGTGCAACTCGTGCTCGGGCGGGTCGTGCAGGGGCTCGGCTCCGGGCTGCTCATCGTCGCGCTCTACGTGGTGGTCGGCCGGGTGTACCCGGAGCGACTGCACCCGAGGGTCTTCGCCGCGTTCGCCGGGGCCTGGGTGGTGCCCTCGCTCGTTGGACCGGCGATCGCCGGTCTGATCGTGCAGTACGTCGGTTGGCGTTGGGTGTTTCTCGCCGTACCGCTGTTGGCGTTGCCGGCCGCGCTGCTGATCCGTCCGGGACTGCGCGGGGTCGGTCGTCCGGCGGAGTCGGCGGCGTCCGCTCCGGGGCAGTCGACTTCGACCGGGGTGGGGACGGCGGCCCCGAACCGGATCGCGCCCGGTTCGCTGCGCCGGGTGGCCTGGGCGTCCGGGGCTGCGGTGAGCGCGGCACTGCTGCATCTCGGTGGCCAGCGCACCGGTCTGCTCGCGATCGGGTTGGTGGTGGTGGCCCTCGGCGGCCTGGGTCTCTGCGTACCCCGGTTGTTGCCGACCGGGGTGCTCCGCGCCGCCCGTGGTCTGCCGACGGTGATCGCGTTGCGCGGCCTGGCGGCGGCGGCGTTCGTCGGTGCCGAGGTGTTCATTCCGCTGCTGCTCGCACGGGAGCGGCAACTCGCGCCCGCGCTGGCCGGCGCGGCGTTGGCGGCCGGTGCGGTCTCCTGGTCCTTCGGGTCGTGGCTGCAGGGGCGGATCCGGCCACCGGCGTCGCGTGCCACCCTGCCCCGGGCGGGACTGCTGCTGATGGCTGCCGGAATCGCCCTCGCCGGGCCGTTGATGCTGGCCCCGGCGGTGCCGGTGGTGCTGGGGATCGTCGCGTGGGCGGTGGCGGGGTTGGGGATCGGGATGGCCTACCCGTCGATGTCGGTGCTGACCCTGGAGCTTTCCGCGCCGCAGGAACAGGGGCGGAACAGTTCCGCCCTGCAACTGAGCGATTCGCTCTCCGGTGCCACGGTCCTGGCGTTCACCGGTGCGTTGCTCGCGGCGGCTGGGCAACCCGGTCCGGGGACCTACCTGGCCGGTTTCGCGGTCGCCACCGCCCTGGCGTTGGCCGGCGGCCTGATCTCCGGTCGGGTGAACGCCCGAGCCTGAATGCTGGCGGAACGTGTTGGCACTCCGCCAGGTGCGGCCCGCGTTACCGCTGCGGCCAGGTGCGGAATGCCCGGTCGAGTGCGTCGACCAGCAGTTCGTACGACCGGTCCAGGTCGCGGGGCAACCCGAAGCCGTGGGCTGCCTCCAGGGTGACGAACCCGTGTAGCGCGCTGCGCAGTGCCCGGGCCGCGTCGATCGCCCGGTCGCCGCTGAGGCCATACCCGGCGAGTACGGCGTAGATCACGCGTACCGCCCGTTCGGCGGCGGCGACGTGTGCGGGGTCGGCCGGGTCCGGGGCACGAAGGGTGGCCGCGTAGGTGCCCGGGTGGGTCTGTGCGTAGTCCCGGTACGCCCCGGCGAGCGCACGCATCGCCGCCTGCCCGGAGAGCCCGAGTGTGGCGTCGGTGCCTCGTACGGTGAATTCGTCCAGGGCTTGGATGGCGAGCTGTTGCGCGAGCCCGTCGAGCCCGCGTACGTGCTTGTAGAGGCTGGGCAGGGTGACGCCGAGCCGCTGGGCGACGGCGGCGAGGGTGAGCCGGTCCAGTCCGACCTCGTCGGCGACCCGACCTGCCTCGGTGACCACGATCGCGGGAGTGAGTCCGGCTCTAGGCACCGGCGGTCACCCGGTTCGCAAAGTTGATCAGCGCGGGGTTGACCTGTTCCGGGTATTCGGCCATCGGGTAGTGCCCGGAGCCCGCGACCAGGAGTAGTTCGCCGCGCAGCCGTTCGGCGACGTAACGGGCCTCGGCCGCCGGGTCGGGGTAGTCCGGGTCCTTCTCGCCCATCACCACGAGGGTGTTGGCCCGTACCTGGTCCAGTTGCCGATGCACCGGCTCGTGGCTGGTGTGGGTGGTCCGGACGAACGATTTCCAGTGGTCGCCCCGGCGCAGGCTCTCCGTCAACCGGTTCTGGTGTTCGGCCAGGTCCGTCGGGGGGCGTCCGGGGAAGAGCGTGCGGTGGTAGGTCCGCCAGGCGGCCGGGCCCCAGGGCCTGACCAGCAGGAGCCGCATGATCAGCCGCATCAGTGGGTTGATCTTCGGGTCGCGTACGAACGGGGCGATCAGCGCGATGCCGCTGACCTTGGCCGGTGCGGCGGCGGCGGCGAGGACCGCGGCGCTGCTACCCATCGAGTTGCCGACCAGGAGGGCCGGTCCGCCGAGCTGGTCGACGAGGGCGAGCGCGTCGCTGGCCAGGGCGTCGTCGTCGTACCGGTGGAAACCGTCGTCGCTGTCGCCGTGACCGCGCAGGTCCAGCACGGCGACCCGGTAGCCGGCCTCGACCAGGGCCGGCTCGGTGAAGCGGAATGACGAGCGGAGCTCACCCATACCGGGTAGGCAGATGACCAGGGGGCCTTCGCCGCGCACGGTGTAGGCGATCCGGCCCTCGCCTCGATCCAGGAAGTTAATCGTCATAACTAAAAAGTTAACCCCATTAGCCAAGACGAGCAACTGTGACACCCATCACCGTCACGTCCCTGTGTCTCGGCCCGTCCTACGACCGGACCCCGCCCCCGTCCTGTCCCTGTCCTGTCCCTGTTCCGTCCCTCGATCGGAAGAGAGCGCACGATGAGAGTCCTGGTCACCGGTGCCAGCGGAACCCTCGGCCGGAAGGTCGTGCCGAACCTGACGGCGGCGGGGCACGAGGTGCGCGGAATGAGTCGCCGGCCACGGCCGGGCGGCGACGGAGTCGAGTGGGTGGTGGCCGACCTCGGTGCCGGCACCGGCGTGGATCTCGCCGTGACCGGGGTGGACGCGGTGGTCCACCTCGCCTCCGCCACCCGGTCGCCCGACGCACGGGTCGACGTGGCCGGGACCCGCCGGTTGGTCACCGACGCCGCCGAGGCCGGGGTACGTCACCTGCTCTACGTCTCGATCGTCGGCATCGACGAGGTGCCCCTGCGGTACTACCGGCTCAAACTCGACGCGGAGCGGATCGTGACGACCGGCGACGTGCCGTGGAGCGTGCTGCGTGCCACCCAGTTTCCCCAGCTCCTCGACGGGATGCTGCGGGTCGCCGGGCGGCTCGGTCCGGTCTTTGGTGACCGGGCGCTGCTGGTGCAGCCGGTCGACCCCGGTGACGTCGCCGGTCGGATAGCGGACCGGCTGGTCGCCGGCCCGAGTCGGACCATCGAGGAGTACGGCGGACCGCAGGTGCTCCGGTACGACGAGGCGGTCGCCGCGTGGTCGATCGCGCGGGGTCGACGTCGTTCGCTGCTCTCGATCCGGGTTCCGGGCCGGTTCGGCCGGGCGGTCCGCGCCGGTGGGCTCACCACCACAGCCACACCCACGGGGAGCAGGACCTGGGCGGACTACCTCGCGGACACGTACGAGGGACCCGTCCGGAAATGAATGCTTCTCGCAGAATCTCTCGTCCTACCGTGAGGACATGCTTCAGATCGCTGCCGCAGTCCTGCTGTACGTCTGTGGATTCCCCTGCCTGTACGGCGTGATGCGCCTCGCCGTACGACACGGATTGCAGGACGTCGCCGAGACTCGCCAGGAGAACGCCGAGCAGGCCCGGCAGGAGGCTCTCGACCAGGCGCGCCTGGCGGAGCGCACCTTCGCCCGGGAGAACGCCTTCCTCACCGGAAGCTGATCGGCCCCCACGCCGTCGCCGACCGGTGTCGGTGCGTGCGGTGGGCAGGGGCGGTGCCGTCCGACCGGTGGTGCGAGGATCGAACCGTGATGGGGACCTTGCGAACGGAACCGGCCCGTACCCGCCTCGACCTGCTCGCGCCTGCGGTGCAGGCGGCCGTACGGGACTGGCCTGCGGACGCCCCGGTACCGGTGGACGACATCCTGGTGGCGCCGATCGACGCTACGCTCGCCGACACCGCCGCCTTCTGTGCCGCGTACGAGGTCGGGCTCGACGTCTCGGCGAACTGTGTGGTGGTGGCCGGCAAGCGGGAGGGCGTGACCCGGTACGCGGCCTGCATCATCCTCGCCACCACCAGGGCGGACGTCAACGGTGTGGTGCGCCGTCAGCTCGACGTACGCAAGGCGAGCTTCGCCCCGATGGACGAGGCGGTCGAGTTCACCGGCATGGAGTACGGCGGGATCACCCCGATCGGCCTGCCGGTCGAGTGGCCGATCCTGGTCGACGAGCGGGTGGTCGACACCAAGTACGTGATCGTCGGCTCCGGCGTACGGCACAGCAAGATCGCGGTGCCGGGGCGCGCCCTGGCTGGTCTGCCGAACGCGCGAGTGGTCACCGACCTGGCCCGGGTGGTGAGCTGAGCCGCCGCCTGTGAGCCGTCGTCGCGGCTGGCCGGCGCGGAGTGCCGCCAGCCGGACGATTGGTTCGAAGGAGATCAATACTGTTGCACGTGAAACATTCGAGCGCGCTGGTCAGGCCGAGGCTTCGAGGCGGGCCACCTCGGCCAGCGCCTGGATCAGGGTCTCGGTCTCCTGTGCGCCGACAACCGCGTACTTGCCCGCGAGCACGTAGGTCGGCACGCTGGTGACGCCCAGCGCGTGCGCCTCGGCCAGCTCCGCCCGTACCTCGGAGGTGCCGGCGTCCGAGTCGAGCCACTCCCGTACCTCGGTCTCGTCCAGACCGACCCCGGCGGCGAGCCCGGCGAGCGCGGACCGTGACCCGATGTCCGCGCCGTCGACGAAGTGGGCCCGCTGGAGGGCATCCATCATCGGGCTTCCGAACCCGCGCTGCTCGGCGAACCAGACCAGCCGGTGTGCCTCGAAGGTGTTCGCCGCGACCGCGCGGTCGTACCGGTAGTCCAGGCCGGTGGCGGCGACGACTCCGGTGACGTGGTCGACCATCTGGCGTGCCCGCTGCGGACCGCCGAACTTCGCACCCAGCGCCTCCATCATCGGCACCGGTTCCGGCACCGGTGACGGGTCGAGCTGGAACGGCCGCAGCCGGACCGTCACCTTGCCGTCGAAGGACTCCAACGCCTGTTCGAGCCGGCGCTTGCCGATGTAGCACCAGGGGCAGACGACATCCGCGTAGAGATCGATTTCCACGTCCCGTTGCAACGCCGGAGGTCAGCCGATCTGTTCCCGTACCTGCCGCTTGAGTCGGGCCAGGATCGCCGTGCCACCGCGTACGCGCAGCGGGCTGATCGCCTGCGCCAGGCCCATCCGCTGGTAGAGATCATCCGGTACGTCGAGCACCTCCTCGGCGCTCGCTCCGGCCAGCCCTTCGGCGAGGATGCCGGCGAACGCGCGGGTGGTCGGCGCCTCCGGTGGGCAGTCGAACCAGGTCTGCACCGTGCGCTCCGGGGTCACCTCGGCGCGTAGGAAGAAGGAGGTCTGGCACTCCGGCACCTGTTCCATGCCGGCGTGCCCGGCCAACTCGGCCGGCAGCGGCGGGACCGCGTCGGAGTATTCGAGCAGCATCTCCAGCACGAGATCACGTGGCGCGGAGGCGAACTCCTCGATGATCTCGTCGAGCTTCTTCGGTGGCATGCGCTCCAGGCTACTCACGCGTTAGGAGGGGGCCCTTGTACTACCGAAAGCGATAACAAGGGGCCCTTCCTTCACACGGTGGGGGTGGCTTCGGTGGGGGCGAGTTGTTGGGCCAGGTCGCCGAGGGAGATGATGCCGACCAGTTGGCGATCGACGTCACAGACCAGCATTCGGCGTACGGCACGTTCCCGCATCAGCCGGGCTGCCTCGGCAGCGGTCGAACTCTGCTCGATCATCACGATCTCCCGGGTCGCGATCTCGCCGAGTGTCGTTTTCGCCGGATCCCGGTGCTCGGCCACCGCCCGCACCACGATGTCCCGGTCGGTCACCATGCCGAAGAGGCTCTGCCCGTTGGTCACCACGATGTCGCCGATGTCGGCGTCGGCCATCGCACGCGCCGCCTCGTCGAGGGTGGTCTGTGCCGAGAGGTAGACGACCTGTCGGGTCATCAGGTCGGCGACCCGGTAGTTGGTCATGAGAGCCTCCGTGAATCGTGTTCGTCTATATCGGTGCGGTACCCCGTGCTCGGGTGGTCACACCCGGTTGAGATGCCTACCTCACCAGGTTGTCCGTGGCTGGTCGGTATCGTGTGCTGTTGCTGATCGCGTGAAAGGTGAACAGGTGAAAGCCACCGAGTTGTCGATCTCCGGCGCGTGGGAGTTCGTCCCCCAACAATTTCCCGACGGCCGTGGCAACTTCCTCGTCTGGTACGACGCCGCCGCGTTCACGGAGGCGCTGGGTTTTGAGTTGTCCGTCGCCCAGACCAACCACAGCGTCTCTCGGCGAGGTGTGGTCCGGGGCATCCACTGGGCCGACGTACCGCCCGGTCAGGGCAAGTACGTCTACTGCCCACAGGGCGCCCTGCTGGACATTGTGGTCGATCTGCGGGTGGGCTCGCCGACATTCGGCCAGCACGAGGTGGTCCGCCTGGACACGGTCGACTACCGGGCCCTCTACCTCTCCGAGGGGCTGGGGCACGGTTTCGTCGCACTGGAGGAGAACACCGTACTGAGCTACCTCTGCTCCGCCGGGTACGCGCCCGGCCGCGAGCGGATCGCGAACGTACGGGACGCGGAACTGGCGTTGCCGATCCCGGCCGACATCGACCCGATCCTCTCCGAGCGCGACGCCAACGGCCCCACTCTGGCCGAGTTGCGTGCCGAGGGTCTGCTCCCGTCGTACGACGACTGCCTGCGCCACTACGAGTCGCTCCGCGCCGGCCACCGGGGTTAGGACTTCACCCCACCCCGGCTCGTGCCGTCCTGACCCGCCTGGTCAGTCTCCGGCGGCCCCGCCAACCGGCGGAGCCGCCGGCGACAGCGGTCCGCCGGCCCGGCCAGGTGGACTGCCCCGGTCAGGTGGACTGCCCGGTGAGGTGGGCGACGACCTCGGTCAGTGGCAGCTCGACCCGTTCGTCGCTGACCCGGTCGCGCAGTTCGACGTACCCGTCGACCAGCCGGCGCCCGACCACCACACTGCGCGGAATGCCGATCAGATCCGCGTCGGCGAACTTCACCCCGGCCGAGACCTGCGACCGGTCGTCGACCAGCACCCGCAGGCCCGCGCGGGCCAGATCCTCGCCGAGTGCGAGCGCCGCCTCCACCGGGGCGCCCTTGCCGGCCGCGACCAGGTGTACGTCGGCGGGCGCGATCGACGCCGGCCAGGCGAGTCCCCGCTCGTCGTGATGCTGCTCGGCGATTGCCGCGACCGCGCGGGACACCCCGATGCCGTAACAGCCCATGATCGGCCGCACCGGCTTGCCGGCCGGGCCGAGTACGTCCACCGCGAACGCGTCGGTGAACCGCCGTCCGAGCTGGAAGATGTGCCCGATCTCGATGCCCCGGCGGATGGTGAGGTTGCCCGAACGGCAGGCCGGACAGGGGTCGCCGGCCCGTACCTCGGCCGCCTCGATCGTGCCGTCGGGCGTGAAGTCCCGGCCGCTGACCACGTTGACCGCGTGCCGGCCCGACTCGTTCGCGCCGGTCAGCCAGGCGGTGCCGGTGACCACCCGGGGGTCGACCAGGTAGCGGATGCCGAGCTTCGCCAGCACCTGCGGCCCGATGTACCCACGGACCAGGTCGGGCCGTTCGGCGAAGCCGTCGAAGAGCGCGACGGTGTTCGGGTAGAGCGCCACCTCGACCCGCTTCAGGTCCACCTCCCGGTCACCCGGTATACCGATGACCAGCAACTCCGGCTCGGCCAGCCCGACCCGGCGTACCGAGAGCACCACGTTCTTCAACGTGTCGGCGGCGGTCCAGTCGTCCCGGCCCCCCAACCGGCGCGCGTTCGCGATTTCGACCAGCGCCTCGATGGTCGGGGTGTCCGGGGTGTCGTACGCCTGGGCGGCGGGATGCGCGTCCGGGTCACGGGCGGGTGGCGCCGGTGTGGTCACCGCCTCGGTGTTGGCCGCGTAGTGGCAGGCGGTGCAGCCGACGAAGGTGTCCTCGCCGACCGGGGTCGCGGCCAGGAACTCCTCCGACGCCGATCCGCCCATCGCCCCCGAGGAGGCGGCGACGATCGTGTAGTCCAGCCCGAGCCGGTCGAAGATCCGCTGGTACGCCATCCGGTGCTGGTCGTACGCCGCCTGGAGCCCGGCCTGGTCCAGGTCGAACGAGTAGGCGTCCTTCATCAGGAACTCCCGCCCACGCAGCAACCCGGCCCGGGGTCGTGCCTCGTCGCGGAACTTCGTCTGCACCTGATAGAGGATCACGGGGAAGTCCCGGTACGAGCTGAACAGATCCTTCACCAGCAGCGCGGCCATCTCCTCGTGGGTCGGCGCGAGCAGGTGTTCGGCACCGCGCCGGTCGGCGAGGGTGAAGATGTCATCGCCGTACTCGGTCCATCGGCCGCTCGACTCGTACGGTTCCCGTGGCAGCAGGGCGGGGAAGTGCACCTCCTGGCCACCGATCGCGGCCATCTCGTCCCGGACCACCTGCGCCACCCGGTCCAGCACCAGTTTGCCCAGCGGCAGCCAGGTGTAGCCGCCCGGTGCGGCCCGCCGGATGTAGCCGGCCCGAACCAGTAGCCGGTGGCTCGGCACCTCCGCGTCCGCTGGGTCCTCGCGCAGCGTACGAAGGAACAGCGTGGACATCCGAAGCAGCATCCAGGCAGCCTGGCACGCCACCAAGCCGGCGTCCAAGCATTTCGGGCGGGGCGGGACCGGCAACCCGTGCCAGCGGAAAAGTGACGGTATCGACGGCGGATGTCAGGGTCGCCACTTTCGGCGTACCCGGCGGTAACCTAGCCTGCCGAAGTGTAAGACTCCGCGAGGACCTGTTGGCGGGCCACGGATTCAGGAGGGCGCGGATGCGCTGGCGCAGTTTCGTGGCGGTGGGGGACAGCTTCACCGAGGGCATGGACGACTCGTATCCGGACGGGACGTACCGGGGCTGGGCGGACCTGGTCGCCGCCCGGTTGGCCGTCGAGGCCGGGCCGGACTTCGGGTACGCGAACCTCGCCATCCGTGGCCGCCTCTTCCCCAGTGTGGTGGCCGAACAGGTGCCCGCCGCCCTTGCCATGCGCCCCGATCTGATCAGTTTCGCGGCCGGCGGCAACGACGTGCTGCGCCGCAACTTCGACGCGGAGGGGCTGACCAGCCGTTTCGACCAGGTCATCCGGGACTTCCGGGAGGCCGGGGCGGATGTGCTGGTGTTCCGGTTCGCCGACGTGATGTCCCGGCTGCCGGGCCAGCGGATGATGGCGCCCCGGGTGGCGTTGCTCAACCAGGCCGTCGGGGAGACCGCGCAGCGGTACGGCGCGAAACTGGTCGACCTCTTCGCCGACGACGTGTTCCTGCACCCCGAACTCTGGAGCGAGGACCGGTTACACCTCTCCGCGGCCGGTCACCGGCGGGTGGCCGGGCACGTACTGGCCGCGCTCGGGCTCGCCCCCGACGAGCAGTGGCTGGTCGTACCGCCGGTGCCGGCGCCGACGCCGTGGCTCGCCGCGCGCGGCGCGGATCTGCGTTGGGCGGGGCAGCACCTGGCCCCCTGGATCAAGCGTCGTCTCACCGGCCGCTCCTCCGGTGACACCGTCACCGCCAAGCGCCCCGTCCTGAGCCCCTTCGACAAGTAAGGAAGGGCCCCTTGTTATCGCTTTCTGTATAGCAAGGGGCCCCTCTTAACAACGGGGTAGGTCAGTCCACCGGCGCTGTCTGCCGGAGCGGGCTCCAGGCAGCGGCGGCGATCAGAGTCATCACGCTCGCGGCGATCCAGAACGGCGTGGTCAGACCCCAGGTCCGGGCCAGTACGCCACCGAGGAGCGAGCCGAGCGCCGCCCCACCGAGATCCAGCAGCGCGTACACGCTGCCGACCCGGCCGAGCAGGTTCTGCGGTACGACCCGCTGTCGCAGGGTGACCACGATGACGCCCCAGACCATGGTGTGGATCCCGAAGACGATCAGGATCCCGGCGGCGACCAGCGGTGTCGTGGTCACCGCGAGCGTCACGTGGGTGACGACCTCGATGACGAGTCCGGCGCGAAGCAGGGTGCTGGCGCCGAGGACCGCCTGCAGGCGGGGCGCGAGGACGGTACCGAGCAGCCCGCCGATGGCGAACGTGGTCAACAGGAAGCCGTAGCCGACGTCCGACAGGCCCAGACGCTGTCGGGTGTAGAGGACGAAGACCGCGAACGCGGCGCAGAACGCCACGTTGCCCACCCCCATGCTGACCGCGAGGGTACGCAGCAGCCGGTGTCGCCAGAGCCAGCGGAGACCTTCGCCGATCTCCGCGTGCAGGCTCGTACGTCGTGCCGACGGAGGTGCCGGGACCGGCCGGATCGTCGTCACCAGTGCGGCGGCCACGGCGAAGGTGAGCGCGTTGACGCCGAACGGTGCGGCGGCGGCGATCACGAACAGCCACGCCCCCAGCGGTTTGGCCACGAACTGGTTCGCGATGGTGAAGGTGGCCATCAATCGGGCGTTGGCGGTGGCGAGCCGTTCCGGTGCCACGATGGCGGGTAGGAACGCCCCGGACGCGGTGTCGGCCAGCGTCTCGCCGGTGCCGAGCAGGAAGAACACGGCGTAGACCAGCGCCACCGTGACCGTGTCGGTGGCGACGGTCAGGGTGAGTGCCGGGTGGCATGTTGTGACGCCTGGCGGCGGTCACCTCTCCTTCGCCGGAGTGATCCAGCACCCATCGGTTCTCCACCTGATCGCCGCCACGCTGGCGTACGTTGGGCAGCATGTCCGTACCGAGTGATCCCACGCCTGCCCTACAGGCGTACGCCGACCCGCAGCGCCTGGTCACCACCGAGTGGCTGGCCGAGAACCTGGGCACCGAAGGTCTCGTGGTGATCGAGTCCGACGAGGATGTGCTGCTCTACGAGACCGGTCACATTCCCGGTGCGATCAAAGTCGACTGGCACCTGGAACTGAACGACCAGGTCACCCGGGACTACCTCGACGCCACGGCATTCGCCGAGCTCTGTGCTGCCAAGGGCATCGGCCGGGACGACACGATCGTCTTCTACGGCGACAACTTCAACTGGTGGGCGGCGTACGCCCTCTGGGTTTTCTCGCTCTTCGGCCACAATGACGTCCGGCTGCTCAACGGCGGCCGGCAGAAGTGGGTTGAGGAGGGTCGGGAACTGACCCGGGACAAGGTCGAGCGCCCCCGTGCCACCTACCCGGTGCCGCAGCGCGACGACAGCCAGATCCGTGCGTACCGGGACCAGGTAGCGGCGCACATCGCCAGCGGTCGGCCGTTGGTCGACGTCCGCTCGCCGGGCGAGTACAGCGGGGCACTGTTGCACATGCCCGACTACCCGCAGGAGGGGGCGATGCGCGGCGGCCACATCCCCGGTGCGGTGAACAAGCCGTGGAAGTCGGCCGCGAACGAGGACGGCACCTTCAAGCGTCCCGACGAACTCCGGGCGATCTACGCCGACGGGCTCGGGCTCTCCACCGCGGACGACATCATCGCGTACTGCCGGATCGGTGAGCGCTCCAGCCACACCTGGTTTGTCCTGCACCACCTGCTCGGCTATCCGCAGGTGCGCAACTACGACGGCTCGTGGACCGAATGGGGCAACCTGGTCCGGGCTCCTGTCGTCCAGGGCGACCAGCCCGGCGGGCTGGCCGGCTGACCCATCCGACCACTGGCAGGTCGCCGCGCGGCGCTCACGTCCGCGCGGCGACCTGCCGCAACGTTTCCAATCCGGGTACGGCGATCCGCCAACCCAGGGTGCCGGTGCCCAGGTCGAGGCAGACCAGCGCGTTCTCCTGGCCGACGTAGCAACGTTTCCGGTCGGCGCTGGTGGCGATGCCGCGTACGGCGGTCGGCATGGTCCGGCGTACGGGTTCCGCACCGGTCAACGGCACGCTGATCAGCTCGCGTCCGGCGCCGATGAGCAGCACTCCGTCCGTACCGATGGAGGCGGCGGCGGAACCGACCGGCCCGCTCGGCGGGGTGAACCGGACGGTCCGCCCCGCGCTCAACTCGTTCGAGCCGATGACCGCGACCGTGCCGCTGCTCGCGTCGACGACGTAGACCTGTGCCGCGCTGGGGTCGACCGCGATCGCGTGGGCGGCGGCCGGTCCCTCACCGAACGGGGACGGCAGGTCGACGCAGAACGCCCACCGGTCGGTCAGGTTCAGGGTGTGGACGAACGCGTGCACGTGCGGGGCGTCCGGGCGAGCACCGGCGATCAGGTCCCGGGTGTGCTCATGATCCGGCTGGTGGGTGTAGAGGGTGAACAGTTGCCGGGTGAGGCTGTCGTACACCGCCTGCCGGCCCTCACCTCGCATCTCCTCCTCGGCGCCCGGTGGTACGGCCGACTTCAGCCGGGTGACGAGGGGTTGCAGTTCACCGGTGGCGAGGTCCACGACCCGTACCCGGTAGCGGTCCGGGGCCATCGGCGGCAGGTAGTCGAGGACGAAGAGCGCCTCACCGGTGGTGTCGAACGCCTCCGGCTCCAGGTTGCCGGGCAGTTCCACCCGGTTGCGCTGACCCGCGCTGCCGGCGACCACGATCGTGGTCTGTCCCCGCCGACCCGGCCGGTACGGGTTCGCGCCGGGCTCGGCGGGCGTCGCGAGCGCCACCAGTGAACCCTCCGGGTTGGTGGCCCGTGCGGCGAGCCGGCCCGTGAGCAGGCCACCGCTGACGGAGGTGCCGTCGGCGAGCCGGTGGTTGGTGACCCGGGTGCCGGTGCCGTCGGCTTCGGTGCGGACGAGGCGGGTGCCGTCGCCGCTGAGCACCGCCTCCGACGGGGTGACCACCGTCTGCCCGGTGGTCGCGTCGAACACCGCCAGTCTGCCCGCCGCCATCTCCACGACCAGGGCTTCTCCCGGAGCCGGCCCACCCCGCGCCGATGGTCGCGTCGCGTTCTCACGGCACCCGCCGCTGGTCGCGACCATTGCACCGCCCGCCGCACCGGCCGCGATTCCGCCGGCCAGCCGCAGCACCGTACGCCTTGTCGTCATGCCGGGTAGAGGCGTGACGGCGTAGCCGGGTTCCTGTCGGCAGGGCGGCTTTTTGGGAGTTCTGGCGACATCTTTGTGCTGGCGCGGCCCTTGCCGTACTCCCCGGATCCTCTGGTGCGGGAAGCCGCCTCAGGGACGCTGCGCCAGGTCGCGGGAGAGGTGGGACCGTCGGAGCCCGAAGGCGCGTAGCCGCCGCAGATCGGCCCGGCGGTCGTAGCTGAGCTGGAGGTGGAAGTAGTTGACGTGCTCCAGCACCGCGAAGAGCGCGTAGCCCAGCCCGGGCCAGGAGGCGAGTCCCGGGTTGTCGACCGCGCCGTACGCGGTGATCGCGACACCGATCGCCAACAGGGGCAGGTTCACGACCCGGAGCAGCCGGAAGATCCGGGCACCGGGAAGTTCGCGCCGCCGGCTGTCGACCTGGCGGTGTTTCGCCAGCCAGTAGCCGGCACCCTCAAGTAGCAGCAGTGTGAAGAGCAGGTATCCCGCCACGTTGGCGAGCGTGACCGGGGCACCGATCACGCCGATCCAGATGATCGGGTGCAGCGGGATGTTGAACAACTCGCCGGCAGCGAGCGACCGAAGTCGCCGTCGAACCGGTCTGCTCGCGACGGCTGCGGAACGAGAGGTTGTCTGCACGCTCCGCATTCTGCACGTCGGTGATCAATCTGTGGGGGCACGAACGGTCCTGCTCCCGTGGACGGGGACCGTTAGGAGCGGAATCCGGTTATCGAAACCGGCAGAGCACCCGCGAGGCGGCGACGGTGACGACGGCGAAGACCACCGCAGCCGCGTACCCGACCGGCTGCAGCCCGTACGCGTTCGCGGTGAGGCCGGCGAGTGCGGCCCCGACCGGGGCGGCGACCAGGCCCACCACCCGCTGAGCGCTGCCGACCCGGCCGAGCAGTTCGGTGGGTACGTTCCGCTGCCCGTACGAGGACCAGAGCGCGTTCCATGTCGCCGATCCGGCGGAGAAGACGGCGAGGGCGATCCCGCCCGGCACAGGGTGCCGGGACACCGCCAGCGTCACCAGCGCCAGGGTCTGTACGACCAGCACCCGGCGCAACCCGGTGCGGGTGCCGACCCGTCCCGCGATCCGTCCCGCGCCGAGCGCGCCGGCCAGTCCGCCGAGCATCGCCGATGCCATGAAGACGCCGTAGCCGGCCTCGGGCACCCGCAGCACGTCCAGTGCGTAGAGCACGATGACCGCGATCAGACCGCTGATCGCGAGGTTGCTGGCGGCGGTGAGCAGGGTGATCCGGAGCAGGACCGGGTCCCGCCGGATCCAGCGCAGCCCGTCGCCGGCCGCCCGCCAGATCGGCCGTCGATCGTGGACGGTGACGGGCGCGGCGCGCCCCGCCGGTCGGGCCGACGGCAGAGTCAGGGCGAGCAGAGCGGCGACCCCGAACGTGGCGGCGTCGACCGCGAACGGCAACGCCGCGTTCGTCGCGAAGAGCAGGCCCGCGACCGGGGCACCGACGAATCCGCCGGTCACGGCCGTACCGGCGGCGATCCGGCCGTTCGCCACCGGTAGCAGCGCGGACCTGGAATCAGGGCGGCGGAGTGTCGGTGATCACCGGTACGGTGGGGCGCCTGTACCGGACTGGGGAGTAACAGAGCGTGGACCGCACCTTCCAGGTAGACCTTCGCGGCATTGTCGACCTGCTCAGCCATCACCTGTACGCCAGCCCACGGGTCTACCTGAGGGAGTTGTTGCAGAACGCGGCGGACGCGATCACGGCCCGCCGGGTGGCGGAGCCGACCGCGCCGGCGGTGACCTGGATCGAGCCACCGGCGCTGACCAGCGACGGCACCCTGCGGATCCACGACACCGGGATCGGTCTCACCGAGGCCCAGGTGCACGAGCTGCTCGCCACGATCGGCCGAAGCTCCAAAAGGGACGAGCTGGGTTTCGCCCGGCACGAGTTCCTCGGACAGTTCGGCATCGGCCTGCTCTCCTGCTTCCTGGTCGCAGACGAGATCCGGGTCGTCACCCGGCACGCCGACCAGCCGACCGTGCTCTGGACCGGTCATTCCGACGGTCGCTACCGGGTCGAGCTGGCCGGACCGGACGCCCGGCGGAACGAGCCGGGCACCACCGTCACGCTGGTTCCGCGTCCCGGCGCCGACCAGTGGTTCACCGTGCCCACGGTGACCGAGCTGGCCCGGCACTTCGGCTCGCTGTTGCCGATCACGGTGCGGGTCGGCGAGGTGGAGACCACCGGCGGACCGCCGCCGTGGTCGGCCGCTGCGGGAAACTCGCCGGCCGCCCGCCGCGAGGGCCTGATCCGGTACGCCCGGGAGACCCTTGGCTTCACCCCGTTCGACGTGATTCCGCTGTCGGTGCCGGAGGCGGGCCTGACCGGCGCCGCTTTCGTGTTGCCGAACCCGGCGAACCCGGCTGCCCGGGTCGGGCACCGGGTCTACCTGAAGCGGATGCTGCTCACCGAGGGTGCGGAGGGGTTGCTGCCGGAGTGGGCGTTCTTCGCCCGCTGCGTGGTCGACGCTGGTGAGCTGCGACCCACCGCGAGCCGTGAGGCGCTGTACGAGGACAGCCTGCTGGAGAGCACCCGGGAAGCGCTCGGGGACCAACTGCGCGGCTGGCTGGTCCAGCTCGCCGAAGCGGACCCGCGCCGGCTCGGCGAGTTCCTCCAGGTTCACCACCTCGGGGTGAAGGCGCTCGCCCTGCACGACGACGAGATGCTCCGGTTGGTCGAGCAGTGGTGGCCGATGGAGACGAACGCCGGCCGGATGACGCTGGCCGAGTTCCGCCAGCGGCACGGTGTCATCCGGTATGCGGCAACCACGGACGAGTTCCGGCAGCTCGCAGCGGTGGCGGCGGCACAGGACCTGGCTGTGGTGAACGGCGGCTACACGTACGACACCGAGATCATCGAGCGGTTGCCGGGGCTGGACCGGACGGTGCTGATCGAACGGCTGGAGCCGACCGACCTGACCACCCGGTTCGACACCCTCGACCCGGGTGTGGAGTTGGCGCTGCGCCCGTTCCTGCTCGCCGCCCAGCGGGCCCTGGACCGGCTTGGCTGCGAGGTGGCGCTGCGCGCGTACGACCCGGTGTCGTTGCCCGCGCTCTACCTGGTCAGCCGGACCGCCGCATGGCACGACGAGCTGGAGTCGACCCGGCAGCGGGCCGACGACCTGTGGGCGGGGGTGCTGGACGCGATCGCGTCGTCCGGCCCACCCGAGCGTCCACAGTTGGTGCTCAACCACCGCAATCCACTGGTGCGCCGGATCACCACCCTCGGTGACCCTGAGCTGGTCGGGCTCGCCGTCGAGGCGCTGTACGGGCAGGCGTTGCTGCTCGGCTACCACCCGATCCGCCCGGCCGACGCCGCCCTGCTCAACAACTCGTTCCTCGGCCTGCTCGGTCGAGCCGTACCCGGACCGGAGTGACCCGCCATGACCAGCGGAAACGATGAACTGAGGGCGGCGTACCAGCGGGTGTCGCAGATGCCGTTCGGCGCCGGCCAGATAGCCGCCGTCGAGCAACTCGTCCGGCAGGCGGACGCCGGCGGCGACCAGGAGTTGGCGTTCGCGGTACGGATGCTCGGGACCAGCGCCTACACCTACGGCGGCGAGCCGGCGAAGTCCTTCGTCACCTTCTCCTGGTGCCTGGCGGACTACGACCGCAACCCGCAGCCGTACCACCAGCAATTTGTCCACACCCTGCTCTGGCACTTCAAGCACATGGTCAACGCGCTGCTCGACTTTCCCGAGGTGCCGCTGGAGCGCACGTACGCGGTGCTCGACGACATGGAGCGCCGCTACCGCGAGGGCGGGCACAGTCTCCAGGCCGTCTACAAGTACCGGCACCTGGTTGCCCGGCACCGGGGCATCGAGGAGGAGAGCGAGGAGTGGTACCGGAAGTGGACCACTGCCCCACGTGACGAACTCTCCGACTGCGCCGGCTGTGACCCGTCCGGCCGGGTTCGGCACCTGGTCGCGACCGGGCAGACCGAGGCCGCGGTAGTGCTCGCCGAACCCGTGCTCGCCGGGCAGTTGACCTGCAACGAGCAGCCCCAGGGGATCTTGACCAGCCTGCTCGTTCCGTACCTGCGCGCCGGCCGGCGCGAGCAGGCGCGGGACGCGCACCGGCAGGCGTACCGGCGGTTGAGGGGAAATCTGGCCGATCTCGGCAGCATCGGCGACCACGTCGAGTTCTGCGCGTTGACCGGAAACGACTCCCGGGGCCTGGAGATCGTCGAGCGGCACCTGGACTGGTTGGACCGGGCCCCGTCGCCGGCCGCCGCGATGTCGTTCGCCGCTGCGGCGGCGCTGGTGCTCCGTCGACTGGACCGGGGCGGGCACGGCCTGCTGACCGTGCACCGGCGGGGCCACGGCGACCGGGAGGCCGCCGACCTGCCGGTCGGTGTGCTCGCCGACGAACTGGCGAGGTTCGCCACCGGGATCGCGGACCGGTTCGACGAACGCAACGGCACCGCCTCGCAGTCGACCTGGATCGCGCGCCGGTTGGCGGCCGAGCCGATCGGTGAGCACCTGCCGTTGTCGGCCACCGCCCGCCGCCGCGAGCCGTCGCGACCCACCGCCGATCCGGCTGCGGTCGGACCGGAGGTGGTAGGACCGGAGGCGGTCGGACCGGAGGGCGAGGGCCGCTCCGGCACGACCGCCCGGACGGTCGCCCCGACCGTGCCACCGGTGCCGACCCCGGACGACATTCCCGCCACGGCCACCGTGGCCGAACTGCTCGACCTTGCCGACCAGCACTGGAACACCGAACGGTACGAGCACCTGCAGGTGGTGCTGGCCGTGTTCGAGCAGCGTTTCGACGCCACCGACCTGACTGCCCGGGACGAGGCGCGCTGGGTCGAGTTCCAGGCGGTGCGGCAGGTGCTGGCGCAGGACAGGATCGCGGCGATCGCCCTCGTGCGGCGCGCTGTCCAGATCTATCAGGACGTCGCCGATCCGGGTCGGGAGTGGGTGGTCACCGGGCGGCTCGGGGTGCTGCTCTGTCAGACCGACCAGGAGGCGGAGGGCCTGCCGCTGGTCGAGTCGGCGGTGACGTACCTGGCCGCGCACGGCAGCCGCGCCGAGGCGGCGGCGATGTACGACCGGTCCGCGATGGCGCTCGCCGGTTTGCAACGCTGGGAGGAGGCGCTCGACGCGGTCGACCGGGCTGCCGAGGTGGCGGCGGAGGCCGGCGACCCGTACCTCTCCGCCCGGATTGTCCTGCGTCGGGCGATCTGCCTCCAGGCATTGGAGCGGTATCCGGAGGCGCGGGAGGCGGCGACCCAGGCACGGCAGGACTACCGGGCACTCGGCATGGCCGAACGTCTCGCCGCCGCCTGCATCTGCCACGCGCAGACCCTGGACGACCCGGCCGAGGTACGCGACGCGCTGGACGAGGCGTTGACGTTCGCGACCGGAGAGGGGGCCCTGCACGCCCGGATCGGACGAGCTCGGGCGTCGGTGGCGTTGCGGCGACCGGAGGACGCGGTCGAGGACTTCGTCGAGGCGGTCGCGCTCTGCGCCGAGCAGGGCATCGTCGAGGGCTCCGCGTTCCTCCGGTTCGAGCTCGCGAACGCGTACCGGTTGGCCGACCGGATGCTCGACGCGGCGGAGGTCGCCGAGGAGGCGATCCTCGAACTGGACCGGCTCGGCCACCAGGGCGACGCGGACCGTTGCCGGCACCTGCTCGCCGACGTCTACCGCGAACTGGGCGAGGGGCAGCTTGCGCTGAGCCTGCTGGACCAACTCGCCGAGAACCTGGACGGACCGGACAACCTCGCTCACCGGGCGCAGGTGCTGGAGGAGGCCGCAGAGCTGCTGTACGCGCAGGACCGCGACGCCCTGGCAGCGCAGCGGTTCGGCTCGGCGGCGGTCGCGTACGGTCTGATCGGCCTTGCTCTGGACGAGTCACGGGCCCGTCGGCGGGAGGCGGACGCCCGACACTGGGCGGGCGAGCCGGAAGCGGCGCTGGCGGCGGTCGACCGGGCCGAGGCGGTGCTGGCCACGTTGCCGGCCGAGGCGGCCGAGGAGCCGGCGACGATCTGGGAGTCGTCGATGGTGGCTGACTGTGCCGCCCGTGCCCTGGTCGCCAGCGACCGGGCGGAGGAGGCGCTGCGCCGGATCGAGGACGTGCCGCGCCGGCTGCGGTCGATCGAGGCGTTCGGTGAGGCGTTGCAGGTCGAACTCCTCGCCGGGGAGGTGCTGCTGCGGTTGGACCGGCTGGTCGAGGCGGAACGGATGCTGCGTACGACGCTCGCCGGGCTGCCGACCGGTTCCGGCGTCGTACGACGGGCGGCCTGGCTGCTCGCCCAGGCGCTCGGCCGGCTGGGGCGGACTGCGGAGGCGGAGGCACTCCGCCGCGAGCACGACCTGGAGACCGAAGGGTGAGCCAGCACACCGCTACCGAGCGTGAGACGAGCTGCCCATCAGTTGAGACGGAATCGGTCCCGCGAATCTGGGGACGAACGGCCGTTCGACAAATGACTAGGCTGGCGTGGTGACGCTGGAACAGCAGGTGACAGGGGCGACGCCGGGTGCTACCCCGGCGAGTCCGCGGCGCCGGTCGCGCCGGGACGAAATCTTGGAGATCGCGGTCGGGCTCTTCGCGGCCCGCGGCTACCACGGCGTGTCCATGGATGACATCGGGGCAGCCGCCGGCGTCACCGGGCCTGCTCTCTACCACCACTTCGCGGGCAAGGAGGCGATGCTCGCCGCCGCCCTGATCCCGGTCAGCCAGGGTCTGCTGGACGGGGGCCGGCAACGGGTGGCCGAACACACCGGGCAACCGCAGGCGATCCTGGAATCGCTGATCGACTTCCACGTCGACTTCGCGCTGGCGAATCCGGCCGTGATCGCGCTGCACCTGCACGAACTGGACCGGTTGCCGGACGAGCCGCGCCGGCAGATCCGCCGGTTGCAGCGGCTCTACGTCGAGGAGTGGGTCTCCGTGCTCACCGTGCTGCACCCCCGTCTCGCCGCTGGCGAGGCCCGGGTCCTGGCGCACGCCGCCTTCGGCCTGATGAACTCCACCCCGTTCCTCGGCGGCGAGGTCGAACGGCGGCGCCGGGCCGCGCTGCTGCGCGCGGCGACGCTCGCCGCGCTGCTCGGGGTTTCGTAGCGTCGAGCCGGTCGAAACGGGGTCGGCTGGGCGTGACTCGGGGTCTTCGAGGTGACCCGGATTCGTGATTTGACGGTGGTCGTGGTGTCCTAGGGCGTGTCTCGATCCACGAGACGCGCCCTGGCACGTCAGGACCCCGAGGAGAAGGACATGATCGAGTCGCTGCTGGTCGCGAACCGCGGTGAGATCGCCCGTCGGATCATCCGCACCGCTCGACGGCTCGGCGTACGGACGGTGGCGGTCTACTCCGAGGCGGACGCCGACCTGCCGTTCGTCAAGGAAGCCGACGAGGCGATCTGCGTCGGCCCGGCAAATCCGGCGCAGAGCTACCGCAATGCCGAGGCGATCCTCGCCGCGGCGAAGTCGACCGGTGCGGTGGCGATCCACCCCGGGTACGGTTTCCTGTCGGAGAACGCCGACTTTGCCCGTACGGTCGAGGCCAACGGCCTGATCTGGGTCGGACCCAGCCCGGACGCGATCACCGCGATGGGCGACAAGATCAATGCGCGGAACCTGATGGCCGCCGCCGGGGTTCCGGTGGCACCCGGCACCACCGACCCGGCCGCGGACGTGGACGCGGCGCTGGCGGCGGCGGAGTCGATCGGCTTCCCGGTGATGGTCAAGGCCGCCGCTGGTGGCGGCGGTATGGGCATGGCGGTCGCCGCCGACGCCGACGCGCTCCGCACCGAGTACGACAAGGTGCGCGCGTTCGCCGAGCGGATGTTCGGCGACGGCTCGGTGCTGATCGAGCGTTACTTCCCCCGGGTACGCCACGTCGAGGTGCAGATCCTCGGCCTGGCCGACGGTCGGGTGGTGGCGCTGGGCGAGCGGGAGTGTTCGGTTCAGCGGCGTAACCAGAAGCTGGTCGAGGAGTCGCCGTCCCCGGCCGTCTCGGCCGAGTTGCGTGAGCGTTTCCTGGCGGCGGCGGTACGGGCCGGTGAGGCGGTCGGATACCGCAACGCGGGCACGGTGGAGTGCCTGTTGGATCCGACCACCGGAGAGTTCTTCTTCCTGGAGATGAACACCCGGCTCCAGGTGGAGCACCCGGTGACCGAGCTGGTCTACGGGGTGGACCTGGTCGAGGAGCAGTTGCGGGTGGCGTCCGGGCTGGCGCCGAACTTCGACCCGGACGCGCTCGCCCCGCGCGGGCACGCGATCGAGCTGCGGATCAACGCGGAGGACCCGAAGCGGTTCCTGCCGGGTCCGGGAGCGGTCAAGACCTGGGTGGAGCCGAGCGGTGAGGGGGTTCGGGTCGACTCGGGTTACGCCGCCGGCACGACGGTCACGCCGTTCTACGACTCGCTGATGGCGAAGCTGGTGGTGTACGGGGCGGACCGGGCCGAGGCCATTTCGCGGGCGCGGTCGGCGGTGGCGGGCTTCGAGATCGTGGGGCCGAAGTGCAACCTGCCGTTCTTCGCCGAGCTGATGGAGAACGCGGAGTTCATCTCCGGCGACTACGACACCGGCATCGTCTCCCGCATGCGCTGACTCCTAGCCCCCTCGCCGCGATCTAGGGCATATCGTCACGCGTTGATCTCTCGAAGCGCGGACCTGCCCTAGATCGCGGCACGGGGGTGGGAGCGAGTGACAATGGGCGAACCGGTGACGTCACAGTGAGGTGGCCCATGAGTCAACTGCCAGGTGCCGTGTCGATCCGCGAGGTCGGACCGCGCGACGGGTTGCAGAACGAGGATCCGATTCCGACCGACGCGAAGGTGCGCCTGCTCGACGCGCTCTCCGCCACCGGCGTACGGCGGATCGAGGCGGTGTCGTTCGTCCACCCGAGGGCCATTCCGCAGATGGCCGACGCGGACCAGGTCTGGGCGGCGGCGACCCGGGCACCGGGGGTGCGTTACTCGGCGCTGGTGCCGAATTCGCGCGGGGCGCAGCGGGCGCTTGCCGCCGGGTTCACCGAGATCGAGGTGGTGGTCTCGGCCAGCGACACGCACAACCGGCGCAACGTGAACCGGTCGACGGACGAGTCGTTGGATGACATCGCGGAGTTGATCGAGCTGCTGCACGGGGCCGGTGCGACAGCAGAGGTGATCGTGGCGACCAGCTTCGGGTGTCCGTACGAGGGTGACGTGGACCCGGTACGGGTGGCGCGGATCGTGGACCGGGTCGTTGCCGATGGTGCCGATCGAGTGGCGTTCGGTGACACCACCGGGATGGGTACGCCCCGCCGGGTGCGGGAACTGGTGACGGCGGTCCGGTCCTCCCAGCCGGAGATTCCGGTGTTGCTGCACTTCCACAACACGCGTGGGACCGCGTTGGCGAACCTGTTGACGGCGTTGGAGCTGGGGATCACCGAGTTCGACGCGAGCATCGGCGGTCTCGGTGGCTGCCCGTACGCGCCGGGGGCGAGCGGCAACGTGGCCACCGAGGAGGTGGTGCACATGCTGCACGACATGGGGATCGATACCGGAATAGACCTCGACGCGTTGGTCGAGGTGGCGGAGTTGGCCGAGAAGCTGGTCGGGCGGCAGTTGCCGTCGGGGGTGCTGCGCGCGGGGCCGCGTACGCGGTTGGCCTGACCGGCGGGTGCGGGCGTGTTGGTCAGGTGTTCGTGGTCGCGGCGGCCCGACTCGATGCGCTAGCCTAACGATCGTTCAGCGGATTCGGGTCCCGGTCGAGCGGCCGGGTCTCGGACCGCATGGCCGGTTGGCGCGGTGAGGAGTCGGCGTGACGCTCGACAGTGAGGCGCTGGAGCAGCTCCGCAAGCGGGTCCGGGCCGGCGGTGCGGAGAAGTACCACGCCGCGAACGCGGCCAAGGGCAAGCTCTTCGCCCGGGAACGGGTCGCGCTCCTGGTCGACGAGGGCTCCTTCGTCGAGGACGGGACGTACGCGAACGCACTCGCCGACGGGCTGCCCGCCGACGGGGTGATCACCGGTCAGGCGACCATCGACGGCCGGCCGGTCTGCCTGATGGCGAACGATTCGACGGTCAAGGCCGGCAGTTGGGGTGCGCGTACGGTCGAGAAGATCATTCGGATCATCGAGCGGGCGTACGCGGCCGGTTTGCCGATGGTCTACCTGGTCGACTCGGCCGGGGCCCGGATCACCGACCAGGTGGACCTCTTCCCCGGGCGGCGCGGCGCCGGCAAGATCTTCTGGAACCAGGTGCGCGCCTCCGGTTCGATCCCGCAGGTGTGCGCGCTCTTTGGGCCGAGTGCGGCCGGCGGGGCGTACATTCCGGCCTTCTGCGACGTGGTCGCGATGGTCGAGGGCAACGCCAGCATGTACCTCGGCTCGGACCGCATGGTTGAGATGGTGACCGGCGAGAAGACCACCCTGGAGGAGATGGGCGGGGCCCGGGTGCACTGCGCCGAGTCCGGGGTGGGGCACTTCCTCTGCAAGACGGAGGCGGACGCGCTCGCGGTGGTGCGCGACTACCTGTCGTACCTGCCGGCGAACTGGACGCAGGCGCCGCCGGCCGTCGCGGCGGTGGAGGCACCGACCACCGTGGACCTGGCCGCGCTGGTGCCGGCGAGCGAGCGGCAGGCGTTCGACATGCGGCGGTACGTCAAGGGGCTGCTCGACGCCGACTCGTTCCTGGAGATCCAGGCGCTCTGGGCCAAGGAGCTGACCATCGGCTTCGGGCGGCTGAACGGCGAGGTGGTCGGCGTCGTCGCGAACAACTCGATGTTCAAGGGCGGCGTGCTCTTCGTCGACTCGGCGGACAAGGCGACCCGGTTCGTCCAGCTCTGCGACGCGTTCAATGTGCCGCTGCTCTTCCTCTCCGACGTTCCCGGCTTCATGGTCGGCACCGCGGTCGAGAAGCAGGGCATCATCCGGCACGGCGCGAAGATGATCACGGCGATCTCCGAGGCGACCGTACCCAAGATCTGTGTGGTGGTGCGCAAGGCGTACGGCGCCGGCCTCTACGCGATGGCCGGTCCCGGCTTCGAACCGGACGCGACGATCGCCCTGCCCAGCGCGAAGATCGCGGTGATGGGCGCCGAGGCGGCGGTGAACGCGGTCTACGCCAACAAGATCGCCGCGATCGTCGACGTCGACGAGCGGGCTGCCTTCGTCGCCGCGAAACGCGCCGAGTACGAGCGCGACATCGACGTTGTCCGGCTCGCCAGCGAACTGGTCATCGACGCGATCGTTGAGCCGCATGAGCTTCGGACCGAACTGGTCCGTCGGTACGCGGCAGCGAAGGGCAAGGAACGGCACTTCTCCCGACGCCGGCACGGCGTCACCCCGGTCTGAGACACCGCTCAACCCGGGCTGAAGCACCCGCTCGGCCCGGTCCGAGGCACCGTTCACCCCGGTCTGATCCATACCGCTCAGTCCGCTCGAACGGCACCGTCGCGCCGGTCGGCAGCCACAAGCGACGCCGACGGCATTCGCCATCCACGCAGTACCGCCTACAAGGAGGAACCGATGGACTTCCGGCTCACCGAGGAGCAGGAGGCGCTCCGCCAGACCGTCCGGGAGTTCGCCCGGGAGGTGATCGCGCCGGTCATCGCCGAGCACTACGAACGGCACACCTTCCCGTACGAGGTGATTCGGGAGATGGGCAAGATGGGGCTGTTCGGGCTCCCCTTCCCAGAGGAGCGGGGCGGGATGGGCGGCGACTACTTCGCGCTCTGCCTCACCCTGGAGGAGTTGGCCCGGGTCGACTCCAGCGTGGCGATCACCCTGGAGGCGGCGATCTCGCTCGGCGCGATGCCGATCTACCGGTTCGGCACCGAGGCGCAGAAGGCGCAGTGGCTGCCGAAGCTGCTCACCGGGGAGGCGCTGGCCGGGTTCGGCCTGACCGAACCGGGCACCGGATCGGACGCCGGCGGCACCCAGACCCGCGCCGTACTCGACGGCGACGAGTGGGTGATCAACGGGTCGAAGGCGTTCATCACGAACTCGGGGACCGACATCACCGCGCTGGTGACGGTGACCGCGGTGACGGGGACGAAGGAGGACGGCTCGAAGGAACTCTCCACCATCATCGTCCCGTCCGGAACGCCCGGTTTCTCGGTGGCCCCCGGTTACTCCAAGGTGGGCTGGTGCGCCTCGGACACCCATGAGCTGACCTTCGACGACTGTCGCGTGCCGGCGGCGAACCTGCTCGGGGCGCGCGGTCGTGGCTTCGCCCAGTTCCTCCAGATCCTCGACGAGGGTCGGATCGCGATCGCCGCGCTGGCGGTCGGGCTGGCCCAGGGTTGTGTCGACGAGTCCATCCGGTACGCCAAGGAGCGGCAAGCGTTCGGCCAGCCGATCGCGAAGAACCAGGCGATCCAGTTCAAGATCGCGGACATGGAGTTGCGGGCGCACATGGCCCGACTGGCGTACTACGACGCCGCCGCCCGGATGCTGGCCGGCGAGGACTTCAAGCGCCAGGCCGCGATCGCCAAGCTGTACGCGAGCGAAAGCGCCGTGGACAACGCCCGCGAGGCGACCCAGATCCACGGCGGCTACGGCTTCATGAACGAGTTCCCGGTGGCCCGGTTCTGGCGCGACTCGAAGATCCTGGAGATCGGTGAGGGAACCTCCGAGGTGCAGCGCATGATCATTGCCCGCGACCTCGGCCTCTGATCCCGCCCCGCCCCTGAATCCACCCCACCGCTGACACCGCTTCGATTCGTGCATCCCGACCGGGCGACCGGGCAGGATGCGCGAATCGGACGTTCGGACTGACCGGTTGCGGGCTGGCGCGGCGATCCGGTGGGTGCTTGCATCGACGGGACACACGCGCAAAGCGGTCGTACGGCCGCCGCCTGGGAGGTCTCGGTCATGCTCGCTGCACTCGGGCGCTCGACGTGGCGCTGGCGTTGGCCCGTGCTCGGCGCGTGGCTCGTCCTCGTCATCGCCGGCGCCACCCTCGGCGGATCGGTCTTCGACCGGCTGTCCAGTACGGACAACCTGCGCCCCGAGGTCGAGTCGCAGCGCGCCCAGGCCCGGATCGACCAGTTGTTGCCCGAGGGACCACTGGTGGTGGCGGTGGTCCGGGACCGGGACCCGTACGATCCGCCGCTGGTGGAGAGCGTCACGAAGATCTCGGAGGAACTCCGTGCCCTGCCCGGGGTCGCCGACGTCGACGATCTCTACAACACGCCGGGGGGCCGGATCGGCGCGGACAACCGCAGCACGATGGTTCGGGTCGAACTGGTCGACGGGCAGCCGGACGCCGAGCGGGAGCGGGTCGAGGACCGGGTCGCCGAGCTGCTGCACCGGATCGACGCGCCGCAGGTGCTGGTCGGTGGCGAGAAGTTGGCCGAGCGCGCCTTCGCCGAGCAGGCGATCCGGGACGCCGCGGTGGGTGAGTCGATCGCGCTGGTGGTCCTCCTGGCGGCGCTGGTGGTGATCGTCGGCGGGGTGCTGGCCGGCGCGATTCCGCTGCTGGCGGCGCTCGCGGCGGTGGCGGTGACCCTGCTCGGGCTGCTCGGGCTCGCCTCGGTGACCGAGGTCGGTGAGTTCACCGTCAACGTGGTCACCCTGCTCGGCATCGGTCTGACCGTCGACTACGCGTTGCTGCTGCTGTTCCGGTTCCGGGAGGAGCGCGCCGCCGACCCGTCCGCCGAGCCGGCGGAGCTGCTCGCCCGTACCCTCGCCAGTGCGGGTCGCGCGGTGCTGATCTCCGGGCTGGCGGTGGCGGCGACGATGACCGGCCTCTACGTCTTCGCCGAGCCGCTGCTCGCGTCGATGGCGCTGGGCGGGGCGATGGTCGTGGTGCTCGCCACGCTCGCCGGGCTCACCGCCGTACCGGCGCTGGTCGCGGTGACCCACCGGCGGATCCCGGCCCTCGGCGCGCAGAACACGATCACCCGTGCGGTGGGTGCCGTCACCGGCCTGGTCCGCCGTGGTCGTTCCACGTCGTATCCGCGTACGTCGAGCGCTGGCCGTACGCCTGGGGAGCCGGTCGCCGGCGGGCTGCTCGCCCGACTGGCGGCGTACGCCCAGTCCCGGCCGGGACCGGTGGCCGCGACCGTCTCCGCCGGGCTGCTCCTGCTCGCTCTCCCGTTCCTGTTCGATGCCAACCTGGCCAACTCCGACGCACGGTCGTTGCCGGCGGGCATGGAGGAACGACAGGTGCACGACGTGCTGTTGCGTGACTTCGAGGCGGGGAGGGCGCAACCGGTGGTCGTGGTCGCGAGCGCCGACCCGGCGACGGCCGAGGTGCGCGACCTGATGAACGAATTGAACCGGCTGCCGAACGTGATCCAGATGCAGCCTCGCCCGGATGTGCCCGGCAACGCGTTGGTGATCGACGTGACGCCGGAGGGGGTGACCGGCGGTCCGGAATCCCGCGACCTGGTCCGGGCGGTACGTGATCTCGACTCGACGATTCCGCTGCTGGTCGGTGGCGCCGCTGCCGAACTGGTCGACTACCAGGAGTCGGTGGCGCGGCGGCTGCCGCTGGCGATACTCGTGCTGTTTCTGGTCACGGTGGTGTTGCTGTTCGCGCTCACCGGTTCGCTGGTCATCCCGGTCAAGGCGCTGCTGATGAACGCGTTGACCCTGCTCGCCACGCTCGGCGTCCTGGTGGTGGTCTTCCAGTGGGGGTGGGGTGCCGCACTGCTCGGGGTGGAATCGTGGGGTGCGATCGACCTGACCACCCCGATCCTGCTCTTCGTCTTCGTGTACGGGCTCTCCATGGACTACGAGGTCTTCCTGCTCGCCCGGATTCGGGAGGAGTGGGGGCGCTTCTCCGTGCAGCGGACGGCGGCGGGTCGGGCGAGTGCCGGTCGGCGCGCGGTGCTGACCGGGATCAGCCGTACCGGGCCGGTGGTGACCGCCGCCGCGGTCTGCATCGTGATCGTTTTCCTCGGTTTCCTGCTCGGCGACCTGACTGCGGTGAAGGAGATCGGGTTCGGGCTCGCGGTCGCGGTGATCCTGGACGTGACCCTGGTACGCGGACTCCTGTTGCCGGCGGTGATGAGCCTGCTCGGTGAGTGGAACTGGTGGGCTCCGGGGCCGCTGCGCCGGCTGTACGGGCGGTGGTCGACGCAGCCGGTTGCGGTGGCGCCGGCTGAGGCTGACCTGTTCCTGACTCGAAACTGACCGGGTCACGACATCTGCGGGGGTAACTGTCGGGTATCCGGTGCATTCCCCGTCGGCACCTTGACGGATGACTGCCCAGCGATGGGTGCTGTGCGTACTCTTCCAGCCCATGGCTCCGGATCATGGGTCTGAGCGGAGCTCGACCCCGTTTCCCGACCTGCTGCGCGCCCGGCGCCGGGCGGTCGGGTTGACCCAGGCCGACCTTGCCGTGCGTGCCTGTGTCGGGGTGCGTACGGTCCGGGACCTGGAGCGTGGCCACGCACAGCGTCCACAAAGGACAACCGTGGAGCTGCTCGCCACCGCGCTGAGGCTGGTCGGGGCAGAGCGCGCCGATTTCATCGCCTCGGCCCGGGGACAGGGAACGGCTGCTCCGGAGTCCGGGCCGGGTACGGCTGTCGTGCCACCGGGGCCACGGGCGGTGGTCTCCAACCTGTCACCGGGATCCCCGAACGGTCGGGCAGCGACCGGTCTCGGCCTGCCGGCGCCGGGTGCGCTGGTCGGCCGGGACGCGGAAGTGCCCGAACTGGCCGCGCTGCTCACCGGCGGCACGGGGGCCGCGCCGGCGGTGGTGAGCCTGGTGGGACTCGCCGGGGTGGGCAAGACGGCGCTGGCCCTCGCTGTCGCCGACCGGGTCACCGAGGAACATCCGGGCGGGGTGGCCGGCATCGTGGTAACCGACCTTTCCACCGAGGGCGACGTGCTCTCGGCGGTGGCCACCGTGTTCGGGGTGGGACGGGCCCAGGATCTCACCGCCCGCCTGGCCGGCGCGCCGTCGCTGTTACTGGTCGACGCGGTCGAGCGGTCGCCGAGCGCGGTCGCCGAGGCACTGCACCGGCTGACCGCCGGGGCACCGACGTTGCGGGTGCTGGCCACGGGTCGTCATCCGGTGGGGCTCTTCGGCGAACGGGTCTGGCCGGTCGCACCCCTGGAGGTGCCACCTCCGGACGCCCCGGCCGAACTGGCCGTGATCGAGCACTACCCGGCAGTGGAGCTGTTCCTGGCCCGGCTGCGCCAGGTCCGTCGGGAGCCGCCGCAGCCGGAGGAGACGGGCGCACTCTTGGCCCTGGTACGCCGCCTCGGCGGCCTGCCGCTCGCACTCGAACTCGCTGCGGCACGCGGTGGCATCCTGGATCTGAACGGCGTCCTGGAGCGGTACGGGGACCGGGTGCTCGACCTTGCCCGACCGGCCGCGGCGCGGGAGGCGGTCGCGGTGACGCTGCGGGATGCGGTGGCGGCCTCGTACCGGTTGCTCGACCCGGACGACCGGGCTGCCCTGCGTCGGCTCTCGGCTTTTCGGAACCGCTGGTCGGTCGAGCTGGCCGAGGCGATGTTGACCGGCGAGTGCGACAAGTCCGGGCGACAGTTGCCCGGGGACCCCGTGCCGTTGCTCGATCGGCTGCTCGCGCTCGGCCTGCTCAGCTCCCGTGGGCGCGGCCCGTTCCGGTTCCGTCTGGTCGACGTCGTACGTGACTTCGCAGCCGAGGCGGCAGCGGCGGACGGCGAGCAGACGGGGATCCGGCGGCGGCACGCCCAGGTCTTCGCCGGCCTGGCCGCCCGTACCGCACCCGAGTTGAGCGGGGCGAACCTCGCGGCGGCGGTACGGCAACTGGACGAGATCTCCAGTGACCTCTGGGCGGCGTTGGCGCATGCCACCGGTGACGATCCGCACACCGCATTGCACCTGGCCGCGAGCCTGGCCCGCTGGTGGCGGTTCCGTGGGCGGGACGTCGCCGGACGGCAGTGGCTGCGTCGACTGCTGGACGATCCTCGTACCCAGCAGGCCGACCCGGCGGTGCGGGCCTGGGCCCGGGTCGCAGTGGCGCAGCTCGCCGCCGCGCACGGCGCCGGTCCGCAGGAACTCGCTGCCGTGCGGGCAGCGCTGGACTGGTTCAGGGACAACCGCGACGTCGGTGGCGAACTCGCCGCGCTTGGTGTGCTCTGTGGGTTGTGGACGGCAGCGGGCGGGTACGGCGAGGCGCGGCGGTTGGGCGAGATGATGCTGACCCTGGCGGGTCGTCACCGACGGGCGCGGGACATGGCGGTGGCCCAGCACTACCTGACCTGGCACGAGATCCGGGGGGCGGACCTGCCGGCCGCCCGTCGGCGGCTGGCCGCGATGGACCTGCTCGGCGCCGAGTGTGGAGACGATCGGTTGCGGGCGTTGGCGCGGGCAAACCTCGCTGAGGTAGCCCGGCTCGACGGCCGGTACGCCGACGCGGTGAACCAGGGACGCCGGGTGCTCGCCGCGTTGACCGAGTGCGGCGATCCCGCGCACCGCCGACAGGTGCTCGGTACGGTCGGGCTGGCCCTGGCGCAGGAGGGGCGGCTGGTCGAGGCGGCGGCGGTGTTGGCCGAGTTGCGAGCCAGCGCGGTCGCGGTGGCCGCCTCGCGGGAAGTCCGACCCGATGGCGACCTGCTGGCCCTGGGACGACCCCTGGCCGGTGGGCGTGGCGGCGGCAGCGACGACGGGACCTGTGCGCTGATCGAGGCGATCCTGGCGGTGCAGCGGGCCGACCGGGAGTGGGCGGTCGAGTGGTACGCGGCTGCGGCGAGTGCGTACGCCGGGGGTCGTGACCTGCGTGGTGCGGCGGAGGCGCTGGTGGGGGTGATCGCGACGACCGACGACCCGGTCCTCCGGAAGATGTCGCTGGTTCGGGTCGACCGGATCTGTCGGGAGGGGGAGGTTACGCTCCTGCCCCGGGAGCGGGTGGTGCTCGCTTCGGCGGTGGAGGCTCCGGTGTGGCGCGAGCGGGACTGCCCCCCGACAGCCCCTCACGTACTCCCGCTCGCGCCACTCCCCCCGGAGCCCCCGTTCGATGGACACTAGTACGACTAGCCATGGTGTTTGTCCCGGAATGGGGTAAACACCTCAGTACGCGAATGACTTCTGCCGGTTTTTCTGCCGGTCGCGCGATCCGGCGACCGGACACTCGACGTGACCACGGAAGCGACGCCGGACAGGGTGCCCAGACGGCGGAATCAGGGGCTGGCGGTGGCGTGGTCCACCCCGTCGCCTACGCCGTCATCGACGCCGTCGCCGCCGGCGGTGGCGTCCGGGTTGACCGCGTCCCTGACGATCCGTAGCGAGCTGAGCAGGATCCGCAGCGCTTCCGGTTCGAGTCGCGAGGTGAACCATCGGTCGATCAGCTCAAGGTGCCCCGGCAGGGTCTGGTCGAGTCGGGTCACGCCCGCCTCGGTCACCACGGCGTAGAGGCTGCGCCGGTCGGACGAGCAGGAGTGACGGCGGAGCAGCCCGCCCCGCTCCATCCGGTCGACCACCCGGGTCACGCCGCTCGTCGAGAGCGACGTCTGGGCGGCGAGATCGCTCATCCGCAGCCGGTGCTCCGGAGAACGGGTCAGGCGCATCAACACCTCGAACTCGACCGTCGACAGTCCGTGCTCCTCGAACTGGGCGGCGAACCGGGAAGTCAGCCCGGCGTGCACCTCCATGAGCAGCCCCAGCGCGGTGATCCGGGGGTCGTCGGCTAGCTCGTCGGTCGATGTCACCGCTACATCCTAGCAATGCTTGACAGTGGGAATATTGCTCAGTCTATAGTTGCTCAGTCAGTCGTTGACGTACTCAATCATCCCCGCTGAAAGGGTCAGGATCATGACCAGCACCAACTCGGCCACCCGGGCGTGGGAAGGCCTCACCATCCCGGCCGCCGGCACCTACCAGCTCGACCAGGCACACAAGCGGGTCGGGTTCGTGGCCCGGCACATGATGGTGAGCAAGGTGCGCGGTGAGTTCACCGAGGCGACCGCCACCATCACCGTCGCGGAGGACCCGCTGCAGTCGTCGGTCACCGCCACCATCCAGGCCGCCAGCATCACCACCGGCCAGGCCGACCGCGACGCGCACCTGAACGGCGGTGACTTCTTCGAGGTGGAGAAGCACCCGACCCTGGAGTACCGCAGCACCGGGGTGAAGTCGCACAGCGGGGACGAGTTCGTGCTCGCCGGTGAGCTCACCATCCGGGGGGTCACCAACCCGGTCGACCTGCACGTCGAGTTCCACGGTGTTGGCACCAGCCCGTTCGGGCAGGAGATCTTCGGCTTCACCGCCACCACCGAGATCGAACGCGAGGACTGGGGCCTGACCTGGAACATGGGCCTGGAGACCGGTGGCGTCCTGGTCGGCAAGAAGGTCAAGATCGAAATCGAGGGTGAGGCCATCCGCGCCGCCTGATCCACCCTCCACAACGGACGGCGCGGAGACGCGCGTGTCGATCCGTATCTCCGCCCCGGCGACCGCCCCCGGTCCCGGGGCGGACCCGTTGTGGGGCATACCGCCGATACGCGAACTCTGTGCAATGGTTGACACAGCGTCTCTGGCCGCCCACTCCCGGCTGGCCGTGTTGCCGTCCTGGCCCGATACGGTCCTTACTCGTACGGTAAGAGTTCGGTCGCGGTAAGAATCCGGGCATCGACTCCTCCGGGCTGCGCCGACAGCGCTTTTCGCCGGGGAGGGCACATGGGCACTGAGGTCGGACAGAGCGCTTTCACCAGGGCGGACCGTATCCGCTACCGCCACAAGGTACGTCGCTGTCTGGACGTCTTCGCGTTGATGCTGGACGACTTCGGCTTCGACGCCGAACGGCCGATGACCGGTCTGGAGATCGAGCTGAACCTGGTCGACGCCGACGCCGAGCCGGCGATGCGCAACGAGGAGATCCTGGCGAACCTCGGTGACCCGATGTTCCAGACCGAGTTGGGACAGTTCAACCTGGAACTCAACGCTCGCCCCCGCCTGATCGAGGGGACCGGGTTCGCCGACTACGAACGGGACCTGGGTGCGAGCCTGGGCCGGCTTGAGGACCGCGCGGTCAAGGCCGACGCCTCGGTGGTCCTGATCGGCATCCTGCCCACCCTCACCGCACGGCACCTGGTCGTGGACAACATCTCGCTGAACGAGCGGTACCGGGTGCTGAACGACCAGATCGTCGCCGCCCGGGGCGAGGACATCGAGATGGACATCCGGGGCGTCGAACGCCTGCACACGCAGACCGACTCGATCGCGCCCGAAGCCGCCTGCACCAGCATCCAGCTCCATCTACAGGTCGCCCCGGACAACTTCGCCAGTTACTGGAACGCCTCCCAGGCCATCGCCGGCATCCAGGTCGCCATCGGCGCCAACTCGCCGTACCTCTACGAACGGCACCTCTGGGCGGAGACCAGGGTCGCCGTCTTCGAGCAGGCGACCGACACCCGGCCGGACGAACTCAAAGCCCAGGGCGTACGACCACGGGTCTGGTTCGGCGAACGGTGGATCACCTCGATTTTCGACCTCTTCGAGGAGAACGTGCGGTACTTCCCTCCGTTGCTGCCAATCTGCGAGGAGGAGGATCCGGCCGAGGTGCTGCACCGGGGCGGGGTGCCACGCCTCAGTGAGCTGCGGTTGCACAACGGCACCGTCTACCGCTGGAACCGGCCGGTGTACGACATCATGAACGGTCGCCCGCACCTGCGGGTGGAGAACAGGGTGCTACCGGCCGGGCCAACCGTGGTCGACATGCTGGCCAACGCCGCCTTCTACTTCGGGTTGGCCCGAGAGTTGGCCGAGGCCGACTGGCCAATCTGGAGTCAGCTCCCGTTCAGCGCCGCAGAGGAGAACTTCCACTCCGCAGCCCGGCGAGGAATCGACGCCACCGTCTACTGGCCCCGGCTCGGTGAGGTCCGGGTGACGGACCTCGTGCTGGACGTCCTGCTGCCCCGGGCCGCGGTCGGGCTGGACCGGTTCGGGGTCGCGCCGTCGGAACGCGACCGGCTGCTCGGGATCATCGAGGAGCGCTGTCGGCTCCGCCGCAACGGCGCGGTCTGGCAGGCCCGAACGGTACGGGCCGCAGAGCACAGCCACGGACTGACACGGCCGGCCGCGTTGCACCGGATGTTGCAGCGGTACGGGGAGCTGCAACGGACCAACGAGCCCGTGCACACCTGGCCGATCGAGTAGGCGGCTGCCCGCCGCCCGGTGCCGTCAGCGGGTGCGGCGCGAGCGGCTCGGCCGGGTCTTCGACGGCGTCGTACCGTCGGGCTGGTCCGGGCCGCTGAACTGCTCCGGGTCCGGCTGGTCAGCGCCATCCGCCCGGTGCACGTCGGCCGTGGGCGGTGCCGACGGCTCGTCCCACGCCGATGCCTCGGCGGATTCGATCGGGGAGGTCGAGTCGCTGTCGTACGACCGGGTCGCGTTCCCGTCCGGGTCGGTGGTCCGATCCTCCGGGGCAGCCGCCCGCTGCTGCGGCACCCGACCAGGTTCGTCCTGCTCCGCCGGAGCGGACCCGGTCGGCTCCGCCCGTTGCGCCCGGCTCGCCGACCCGCGCTGCGCCAGCGCGGCGACCAGGGCCGAACCGGCGAGACCGGCGATCACCGCGTACGGCGCCGCCAGGTGTGCCGAGACCTGTTCGGCGCGGATCCCGACCAGCCGGGGCGCGGCCAGGAAATAGGCGGCTGCGACCAGCAGCGGTCCCGCGACACCGGACACCACCGCGCCGACCCGGCGCTCGGGCAGCCGCGCGGTCGAGCGGGCGGCGAGCGCCCCGATCACCAGGGCGGAGCCGAGCGAGAGCGCCGCCCCGGGCCAGTAGAAGTAGTCGCGGAACCAGAACCGCTCGCTGTCCGAGGTGATCTGCCAGACGCCGAGCTGCGCACTGGCCAGCCCTCGTCCGGAGAGGACCCCGTCAACGACCGCGATGATCGCGAGCAGCCACAACCAACCGGAGGTGGCGATGACATTGGTGGCGACGGCCGGGGACGAGAGTGACCAGATCGCCAGCACCAGGCCGAGCATCACCCCGATGACCGCGTACCCGGCGGCGATGCTCTGCGGTGAGACGCTGTCAGCCCGGGTCGCGGCCCGCGCCGGTACGGCGACCAGCGCGACCGTCACCAAGCCGCCGACCGCGCTGGCCAGTGCGAGCGCGACCCGCCAGAGTCCCCCGGTGAGCGCCTGACTGGGCGACGTCGCCGCGCCCACGCCGGTCGACCGCACGGATCCGGGAGCAGCGATCCGTTGGGCGGCGATCGCACCGGCAACGGTCGAGGTGGCGGCGATCCAGGAGGCCCACGCGAGGCTCGCCACCCAGGAAGCCTCACTCGTACCGCTGGCCGACGGCAGCCAGGCGATAATGCCGAGCCCGTAACCGAGCCCCAGTTGCGCGGCACCAGCGCCGGCAGCTACGCCGATCGCGATGGCGACCGATCCTCCCCAGCCTCGTACGGCCATGCGGGGCAGCGTAGCGTTCACCCGCCGGCAGGGCGAGTCACGGCGGTCAGGCGTGCTCGCACCCTTACCCAGGGTGTGCTGCGACGCCCGGTTGGACCGTGGTTGTCACCAGCCAGCACACTCGATTGGTCAGGTGTTGATTGTCGGCGGGCGGTGCGATGCCCGGATGGTGAGGCAGTGGTCGACATGTCGGACGGGAATGCGAGCTGGCAGCCATCGTCTGTCGAGCAGTCGGACCGGCCCAACCGCGCGGCTATGGTCGCTGGCGCGGCGGTCGCGACCGTCGTGCTCGCCACCGTCGGCGCGATCGGCGGCTGGGCGCTCGCGAAGAGCGACGGTTCCGAGCCGCTGAACCAGGCCGGCCCTTCCGCCACCGTCACCGCCGAACCGACGTCGTCGAAGACGTCGAAGCCCCGGCCCAGTACGTCGACCCCGTCCGCTGGCAAGACGACGGCGTCCGTACCCGCGGGTCAGTTCGCGCTGCCGGACCTCACCGGGCAGAGCTTCGAGAGGGTGCGGCAGGATCTGCGTGACCGGGGACTCGGGTGGCAGCTGATCTTCGGCAAGGACGGTGAGAACCCGGCAGTCCTGCGTACCGACCCGCCAGCGGGCGCGAACGTACGCAAGGGAACCGCGGTCAAGGTGTTTGTGGCGGGTGCCGCCCCGCTCGCCGACGTACCCGAGGTGGTCGCGTTGAGCTGCAACGAGGCGAAGACGCAGATCGTCGACGCGGGGTTCGAGCCTGCCTACCCCAACGGGAAGAACGGCTTGGTCGTACGGCAGGAACCACGACCCGGCGCGCAGCTCCGGTGGAACGAGAAGGTTGTCATTTACTGCGGCAACCTGCCCACCACGCTGCCTGATCAACCCACGCCGGCCGCGTAGCCCGCTTACCGTGGCGTGGCCCGCTTACCGTGGCGTGGCCGCCGCTGACGAACAGGCCAGATAAGTTGGATGGGCGAAGATCTCGGGGAGAGGAACACACCATGGCGGACGACCGTGATCAGCCGCGGGATGTTCCTGAACCGACCCCGGCAAAGTCGTCTCCGTCTACCGACGGGCAGGTGGAGGAGCCAGCCGAGGAACCGGGCGGTCCTTCGGTAGAGGCCCCGTCCGGTGCCAGTCCGCGCGAGGAGCCCTCGACTGCGGGTGAGGACGAGCAGGCCGGAGAGTCCGCACCGCCCACCGGGTCCGAGCCGCGTGCGTTGTCCGAACCGCTGACGGAGTCGGATGCGGTGCCCGAGTCCGGCGCGGAGGCCGATACCGCCGTCGAGAAACCGGAACCGATCGACGAGACCACGGTGCTGCCGTCCGCCGCTCCAGCGGTCTCCGCCGGTGACGAGACGGTGGCGCTGCCGGACCAGGGGACGGGCGACGAGACGATCGCGTTGCCGGATCGTACGGTGGGTTCGTCTTCTGACGAGACGATCGCGTTGCCGGATCGTACGGCTGGTCCGTCGCCTGACGCCACGATCGCCTTGCCGGGCAACCTGCCCGGCCCCGCGAGTGACCAGACGATGGCACTACCGCCGGCCGGACCCGACGTGACCGCGAAGTTGCCGCAGCCCCCGGCGGCGCCGGACGTGACCGCGAAGCTGCCCCGGCCTTCGGCGCGTCGGTTGGATCAGACGGCGGCCCTCCCCGCTGCTCGGGACGCGGGCCTGCCCTCGTCGGGTGGTGCACCGTGGTCCGGGCGGGCAGGGGTGCGACCGCCGGTGCGGCCCGGTGCGGGAGGGCCGCCACCGACCGAGTGGGCCGGCGATGACGGAGGGTCCAACCGGCGCTGGTGGATGCCGATCCTGATCGGGCTGATCGGGCTGATCCTGTTGGGGGTGCTGGCGTTCGGCATCTGGCTGATTGTGCAGGCGAATCCCGGTGGGACGGGACCTGCCTCGGTCCCATCGCCATCGCCGTCGCCGTCGCCCAGTCGGAGCGCCACCGTTGCGCCGACCTCGGCCGTGCCGACCACGTCCGCGCCAACCCCTTCCGCGACCTCGGCGAGTGTCGTCGAGGTGCCACCGGTGATCGGGCTGAGTCAGGAAGCGGCCCAGGAGCTACTCGATCAGGCGGGGTTGACGTCCCGGGTCGAGTTCCGCGAGTCGAACCGGGTGCCCGGTACGGTGATCGCTTCCGACCCACGCCCGAGTACGCCGATCGCGGTTGGATCTCAGGTCACGTTGACGGTCGCGGAAGCGCCCCCGACGCCGGGCGTGCCTCCGACGCCCACGGCTACCGCCGGTGCGCCCGCCACGCCTGATCCGACACCGACAGGCTGAGCGGTCGTCAGGCTTACCAGAGTTGCCGGCGCCGGCCGATCATGGTGATTCCGACCATCGCGATGACCAGTCCGAACAGCCCTGAATAGACCAGTGATCGTTGGTAGCCCGCCGGTAGTCGGTCGCTGGCCCGGCCGGTGGTGGTGGCATCCGGGCGTGGGCCGACGACCAGCCCGCCTGCTCCGCTCCCGCCGCCCAGGGGCGTGGTCGCCTGGGAGGTGGGCCGGGTCGACCACGGCGCTGTCACATCTCGGGTCGGGTGGGATCCGCTGGGTCCGGCTGTGGGTAGCGCCGGCAGGGACCAGCCGTTCGCCGACGGCGTCGGGACTTGGCTGGGCAGGGGGTACGAGGGCCATGCGCCCCCGGGAGCGGGTGCCGGTGTGCCGAGCGCGGCGGCCGGGTCGAGGTGGCGGTGGGGTTCGGTGGCGCATCCTGCCGCCCCGCCGGCGAGTAACGCGGAGGCGGTGACGACGCACGTGAGACGTGCGGTGAGCTGGAGTCGAGCGCGGGACGTCGTGGCCATGGCCACCCCTGCGGTTCGGGGCTCGTGACGAGTGGGTCGCTGGTACGACCATCGTTTCCCGGAGCCTGCCGTCAGCCCGAGTTTATGGTGGTTGGGCCGGTGCCGGCGCCGGAACGACGGGATGTCCCGCCGTCAGCCGACCCGCACCCGGACGGGCGACGAGTTGCGTCCGCCGGTCATCGTCCGAGGTCCCGCGTTGAGGTGCCGCGCTGCTGGCGCTGTCAGTCGGACCGCCCGCAGTCCGTCGAGCTGTACGAAGATCGATCGTCGGGCGACCGCGTCCATGGCGGCGTTGAGCTCGTATCCGTCGAGCCAGATCCAGCCGTCGTAGGTGGGCCAGTCGTGCGCCCGGATCACCCGGAAGAGGATCGGCTGGGCGAACTGCACGCTCGCCGCGCGGGTCACTTGGAGGACGTCACCTGAGCGGGGAGGAAGCACATCGACTCCTGTCCGAACTGACCATGGTTGGACTGTTGAGCTGGTGGGCTTGACCGCGCGGTCCGTGGGTGGACGTACGCGGAATCCGGCCGCCCACAGCGGCAGGTCGAGGGTGCTGGCCGGGGCCGGTGGTAGGGGCCGGTCGGCGCGTTCACGCCGGCCCCGACCAACACCCGTCGACTCCGGGACCGCACCAGCCGCCGTAGCCGTACGGCGTACAGCGGCGGGGTCATTACCCCGGGTCGTGTCCGGTCGGGGCTTGCGCGAGGAGGCCGCTCCGGTCCACTGCGGAGCGACAGGCGGTCCGCAGTGCCACTAGATCGAAACGCTGAGTAACCCGAGCCATACGCACAGAGTGCACGAAGAGTGTGATCAATGCAAGTTGCAGCATGGCTCTTGCGCGTTGGGTGCCGCCGAAGCTTGAAGTGTCGCGTGTGGACGCGGCAGACTGGGGCGGTCTCCGCCGCCGCGGCCGGCTGACACGTGGGTAAATCCTGCCGCGAACTCGATTGCCCACCGCCTGATGGTCGCGCACCGCGGTGGGCCGAACTATGCGCGATCGACCGGAGGTGACCCGGTGTCTGAGCGCCGGAGCCCGACCATCCGTCGCCGTCGTCTGGGAGCCGAGTTGCGTCGGCTCCGGGAGTCGGCCGGGGTGACCATCGAGGTGGTCGCCGAGCGGCTGGAATGCTCGCAGTCCAAGATCTCACGTATTGAGACGGGTCACACCACCGCCACGGTTCGTGATGTTCGCGACATGATCAGCATCTACGGCATCGTCGGCAAGGAGAGCGAAGACCTGCTGCAGATCGCCCGGGAGGCGCGGCAGAAGGGCTGGTGGGCCTCGTACAGCACCGTGCTGACCAGCGCATACGTCGGTTTCGAGGCCGCCGCCGGTTCGATTCGGGCGTACGAGCAACAGGTCGTGCCGGGTCTGCTCCAGACCGAGGAGTACGCCAAGGCGATGATCCGGTCAGCGCGGCCGGACATCACCACGGACGAGGTCGAGCAGCGTGTCCGTGTCCGGTTGGGTCGTCAGTCGTTACTGAGCCAAGACGATCCGATCGACGTGTGGGTGGTGCTCGATGAAACGGTGGTAAGTCGGCCGGTCGGTGGCGACGAGGTCATGCGCGACCAACTGAAGCGGCTGGTGGAAGCGGCCGATCAGCCGAATGTAACGATCCAGATCTTGCCGTTCGACGTCGGCGCGCATGCCGGCATGGACGGCACCTTCACGATTCTCGACTTTCCGGAACCGGGTGACCCCCCGGTGGTGTACGCCGAAAACGCCACGGGTGGGCTCTTCCTGGAAAAGGTCGAGGAGCTACAGAAGTACGCCTTTATTTTCGACCATATTCGAGCTGCGGCGATTCGCCCGGAGGATTCGGTAGCTCTGATTGCAAGGTTGGCAGAGGAGCCATTGTGGAAGTGGAGACAAAGGGGTTTCGCGTAGACCTCACCGACGCAGCTTGGTACAAGAGCTCGCGTAGCGGGCCTAATTGTGACAACTGCGTCGAGGTGGCCTTCGTGAGTGGCGCGATCGCTGTTCGTGACTCGAAGAACACGGCCGGGCCAGCCTTGATCTTCACGCCGGACGAGTGGGACGCCTTCGTCGGCGGCGCCAAGGACGGCGAGTTCGATCTGGACTAGTTGAGCGCACGACGCGGGCCAATTCTGAGCGCGGACACCCCGATGGGTGCCCGCGCTCACCATGTCCGCTGGTTGTTGCCCGTACCAGCGCCCGCTCGTCGCCCTCGCATTCCTTCGCAGGTCAACGAGGGTCTGCCGGACTACTGGTCGGGTGCACGCCGTCGCCAGGGCAGGTCCGGGTCGTTGTACCAGGCGGCACGGCACCGGCTGGTACAACCTGACGCGCGGGTTCGCGGCGGAGTGAGGCAGGCGAGACGGATGACGATCGGTTCGGAGAACCTGGGCAACGGCACGGCCAAGCCGGAGCGGCTCGGCACCAAGTACCGCGGCGCCCGCCGGGACGGTATTTTGGCCGACGACGGGCCCCCCGGACAGGACCTGCGCTCCCATGACAACGGGGTGCCCGATCTCGGTCCGGCCAGTCAGTCGGAGCGCCCGCCGAAACTGCCGTCGCTCGATCTGGGCGGGCTCAGTGAGCCGGTGTATCCGCCGCCGGACTGGTCCGAGCCGCAGTTTGAGTCATTGGTCGATCACCCATTGTTGCGGGGCCTGTTGCTCGAATTGCCATCCAAGGGTTCGATGCCTCGGCAGGAATGGCTGGACCGGTGGTTCGAAGCCGCACGTGCGATTCTTGAGCTGCTATACGTGCAGGATGCGGGTCGGCCGCGCTGAGGTTCCCCGGGCGCTCGGGCGTACCGTTATCGAATTTTCGGACAGCCGATTGTGGCGCAGAGCGTGTCGTACGCCGATGACACTGACCACGGCGAGGCTCGTGGTGAGCGCGAACCCGGTCAGCGCGGCCACCGGGACGAGCGAGGTGGCGGAGACCAGCGCCGGCAGAGTCACCAGTCCAGCCACCTGGAGCGGCAGCGCGATCATCGGGTGCGCCGCACCGGCTCGCAGCGCGGGTGACAACGGGGCGTCCGGCGCCGAGGCGAACGCGCCGGCACCGGCCCGCAGGCGTCGGAGCCGGCCTACGGTCAGCAGCGCCACCGCGGTGGCCGGGACCGAGGGCAGGAGCAGGGCGAGCGGTGCCCGGTCGGCCACCGTCGGGCCCGCCGCGACCAGCGCGACCAGGCCGAGGGCGGCCAGCGTGCCGAGGCCGGTCCCGGTCAGGGCCAGCAACCAGGTGGTACGTCTGCGTAGCGTCCGGGGACTGTCCAGTTGCGGCAGTCCGTCCGCGACGAGGCCGGCGGCCAGCCAGACGACAGCCACCGCGACCAGGACAGCCAGGTCGATATCCATGAATACAGCATTGCCCGATCCGGCGCCGGGGGAATCAGGGCCGCACCCCGGGCCGCCCCCGGAGTTCCTCCAGTAGGGGGTGGCCCGGGACGACCCGGTCAGAGGGTACGCAGGTGGAAACCCCCGTCGACGTCGATGATCTGTCCGGTGCTGAACGGCAGCAGGTCGGTGGCGACGGCGACCACCGCACGGCCGACGTCCTCCGGTTGTCCCCAACGGCGGATCGGGGTCAGTCCCTGGTTGAGGATGAGGTCGTCGTACCGGTCCTTCACACCACCGGTCATGTCGGTCTCGATGATCCCGGGCCGGATCTCGTACACGTTGATCCCGTGCTCGGCCAGCCGGGTCGCGTAGAGCTGCGCGGTCATCGCCAGCCCAGCCTTGCTGACGCAGTAGTCGCCCCGGTTCACGCTGGCCGTGTAGGCGCTGATCGACGACACGATCACGATCTTCGGGTTGCTGACGATCCCGGCGGCCTGCTGTTCGATCATCGTCCGGGCGGCGAGCTGGACCAGGAAGTACGGCCCCTTGAGGTTGATCTCGATCAACCGGTCGAAGGACTCCTCCTCGGCCTCCAGCAGGTCGGCCCGTACGGCGGGGGCGACCCCTGCGTTGCTGACCAGCAGGTCGAGCCGGCCGAAGGTGGCGACCGTCTGGTCGATCAGCGTCCGCCGGTCGGTGCGCTGTGCGACGTCGGCCCGGACCAGGTGCGCCTGCCCACCCCGCGCCTCGACCTCCTTGCCGACCTCCCGGGCGGCGTCCGCGTTGCTGGCGTAGTTGACGACCACGTCGTACCCGGCGCCGGCGAGCGAGAGCACGATGCCGCGCCCGATGCCCCGGGATCCGCCGGTGACGACCGCGACCGGCCGGCCGGTCACCGGGCCACCAGCGCCGCGGCCGGTGCGGAGATCGACGGTACGGCGACCGCGTTCGGCCCGAAGAAGGTGTAGTACGGCTCGGCGCGGGCCACGCGTTGGACGTAGAGGGCCAGTTCGCGGGCGTGGTAGTCACCCCACATGCTGGACTCGCCGTTCGGCACCCCCTGCCCGGCCGGTACGTGGTCCCAGCCGTTCGGGCGGTGGTAGACCGAGTGCAGGATCAGGCCCTGGTGCCGACTGTCGGTGCTCAGGTAGGGCTCGTCGAAGAGGGTGTCGCAGACCGTCAGTCCGGCCTGCCAGTAGCGCCGTCCCTCCGCGTTTCGACCGATCGAGGTGAGATAGCGGCCGAGTCGGAGCAGCCCCTGCGCCCCGATCGCCGCCGCTGACGAGTCCACCGGTTCGTGCGGGTTGTACGGGTCAGCCGGGTGCTCCAGGTAGTCACCGAGCCGGGTCAGTCCGGGGGCGCCGGTGTCCCAGTACGGCACCCCGTCGACCGGGGTGTGGGCCAGGTAGAAGTCGCAGGTGGCGATGGCTCCGCGGAGCAGTGGCGTCTCGACCCCGACCCGGCCGCCGTACGGTGCGAACGCCTCGTCCGGCAGGGTCGCGAGGAACTCCAACTGCTCCGGGAAACCGAGCATGGCCCAGGCCAGTCCCCGGGTCCAGGTGCTGAACGGGGAGTAGCCCTGCTGGGTGCTCGGACACCGGTAGCTGCCGTCGTTCACGTTGAAAATCGACTCGTGAGCGGTACGGCCGGGGATGTCGTAGCCGTCCCGTCCTTCCCCGTAGAAGACGTTCCACCTGGCGGTGTTGATGGCGTGTTCGACCAGCCGTCCGAGTAGTGAGATCCGTTCGTCCCGCTCACCCATCAGGACGTGTCCGAGCAGGTGCGACAGGCTGAGCGCGCGGCAGGAGCGGATGGTGTCGACGAAGAGCGACTGCGGCCCGTTGAAGGAGTAGATGTAGCCGGTGCCGTCGGCGGTCTCCCGCCACCGGGCCGCCTGCACCGCGCCGGTGAGCTTCAGGGCGAGCTCGTAGAAGTGCCGCTCGCCCTGGTCCTCGGGGATGCGCCCCTCGTTCATCAGCCGCCACAGGTTGCCGTACGTGCTGACGTTGTTGAAGCCGTGGTCGTGTACGCCGATGTGGCTGACGTGACTGGCCATCACGGCCACGGTCTGGTCCCGGCCGACGTCGAGGAAGCGGTGTTCGCCGGTGGCGTCGTACTGGAGCAGCGCGGAGCCGTACTGGAAACCCTGGGTCCATTCGGTCCACCCCCGGGCGGTGTACCGGCCGTCGACGGTGAACACCGGCGAGGGCGAGCCGGGTGGAGAGGTCTGTTCGATCGAGTCGATCTTCTCGGCGGATAGCGCCCAGAGCCGGTCGATCTTCGGGATCAGTCGGGCCGGGGTCAGCTCGTCGTCGCTCCTCATCATCAGCTCAGCATAGGAAAGCGCTTGCCCAACGGATAGACCCCGACCGCTCCAGGTCCCCGCAACGACAGACCGCCCCTCCCGAGGTACGGGCGGGGCGGTCCAGGAACTCGTGGTGCGCTCGGTCCGGAGAGGTTCGCGGTCAGACCGAGAAACTCGACGGCGGGTCGCTTGCCGGCGGCGGTGGTGTGGCCTTCCAGAGTTTCGTCCGCTGCGCCGCCACCCGGGTGGCGTACGCCGGGTTCAGCACCAGGTAGCGCTGCCAGAGGCGTCTCGGTTCCAGGCCGAGCCGCCAGAGCCACTCCAGCCCGGCCCGCTGCATCCACGCCGGCGGCTTGCGCAGCAGTCCGGCGTGGTAGTCGAAGGCGGCCCCGACGGCCAGCAGTGGCATGTCCAACAGCGGGCGCATCGCGTAGGCGAAGACCTCCTGTCGGGGGCAGCCGAGCCCGACCAGCACCAGCCGGGCCCCGGAGCTGCGGATGCGGTCGGCGATCTCGTTCTCCTCGCCCGGTCGCACCGAGCGGAACTTGGACGCCTCCACCCCGGCGAACTTCAGCGCCGGGAAGCGCCGTTCCAAGGCTGGCACCAGGCGGGCCAGGGTCTGCTCGGTCGAGCCGTAGAGGTAGACCGGCAGACCCTCGTCGGCGGCGCGGGCCAGGACGCGCAGCGTGAGCGTCGGACCGTAGACCCGTTCGTTCAGGTTGGCCCCGTGCAGCAGGTTGAGCGCCCAGCGGACCGGCTGACCGTCCGGCGTGACCAGGTCGAACGAGTTGAGACGAGCGTTGTGGGGTGGATCCAGTACGCCGGTCATCACGCCGTGTACAGCCAGCGCGGTGAGCGCGAACGGCCGACGTTCCCGGGCGGCGGAGATCACCTCCGTGGCGGCGGCGTCGTAGTCGACGACGTTCACGAGAACGCCCAGCACGTTGCGCTTACCCTCGGAGATCATCGCGGTTCCTCGCTGCGCCTGGCGGCGCCGTGATCCCCGTGGCTGAACTGACTGGTCAGCGCATGTCGACGGTTCATGGTGCGGCCTGAACCGGTGCGCTCATGCCTGCGGTATCCACTTGTCCACGTTGGCCTCGTAGATCTCGCGCAGGATCATCGGCACGTCGTAGATCTGCTTCCAGTCCGGGTAGTCGGCCTGGAATGACGCGTTGGAACCGATCCACCACTGGTGGTCACCGATCCGGTTCTCCTCGCGGTATTCGGTAATCATCTCCTGCCCGGAGATCTGCTCGGCGATCGCGAACGCCTCCAGGTGCGAGCAGTTCGAGTGCCGCCCGCCACCGAGGTTGTAGACCGCAGCCGAGCGCGGGTTGCGGTAGAACGCCTCGAACGCGTTGACGACGTCGTGACTGTGGATCGCGTCACGCACCATTTTGCCCTTGTATCCGAAGATCTTGTACGTCCGGCGCTCCATGTTGCAGCGCATCACGTACGCCAGGAAGCCGTGCAGTTCGGTCGCCGAGTGGGCCGGGCCGGTCAAGGTGCCGCCACGGAAGCAGGCGGTACGCATGTCGAAGTAGCGGCCGTACTCCTGCACCATCACGTCGGCGGCGACCTTGGAGGCGCCGAAGACGGAGTGCAGAGTGCCGTCGATCGACATGTCCTCCTTGATGCCGTCCGCGTACGGATGTCCCGGGTCGATCTCCCAGCGGGTCTCCTGCTCGATCAAGGGCAGGCTGTTCGGCCGGTCGCCGTAGACCTTGTTGGTCGAGCAGTGGATGAAGGCCGCTTCGGGGCAGTGCTCACGGACGTTCTGTAGAACGTTCAACGTGCCGCCGGCGTTCACGTCGAAGTCCGTGAACGGGTCCCGTACCGCCCAGTCGTGTGAGGGCTGCGCGGCGGTGTGGATCACCACCGAGATCTCGCGGCCGTAGCGCCGGAAGATCTCCGCCAGCGCGTCCCGGTCGCGGATGTCCGCGTCCTTGTGTGTGTACGACCCGCCGAGATCACTGGTCAGTCGGAGCACGTTCCACGCGGTGGAGGCCTCGGCACCGAAGAACTGACGACGCATGTCGTTGTCGATGCCCACCACGTCGAGGCCGAGACCGGCGAAGTGCCGGACCGCCTCGGAGCCGATCAGACCGCCTGATCCGGTCACCAGCGCGACACTCACACGACACTCCAGAATTTTCGGCAGCCGGAAACCATCGGAGCATAACGCGGTGCCCATCAGGTTCGGGCATTCGCGCCCAGAGATGGACGAAGGGCCCCGCGTGAACGCGGGGCCCTTCGTGTTGGTGGGGAAGGGGGGAGTTGAACCCCCACGCCCTTTCGGGCACACGGACCTGAACCGTGCGCGTCTGCCATTCCGCCACTTCCCCTTACGCGACGCCGAGGCAGATTAGCACTGCCCCCACCGTCGTGCGTGGGCCCTACCAACTTCAGGTTATCCCAGCCAGGTCTTCGACCGACGCCGGGACATATTACGCTGTTCGTACTGCGACCGCTGGCGTTACCGCTGGCGGCGCATGGAACACTAGCACGAGGACTCCGACCCTCAGGTATGGGTCGGCAGCGGACGGCCGAGCGGCGTGCGAGCTGCGCGTGCGGCGGCCGGATACCATCATGTCCTCGGGACCCGAGGAGGAGCCGGTGAGCGTGCTGCAACGCTTCGAGAAGCGTCTGGAAGGCCTGGTAGAAGGGGCCTTCGCGAAGGTGTTCAAGGGGGTCGTCCACCCTGTGGAGATCCTCAACGCGATGCAGCGGGAGGCAGAGGCGCACAAGGCGATCCTGGCTGGTGGGCGCACTCTTGTGCCCAACCGCTACGTGATCGATCTCTCGCCTTACGACCACAGTCGGCTCGCGCCGTACGCCGCTGCGCTCGCCCAGGAGCTGGCGCAGTCGCAGGCCGAGTTCATCGGCGAGCAGGCGTGGACGGTCTACGGCGACGTGATCGTCGAGATCGAGCGCGGCGACGGACTGGACACGGGCATGTTCCGGGTCACCGCGGAGGTCTACACCGGGGGCGATGTCGCCCCGGTCCAGCAGCAGGGCTACGACCAGCCCGCCCCCGGCGGCTACTCGCCGTACGACCAGCAGGGCGGTGGCTACGGCCCGCCGCCCGGACACGGCGGTGGCGGTCGCAACGTGCGACTGGTCTCCGGCGACGGCCGCAGCTACCCGTTGCAGATGGGTTCGACCGTGATCGGTCGCGGCGACCAGGCGAACCTGCGGCTGCCCGACGTCGGAATCTCCCGGCGACACGCCCGGCTCGACTTCGACGGCGCCCAGGTTGTCCTCACCGACCTGGGGTCGACCAACGGGACGATGGTCAACGGCCAGCGGGTTTCGGCGGTGGCGCTCAACCCTGGAGACATGGTCCAGCTCGGGACGACCACCCTGACGTTCCGAGTGGACGGCTAAAAACTTGGCGCCCTTCGTCATCACCGTCGCCCGGTTCGCGTTCATCGTCCTGCTCTGGATCTTCGTTTTCACCGTGGTGGGCGTCATCCGTCGGGATCTCTTCGCGGGCGCCCGGTCCAGTCGCCTGGTCGCCGCCCCGCGCGGGGTCGGCGCGGTGACCTCCCAGGGCAAGCCGGCGAAGGTGAAGCGCGGCCGGGCGGCACATCAACTCGTGGTCACCGCCGGCCAGCTGGCTGGCACCAGGATCACTCTCGGTGAAGGGCAGATCACCATTGGCCGTGCGGAGGACTCCACCCTGGTGATTACCGACGACTACGCCTCGGCCCGACACGCCCGGCTGGTGCCCCGTTCCGGTCAGTGGTTCGTCGAGGATCTCGGCTCGACTAACGGCACATACCTCGATCGCGCTAAGGTCACCGGACCAACCCCCGTCCCCCTCGGCGTGCCGATCCGGATCGGCCGCACTTCTCTTGAGTTACGGCCATGACTCTGACCCTGCGCTATGCGGCCCACAGCGACCGCGGTCTGATCCGAGACGGAAACCAGGATTCCGTCTACGCCGGTCCGCGGCTACTCGCCGTGGCGGACGGCATGGGCGGCATGGCCGCCGGTGACGTCGCCAGCAACATCGTCATCGGTGCGATGGCGCCGCTCGACGAGGATGTCCCTGGGGACGCCCTGGTCGACGCGTTGCGTTCTGCCGTCGACACCGCCAACCAACAACTGCGCGACACGGTGGACGCCAACCCACACCTGGAGGGTATGGGCACCACCCTGACTGCCACGCTTTTCTCCGGCAGCAAGATCGGCATGGTGCACATCGGTGACTCGCGCGCGTACCTGCTGCGCGACGGGGAGTTCGCCCAGATCACCAAGGACGACACGTACGTCCAGATGCTTGTCGACGAGGGTCGGATCACGCTGGAGGAGGCGAGCAGTCACCCCCAACGGTCGCTGCTCACCCGGGCGCTCGACGGACGCGACATCGACCCGGAGTACTCCGTCCGGCAGGTGCTCCCCGGTGACCGCTACCTGATCTGTAGTGACGGTCTCTCCGGCGTGGTGAGTGCGGAGACCATCGGCCAGACCCTGCGCGAGTACACCGACCCGCAGCAGTGTGTCGAGCGGCTGGTCCAGCTCGCGCTCCGCGGCGGTGGCCCGGACAACATCACGGTGGTCATCGCCGACGCGACCGACCAGGACATCCTGGAGGCGGCACCGATCGTTGGCGGCGCCGCCGCCCGTGACCGTGGGATGGCCACCTCGGCGGACGACTCCACCCCGGCCGCGCGGGCCTCCGCACTGACTCCGCCACGTCCCGCCAGCCCGGAACCGGCCGAATCCCCGGCGAACGCCGACGACGACCCGGAGCGGCCCCGCCGCCGGCCGGTGCGTACGGCGGTGCAGTTGATCGCTCTCGCCGCCATCCTCGGCGCCGGCCTCTGGGGCGGCTGGACCTACAGCCAGCGGCAGTTCTACGTGGGTGCCACCGAGACCGGCCAGCTCGCCGTGTTCCGGGGCGTGCCGGGCCAGATCGCCGGGCTCAACCTCTCCAGCGTGCACTCCACCAGTCGGGCCGAGCTCAACGACCTGACCAACGCGGCGCAGGAGCAGGTCAAGCAGGGGATAGTGGCGAAGAACGAGCCGGACGCCGAGCGTCTGCTCTCGGAGTTGACCGTCGACGAGCCGGGCAACCCGAACCTCAAGCCGACCTGCCCACCGAGCCCGACAGCGTCGGCCGAGGGCTCACCGAGCCCGAGCGAACCGCCGTCGCCATCCGGTTCCCCGACTCCCCAGTTCTCCGGAACGCCGACCCCGTCGGCGTCTGGGGTGACGGAGAGTTCGGATCAGCCCGAGGTGACGGCGACGGCCGACAGCGGTAGCCCCGAGGTGCTGCCGTCCGACACCCTTCCGCCGGCCACCCCCGACCCGGCGGGATGCCGGTCGCCCGAGTGACCGTGAGATCCAACGATCCGAGGGACTCATCGTGACTGCCCCAGTCGGACCGCCACCAGCGCCCGCAGTCACGGGTGAGATGCCACGCGTCCGGGACACCACGTCCCGGCGCAACGCCGAACTGTCGCTCCTGCTGTTGGCGATGGCACTGGTACTGGGCTACGCGGCCACCGTCGAGGCGAACCTGCTCGACACGGTGACATTGGACTTCTGGGTGCCGACCGCAGCACTCGCTGCGGTCTTCCTCGGCCTGCACCTGGTGATTCGTTACCTGGCGCCGTACGCCGACCCGGTGCTGGTGCCGGCGGTGGCGCTGATCAACGGGCTCGGCGTGGGTTTCCTGCGCCGGCTCGACCTCGGCGAGGCGAGACCGGAGGAGCGGCCCGACTTCCCGATCTTCGCTGGCACCGGTGGTCGCCAGTTGGCCTGGACCCTGGCCGCGGTGATTCTCGCTGCCGGCCTGCTGGTCCTGCTCCGAGACCACCGAGCAATCTCGCGGTACGCGTACACGCTCGGCCTCGCCGGCATCGTGTTGGTGATGCTCCCGGCGGTCCTCCCGCGAAGCATGTCGGAGATCAACGGCGCCAAGCTTTGGATCATGATCGGCGGGTTCTCCATCCAGCCGGGTGAGTTCGCCAAACTGGCCCTGCTGGTCTTCTTCGCCTACTACCTGGTCCGCAAGCGGGAGGTGCTGTCGCTGGCGAGCCGCCGTTTCCTCGGCATTGACTTCCCGCGCGGCCGGGACCTCGGGCCGGTGATCGGGGTCTGGCTGGTCAGCCTCATGGTCCTCGTCTTCGAGAAGGACCTCGGCACCTCGCTGCTCTACTTCGGCATGTTCGTGGTGACGCTCTACATCGCCACCGAACGGGTTAGCTGGTTGATTATCGGTCTGCTGCTCTTCTTCGGCGGCGCTTTCCTGGCGTACTTCCTGGGCAGCACGGTCGGCGGCCCGTTCGCCAACTTCTATCTGCGGGCCGAGATCTGGCTGCACCCGTTCGACGACCCGCTCGGGGACGGGTATCAGCTCGTCCAGGGGCTACTCGGGCTCGGCACCGGAGGTCTCTTCGGCACCGGGCCGGGCGCCGGCCAGCCGACCCTGGTACCCGAGGTGCACAACGACTTCATCTTCGCCGGCATGGGTGAGGAGATCGGCCTCTTCGGGCTCTCCGCGCTGCTCGTCATCTACCTGCTGATCGTCGAGCGGGGGCTGCGTGCCGCACTGGCCGTACGCGACTCGTTCGGCAAGCTCCTCGCCGGCGGCCTCGCGTTCACCCTCGGACTGCAGGTCTTCGTGATCGTCGGCGGCATCAGCAAGCTCATCCCGCTGACCGGTCAGACGACACCGTTCCTCTCCGCCGGTGGTTCGTCACTGATGGCGAACTGGCTGCTGGTGGCGATGCTGCTACGGATCTCCGACGCGGCCCGGCGGCCGGTGGACGGCTCCTCGCCCGCCCGGGCGGCGGGTGGCTCCGGGACGCCCCCGGCCCAGTTGCACGGCGCGCAAACGGAGGTGATTCGCCCGTGAACGCACCCCTGCGCAAGGTCGGCGTGGTCGTCATGGTCCTGTTCGGCCTGCTCTTCGTGAATCTCAACTGGGTCCAGGGCTACAAGGCCGACGACTACCGCACCAGCGATTACAACGGGCGGGTGCAGGTTGCCCAGTACGACCGCAAGCGGGGCAACATCGAGGCCGGCGGCACGGCTCTGGCCAGCAGCAAGGAGACCTCGGGCCGGCTGAAGTTCCTGCGCTCGTACGTCGACGGGCCGATGTACGCGCACGTGCTCGGCTACCAGCCGGTCAACATCGGCCCGACCGGCATCGAACGGAGCGAGAACGACTTTCTCGCCGGCACCAGCGACCAGCTTTTCGGGGACCGGGTCCGGGACCTGTTCACCGGTGACCAGACCGCTGGCGGAAACGTGCTGCTGACCCTCTCCCGTCGGGCCCAGCAGACCGCCTTCGACGAGCTGACCAAGAACAAGGTCGGTGCGACCCGAGGTGCGGCCATCGCACTGAACCCGACCACCGGGGCGGTGCAGGCGCTGGTTTCCATGCCCAGCTTCGATCCGAACACGCTGGCCACCCACGACATCGACGCGGCAACGGCGGCGTACGACAAGCTCGTCCAGGATCCGAACGAGCCGCTGCTGAACCGCGCACTCACCGAGGTCAACCCGCCGGGCTCGACCTTCAAGGTGATCGACGCCGCAGCCGCGTTGGAGAACGGCTACACCAAGGACACCAAGATCCCGGCCGGGTCGAGCTACACCGCGCCGACCTCGGGCACTCCGATCCGCAACGCCGCCGCGAGCATCTGCCCGGAGGCGGAGGTGACGCTGGAGGACGCGCTCACCGAATCCTGCAACACCGGCTTTGCCCAGCTCGCGGTCAAGCTCGGCGCGGAAACGATCAAGGCGAAGGCGCGGGCGTTCGGTTTCGGGGACGAGGACCTCACCGTTGGTCGGCTCGACGAGAACGGCCTTCCCACGGCGACCAGCGAGACCGGCGACATCAAGAACCCCGACGGTGGGGACGACCCGGCGGCGCTGGCCCAGTCGGCGATCGGGCAGAACAACGTACGAATGACACCGCTGGAAGGGGCCTTGATCGCTGCTGCGGTGGCGAACAACGGCAGCCAGATGCGGCCGTACCTGGTGCAGCAGTTGCTGGGGCCGGACCGGACCACCGACTACTACACCGCGGACCCGCGTGAGCTGCGCCAGCCGGTGAGCGAGCCGGTCGCCGCCGCCCTGCGCGACATGATGGTCAACGTGGTCCAGAACGGCACCGGCACGGCGGCCAAGATCAGTGGCTACCAGGTCGGCGGCAAGACCGGCACCGCCCAGGTCGACTCGAACACCAAGGACCACGGCTGGTTCATCGGGTTCGTGATGAAGGACGGCAAGCCGATCTCCGCCGTGGCGGTCTTCCTGGAGGCCGCCGGCAGCGGTGGCAGCGGCGAGGCCACCCGGATCGCCGGTCAGATCATGCGGGCGGTCATTCAGGACGGGGGTGGCAAGTAATGCTGAGCCCCGGGGTCCTGCTCGGTAACCGCTACCGCCTCGACGAGCGGATCGCCGGCGGCGGCATGGGCGACGTCTGGCGCGGCACGGACGAGGTGCTCGGACGTACCGTCGCGGTCAAGATCCTGCTGCCCGCGCTCCTCGACGAGCCGGGATTCGCCGAACGGTTCCGGGGCGAGGCCCGGACCATGGCGACGATCAACCACCCCGGCGTGGTGGACGTCTACGACTACGGCAGCGACCAGCAGATCGCCTTCCTGGTGATGGAGTACGTCGAGGGCGACGCGCTCTCGACGACCCTGGGACGGGTCGGCCGGCTCACCCCGGCGCGCACCATGGCGCTGATGGCGCAGGCCGCCGACGCCCTGCACGCCGCCCACGAGAAGGGCATCGTTCACCGCGACGTCAAGCCGGGCAACCTGCTGGTCCGACCGAACGGCACGCTGGTGCTCACCGACTTCGGTATCGCCCGGTCGGCGATGGTCGGACAGCTCACCGCGGCGGGCTCGGTGCTCGGCACCGCTTCGTACATCTCACCCGAGCAGGCCACCGGGGGAACCGCGTCGCCCGCCTCGGACGTCTACGCGCTCGGTGTGGTGGCCTACCAGTGCCTCTCCGGCCGGCGGCCGTTCGAGGGGGAGAACCCGCTCGACATCGCGATGCAGCACGTACGGGACGCACCCCGACCGCTGCCCGCGGACATTCCGCCAGCCGTACGGGCGATTGTCGAACGGTCGATGGCGAAGGACCCGGCGGCCAGGTGGCCGACGGCCGCGACCCTGGCGGCGGTCGCCCGGCAGGCAGCCACTCCGGCGCAACCGATGCGCCCACCGGCCCATCCGGCACCCGCCCAGCCGAACCGGGCCGTTGGGCACCCCGTGCCCCCCAACCCTGTGCAACCGGGTCGGTCGGCCGGCCACCCCGGCTCGGTGCCGCCCTCGATCCAGCCGGCCTCACCGGCTGCCGGGCCCACCTCGGGTGCGCCAGGTCTGCCGTCGTCGGCCCTGGGGGGCACCCGGGTGGGCGCCCCCTATCCGCCCGCCGGTGCCGCCTCGGTGCCGCCACGACCGGTCGGCTCGCCGGCCACACCGTCGCAGACCGGGAGTTACCACCGGGGTGCCGCCGCTGTTCCGGCTCCCCGGCCGCCACAGACGACCGGTTACGGGCAGCCGATGGCCCCGGCCTCGGTCGCCCGACCCTCGCAGTCGCCAGCCAACCGGTCGTTGATGGTGGCGCTGGCGGTGGTGTTGGGGCTCGTGGTGCTGATCTGTTCCGGCGTGATTTCCTATTGGATGACGAAGAACAATCCCGCCAGCAACAACAGCCTGCGGGCAGTGACGTCTAGCTTGCAGAGAGTCAACGAACGCGACGATTCGCAGTACGCGCCGTACCGTCGGATAGAGCGGGACGTGTATGGCGCCCGGATGACCCAGACGAGCGAAGGACGACAGACGCGATGACTGCGCAGGCCCGCCTGCTGGGTGGCAGGTATCAGGTCGGCGAGCTGCTCGGCTACGGCGGCATGGCCGAGGTGCACCGAGGGCGCGACCTCCGGCTCGGCCGGGACGTCGCGATCAAGATGCTTCGTACCGATCTGGCCCGGGATGCGACCTTCCAGATGCGGTTCCGCCGCGAGGCGCAGAACGCCGCATCCCTCAACCATCCGGCCATCGTCGCTGTCTACGACACCGGCGAGGAGATCGCGCCGACCGGCGAGACACTGCCGTTCATTGTCATGGAGTTCGTCAACGGGCGCACCCTCAAGGAGGTGCTCGCGGCCGAGGGTCGGCTGATGCCCCGCCGCGCCCTGGAGATCTCCGCCGACATCTGCGCCGCGCTGGAGTTCAGCCACCGGCACGGGATCATCCACCGGGACATCAAGCCCGGTAACGTGATGTTGACCTTGAACGGTCAGGTCAAGGTCATGGACTTCGGTATCGCCCGGGCCCTGGCCAGCGGTGCCACCACGATGACCCAGACCAGCGCGGTCATCGGCACCGCCCAGTACCTCTCCCCGGAGCAGGCCCGGGGCGAGCCGGTGGACGCCCGCTCGGACGTCTACGCGGCCGGCTGCGTGATCTTCGAACTGCTCTGCGGACACCCCCCGTTCGTGGGCGACAGCCCGGTGAGCGTGGCGTACCAGCACGTCCGGGAGGACCCGCCGGCGCCGAGCGACATCAACCGGGACGTCACGCCGCCGATCGACGCGATCGTGCTCAAGGCGCTCTCCAAGAACCCGCTCAACCGTTACCAGAGCGCCGCTGAGATGCGGGCCGACCTGCTCCGGGCCGCGGCCGGCCGACCGGTGATGGCCACCCCGGTGATGCGCGACGACGAGACCACCGCCCTTCCGCCGGCCGGCGTCGTACGCCCGGGTGCGGGTGGCCAGCGGCCTGCACCGGCCCGGGTCGGCGACCCCGGTCGGCGCCGCGCCTCCGCCTGGGTGCTCGCCACCCTCAGCGGGCTCGGCGTGCTCGCGGTGATCGCACTCGTCGCCGGCCTGCTGCTGAACAAGCAGGACCCCGGGACGTCGACGGTCAAGGTGCAGGGCGTGGTCGGGCAGTCGGAGGCGGCGGCCTCCGCCGCACTCCGCCAGCAGGGGCTGCGGACCGTCACGGGTGAGCCGGTCTTCAACGACACCTGTGAGAAGGACACGGTGACCAGCCAGCAGCCGGCCGCCGACGCCACCGTGGCGCCGAACGCCCTGGTCACCCTCCAACTCTGCGGCGGACGCGAGTCGGTGACCGTGCCGCCGGCGCTGGTCAACAGCCCGTACGACAACGTGGCGCCTCAGCTCGTTGCGGCGGGCCTGGTGCCCAAGCGCAAGGACGTGGAGAGCGACAAGGCCGTCGGCACCGTGCTGAAGGTCACCCCGGGTTCCGGAGCCAAGGCGCCGAAGGGCTCCGAGGTCGAGGTGGAGGTCGCCACCGGCAACCTGAAGGAGGTGCCGGACGTTGTCGGCGACTCCGTGGAGGATGCCACCGACCGGCTCGACAACCTCGGCTTCGAGGTGCGGATTTCCAACGGCTCGAAGGTGGCGCCGCAGGACGCCGGCCGGGTGGAGCGGCAGAGCATCCCGGAAGGCCAGAAGCGCAAGCCCGGTACCCAGATCATTCTCACCGTCACCGTTGCCCGTCAGGAACAACCAAGCACGAACCCGACGAACCCGACCGGCACCCCCACGCCCACTGGCGGGGCGGGAGCCGGCGGCGGCGGAGGTGCACCGATCGCCCCCGGCAACCCCACGCCGAGCACTCGGCCGACCAAGACTGGCGTCCGCTAGGAGACAACGCTGGCACCCCGGCCCGGCCGACACCCCGGCGGGTCGGGTGCCAGCCGGCGCGACTGAGCGGGACCTAGACGGTGACGAAGGCGGAGCGGCGGCGTACGTCCACCTCGGCGGCGAGCGCCGGCGCAAGCTCCAGCGCCTCCTGGTGACCGCAGGCGGCGAGCCAGTTGGCGAGCATCAGGTGACCGCCCTCGGTCAGCACCGACTCCGGGTGGAACTGGACGCCCTCGATCGGCAGGGTGCGGTGGCGCATCGCCATCACCACGCCGGACTCGGTCCAGCCGGTCACCTCGATCTCGTCCGGCAGCGTCTCCGGCAGTACGGCCAGCGAGTGGTAGCGGGTCGCGGTGAACGGGTGGGGCAGGCCGGCCAGGACCCCCACCGACTTGTGCTGCACCTGCGACGTCTTGCCGTGCAGCAGCTCCGGCGCCCTCGTGACGGTCGCCCCGAAGGCGACACCAATGGCCTGGTGGCCGAGGCAGACCCCGAAGATCGGTAGCTGGCCGGCGTACTCACGGATCACGTCGAGGCAGATGCCGGCTCGCTCGGGCGCACCCGGTCCCGGGGAGAGCAGCACCCCGGCGACGCCCAACCTGCCGATCTCGGCCAGCTCGATCTCGTCGTTCCGACGTACCTCGCAGTCGACACCGAGCTGGCCCAGGTACTGGACCAGGTTGAAGACGAAGGAGTCGTAGTTGTCGATCACGAGGACGCGCATCGGGTTACCTGTCAGGGCTAGGAGGAGGGGTGTTGTTCTCGTCGGTGTCGTACGGCACCGAGTGGTCGTCCGCCGCCGGGTCGCCCCCGACGCTGGAGTCGTCACCGGAGTCGACGGCGTCGCCGGAATCGACGCCGTTCGGACCGCCACCGTCTTCCTGGGTGACCTGCACGTCGTCGAAGGGCAGCAGTGGCTCGGCCCAGGGGAAGACCAGGTACCAGAGCAGGGCGACCGATGCCGAGATGAGCAGGACGGAGCCGATCAGCTTGCCGACCAGGCCAAATGGTAGCCGCCGCCAGATCCACGCGTACACGGCTCAGCCCTTCAGTTCGTCCGGCTGCCCGGACGACTTCGGTTGTTTACGCGCCAGCTCGGCGTGGATGATCAACCGCTCGTAGTTGTCGAACTTGGGGTTGCACGTGGTCAGGGTGAGCATCGCCTTGGTCGCCTTGGCCCTGGGGTTGCCGGGTACCGCCGCGACGACCTCGACCTGGCTGGGCTTGACGATCACGTTGTCGGTGACCTTGTAGACATACCAGTCGGTCTTGGACTCGACCACGATCACGTCGCCGTCGTGCAGTTCGTCCAAACGCCAGAAGGTGGCCTTGTTGCGGTGACCGGCGACCGAGAAGTTCCCGATCTGCCCGGGGAGGGCGGTTTTCGGGTAGTGCCCGGGGGCGTACCGGATGTCCTTCTGGGTGACGCCCTCCACCACCACCCAGCTCTTGTCGAGCTTGGGGATGTAGAGCGATGCCATCGGTTTGCCGTCGGCTGGCGCCTTCGGCGGAGCGACTCCGGCCGGCGCGCTCGGCCCGGTGCTCGGGGCGACGGTCGGATCGGGGCCGGGTTCGTTCGCCCATGCCTGTTCGAGTTCCTGGCTCAGGGTGCTCTGGTGGGCGTTGACGATGACCGACTTGCCCCAGATCTCATAGCCGGCGAAGAGCAGGATGATCAAGCCGAACGTGATCATCAGTTCGCCGCTGAACCGGAGGCCGGTGCGGATGCGCGATCCGATGGTGGGCCGGGTCAGCTCCGAGTAGACGCTCTTGTAGCCCTCTCCGGTGCGTTCCGGGCGAAGCTTGACGACCCGCTCGCCCCGGCGTGGCCGGGTCTCGCCGTCGGGTCCGGCCTGGTCGCCGCCGGCCGGACCGTCGCCGGCCGCCGGGCTCCGGTCGGTCGGGTTACCGGCGGGTACGGTCGGCAACATCGCCGTGACGTGCTGGTCGGGCTGGGTCTTGCGCGGCGTCATGGTGGGGAGCAGCGCGGTGGATGACGGATCGTGTGCCGGCACCGCCGGGATGAGCATGGTCGAGTTCTCGGCGTGCGTCGGCTGCCCCGGCTGGGGGGTGGCCGCCGGGGGGCGTACCGCTCCGTTCGCCTGAGTTCCGGTGGTGGCGGCACCCGTGCCCTCCGGTGTGCTGGCCTTCGCCGGTGGTGAACCTGTCCCGGTCGGCCCGGTCGCCACCGGGGGCGTGCCGGTCAGCTTCGGGATGAGCTGGGTACGTTCCGACGCCTGCATCGTGTATCCGGGAGCGGAGGGACGTGGCCCCGTTGGCCCCGGCGTGGTGGCCGGGATGGGCTGGGTCTGCTCCGGTGCCGACGCGGCGGGCGGAAAGCCCGGTACGGCGACCGTCGGCTTCGCGGCCCGGGGTGGTCCGTTCAGCGGGAAGCCGGTCGGACCGACCGTGCCGGGCCATGGTCCCCGTGCCCGTGCCGCTGCCGTGGGGTCGACGGCGGGCGTCGGAGGGCCGGTTGGTGCCCATGGGCTCGGCGGTGCCGGCGTCGGCGTCGTGGGAGGCGTCGTGGCTCGCGTACCACCGAGGCGCCCCGCCGGCCCGGCGGTGGCCTGAGCCGGTCCGGCGGGGCCGTGACCGTTGGACGGTGGACTGATCAGGAACTCGACGCTGGGTCGCGGGGTCGCGGCGGGGGCCAGCGGAGCTGTGGGTGCGGGTGACGCGGCGGGTGTCGCCGACGGCGCGGGAGTCGCGGCGGTAGGTGTGGCTCGGGGCGTGGTGGCCGGGGCATTGGTCGCCGGTGCCGACGGTACGGCCCCAGGCCCGGTGACTCGTGGAATCACCATGGTCTGGTCGTTGGCGTCCGGGGCGCGGTGTCGTCCGTTTTGATCATCGTGCCGGTCGCCACTCACGGAACTCACCCCGGCACCCGGGCGCTACGTAGCCCCGTTGACCCCTCGAAGGCCGGAACGGTCACGCTCGACTCCACTGTCTCCTGGTATCCGAGTTGGAAGTGGTCCACGGCGTCCCTGAACAACTGGACGCCCTCGGAAGCGGCGAGGGCCCGCTGCAAGGCGGCGGGGTCACCGATTGCGGTGATCTTGAAAGGCGGGGAATATACCCGCCCGTGAAGTAACAGGGTGTTTCCTACGCAGCGTACCGCGCTGGTGGCGAGCACGCGGACATTCATGATGGACAGGGCTTCGGCGCCGCCGGCCCAGAGAGCGTTGACAACCGCCTGCACATCGCCCTGGTGGACCACGAGATCGTCGTTGCTGGCGTTGTCGGGACGTCCGCCGTCGCCCAGCCGGGGAGCGTCGTTGAGTTCGACCACGAGACCTGGCCCGGCGAGTGCGGTGAACCCGGCGGCCTGACGGTTGCTGGCGGCCCGGTCGCGCTGGGCGGCGACCGGTGCGTCGGAGCTGGCGAGCGATTCGGTCTGCTTCTCCACCTGGGCACGGAGGGCGGCGGCCTGTTTCTCGCTCGCGACAACCTGGTCGCGGCGGTCCTTCATGAGCTGGGCGAGTTCGGGGCGGCGGTCCTCCCGCAGCGAGGTACCCGCCGCGGTGGTTGCCGAAGTGGTGAAGAGCAGGCCCGCGGCGAGTGCGATCAACGGCACAGCCGCCGACCAGCCGGGCCGTCGCTGCCCGGAACGGCGGGGCAGCAGGCCCACAACCGCCCGGCGGAGCACCTTGCCCCAGGAGGTTCCACCCGTTGTGTACTCCACCGAGTCCGCCCTCCCGATCATGTCGGTCTCTCGTACTGTGGGCTTCCCGTCCCACCCGGTAGCCGGATCCGTTCACCGGGAGCAACCGGTTGGCCCCGTTCGTGGCCTGATCGGGTCATCGCGACTACGCTAGCTGTCGAACATTATTGGCCATGGACCGTCGCCCCTGCGTCCGGTTGTCAGGCCGGACGAGGATCGCCACCCCTCAGGAGGAGCGCCGTGCCGAAGTCGCAGGTCCGTAAGAAGAAGGTGTACACCCCACCGACCGATGTCCGCCCCTCGGGCACGGCGGCGACGCGCAAGCCTAGCCCGGTCTGGTTGCCGATCACCGCGGTCAGCCTGATCGTCTTCGGTATCGCGTGGCTGGTGGTCTACTACCTTTCCGAGACCGAGTACCCGGTTGCCACCTGGGGTTACTGGAACCTCGCGATCGGCTTCGGAGGCATGGTGGGGTCGTTGGCCCTGCTCTCCCGCTGGCGTTGATCACCCGTCTGATCCGCCACTGATCTCGTACGTCGTCCCATGCTGGTCGACCCGTTCGGGTCGACCAGCATGGTCTGCCGGCGCCGGCTCCGTTCCGCGGGCGCCGGCTTTGGCGTATCCGGGGGCTGACCGGCGGAAGGTGCGTCCAGTGGCGCGGCCTAGGGTGTCCGTACGCGGCGCAGCCGGCCACGGAGAATCCGACGTTACTAGTGGGTAACATAGCGCGTAGGCTGCAGGCACGATCGCACCCCTGCGGTCGACCAGTCGCCTGACACGTCGCAGACCGGGAGGCCAGGGCATGGGCAGCGTCCAGATCGTCACCACGGCTGTCGCCGCCGCCGTCACCGCCGTCGCGGTGGTGCTCGCGGTGCGCGCGGTGCTGCGGATGGTGTCGGTGATCCGGGCGGGGCAACCCGATCCGACCCGTACGGGTGACCCGGCCCTGCGTACCCGGACGATGTTGACCGAGACCCTCGGGCACACCCGGATGCTGCGCTGGAGCGTGGTCGGCGCCGCGCACTGGTTCGTGATGGTCGCCTTCATCGTGCTCTCGCTGCTCGTGCTTGAGGCGTACTTCGAGGTGGTCAGCCCGACCGGCGGCCTGCCGGTGATCGGGCACTGGCTGGTGTACGGCCTCGCCACCGAGATCATCGGAGTGCTCGGTACGGCCGGGATCCTGGTGCTGATCGGAATCCGGTTGGCGAACCGTCCCGGCAACCCGAACCGTCGCTCGCGCTTCACCGGCTCCACCATGTGGCAGGGCTACTTCGTCGAGGCCGTGGTGCTGGCGGTCCTGGTCTGCGGGTTCCTCATCCGGGGCTTCAAGGTCGCCACCGACCACTTCGAGTTCCCGGCCTGGGCGACCCCGGTCAGCCACGCCGTCGGCGCGGTCCTGCCGGACTGGTCCGCCGGCACCAGCGTCACCGCCCTGGTGAAGATCGCCATTTCGATGACCTGGGTGATCGTCATCGCGCTCAACGTGACCATGGGCGTGGCCTGGCACCGGTTCGCGGCGTTCTTCAACATCTACTTCAAGCGCGACCCGGGCCGGGCCGGTTCCGGGCTCGGTGCGCTCCGGCCCATGATGAGCGCCGGCAAGCCCCTCGACTTCGAGGAGGCAGACCCGGAGTCCGACCAGTTCGGCGTCGCCCAGGTCGAGCAGTTCACCTGGAAGGGCCTGCTGGACTTCAGCACCTGCACGGAGTGCGGACGGTGCCAGTCGCAGTGCCCGGCCTGGAACACCGGCAAGCCGCTCTCGCCGAAGCTGCTCATCCTCAGCCTGCGGGACCACGCGTACGCGAAGGCGCCGTACCTGCTGGCCGGCGGGGGCAAGGACCTGACCGGTGAGGAGAAGGCGACCCAGGCGCAGCTCGCCCACCTGGACGTGCTCTCGCTCGCCGAGGGGAACCGCCCACTGATCGGCGGCGCCGAGGAGGGCGGGGTGATCGACCCGGACGTGCTCTGGTCCTGCACCACCTGTGGCGCCTGCGTCGAGCAGTGCCCGGTCGACATCGAGCACGTGGACCACATCGTCGACATGCGCCGGTACCAGGTGCTGATCGAGTCGAGCTTCCCGTCCGAGGCGGGCGTGATGCTGCGCAACCTGGAGAACAAGGGCAACCCGTGGGGCGCGCCGCCGAACACCCGGGAAGACTGGACCAAGGGGCTCGACTTCGAGGTACCCCGGGTCGGCGAGACCGAGGACTTCGAGTACCTCTTCTGGGTCGGCTGCGCCGGGGCGTTCGAGGACCGGGCCAAGAAGACCACCCGGGCGGTCGCCACACTGCTGCACGAGGCCGGCGTCAATTTCGCCATCCTGGGCGAGGGTGAGACCTGCACCGGTGACCCGGCCCGACGGATCGGCAACGAGTTCGTCTTCCAGATGCTGGCGCAGCAGAACGTCGAAACGTTGAACGAGGCGTTCGGCGACCGGGAACCCGCCAAGCGCAAGATCGTGGCGAGCTGTCCGCACTGCTTCAACACGCTCGGCAACGAGTACGGCGAACTTGGTGGCCAGTTCGAGGTGGTGCACCACACCCAGTTGCTGGCACACCTGGTCGCCACCGGCAAGCTCACCCCGGTCACGCCGATCGACGGCGGCATCACCTACCACGACCCGTGCTACCTCGGTCGGCACAACCGGGTCTTCACGCCGCCGCGCGAGGTACTCGGGGCGGCGGCGGCCGACGGACTGACCGAGATGCCGCGTAACAGCGAGCGCTCCTTCTGCTGCGGCGCCGGTGGCGCCCGAATGTGGATGGAGGAGCGGATCGGTAAGCGGATCAACGTGGAGCGGGTCGAGGAGGCGATCTCGACCGGGGCGAAGACCATCGCGGTCGGCTGCCCGTTCTGCACCACGATGATCAGCGACGGGGTGAACGGCAAGGGCGTGGCCGAACAGGTCGAGGTCGTCGACGTCGCCACGGTCCTGCTCCGCTCGGTCAAGCCGACCACGCAGGGCCAGCCGGAACCGGCCGGCACCGCGAGCTGACCCCGGGCGGGGCGGTCCGCCGGCCACCGGCCGTCCGTTGATCGTGTGAATCGGCGGTTGACAAAACAAATCCGTCCGGTGAATCGGTACTCGTGCCGGCGCGCATAGTCGTGGAACAATCGGCGCCGAGGTGAGCCGATCATCGAGAGTGCACTCCTGACCACCCTCCTGCCGCTGGTCGCCTTCGTGCTGTTGACCGCCGGCAACGCCTTCTTCGTGGTGGCTGAATTCGCCCTCGTGACGGTCGACCGGGCCGGGATCGACCAGCGTGCCGCCGCCGGAGACCGTCGCGCCGGTACGGTCCGCAAGGCGCTGCGGGAGCTCTCCTTCCAGCTCTCCGGCGCGCAACTCGGCATCACCATCACCGCTCTGCTGACCGGCTACCTCGCCGAGCCGGCGCTGGCCAAGCTCTTCGGTCCGCTGCTCCGACCGGTCATCGGGGAACCCACCGGGCTGGTCACCCCGCTCCTGGCGTTGGTGCTGGCCACGCTCCTGTCGATGCTCTTCGGGGAGCTGGTGCCGAAAAACGCCGCCCTGGCCCGGCCGCTGCCGGCGGCGCTCGCCACCGCCGGCCCGATGCGTACGTTCAGCATTGTCTTCAAGTGGCTGATCCGGGCGCTGAACAACTCCGCCAACTGGCTGGTCCGCAGGCTCGGGGTGGAACCGCAGGAGGAACTCGCCAGCGCCCGATCGGCCGAGGAACTGGGACTACTCGCCGCCATCTCGGCACGGGCCGGGGCGCTGTCGCCGGAGACGGCGATGCTGTTGCGCCGGACCATCCGGTTCGGCGGCAAGCGGGCGGCCGAGGCGATGACCCCCCGGGTCGACGTGGTCGCACTGCGGGCGGGTGCCTCCGTGGCCGAGCTGCTCGCCCTGGCGCAGCGCACCGGACGGACTCGCTTTCCGGTGTACGAGGAGACGCTCGACCTGGTCACCGGCGTGGCCGGGGTGTCGGACGCGCTCGGCGTACCGCTGGACCGCAGGGCTGCCACGACGGTGGCATCCGTGGCCCGGGAGCCGGTGTACGTACCGGAGAGCCTCGATCTGGACAACGTGCTCGCGGCGTTGCGGGCGGCCGACGCCGACCTGGCCATCGTCGTCGACGAGTACGGCGGCACCGACGGTGTGGTCACCGTCGAGGACCTGGTGGAGGAGCTGGTCGGGGAGATCGCCGACGAGTTCGACCCGGCGGTGGCGCTGGAGGACGCACGGCTCGAACTGACCGCTCCCGGGGGTGAGCGCGCGGTCCTGACCGACGGCGTGCTCCGCGCCGACGAGCTGGTCGAGCAGGTCGGCTTCCGGTTGCCCGACGGCCCGTACGAGACCCTGGCCGGTTTCCTGCTGGCCCGCCTGGGGCACATCCCGGTCGCCGGGGAGACGGTGCTGGAGCAGGGGTACGAGTTCACCGTGGTCGAGGTGGACCGGCACCGGATCGAGCAGGTTCGGGTGCTCCGTCCGTCGGAGCCGGGTGAGACGCCGTGAGAGGCCGTCGTACGGGGTGGTCGGTGTGACGGATTTGCTGATCGCGCTGGCACTCCTGCTCGGCAACGGTTTCTTCGTGGGCAGCGAGTTCGCGTTGATCGCCTCGCGCCGTACGGTGATCGAGCCGATGGCGGCGGTGACAAAACAGGCCCGTTTCGCCCTCTCGGCGATGAACCAGATCCCCTTGATGATCGCCGGGGCGCAACTCGGCATCACCATCTGCTCGCTGGGCCTCGGTGCGATCGCCGAGCCGGCCCTGGCGCATCTGATGGAGGAACCGTTCCACTCGGTGGGGGTGCCGGCGGCGGCCGTACATCCGCTGGCGTTCGTCCTCGCCCTCGGTGTGGTGGTCTTCCTGCACACGGTGGTCGGTGAGATGGTGCCGAAGAACATCACCCTCGCCGGTCCGGAGCGGTCGGCGCTCTGGCTCGGCCCGGCGATGCTGGCCTTCTGCCTGGTGACGAAGCCGTTGCTGCTGGCAATGAAGTGGGCGTCGCGGCAGGTGCTGCGGCTGTGGGCGATCGAGACGGCGGACGCGGTGAAGACGGTCTTCACCGCAGAGGAGTTGGCGGGGCTGGTGGCGCAGGCCCGTACCGAGGGGCTGTTGGCTCCGGTGCAGCACGCCAGGATCACCGGTGCGCTCGCGCTGAGCCGGCGTACCGCCGCCGACGCGTTGCGACCGTGGTCGGCGGTGACCACGGTCGCCGAGGACGTGTCACCGGCGTCGCTGGAGGTGCTGGCGACGCGGACGGGACGGTCGCGTTTTCCGGTGGTACAGCGGAGCAGTCGGCGGGTGCTCGGTTTCGTGCACGTCAAGGATGTGCTCGGGTACGCCGGGGCGGCGCGTCGTGCGCCGGTCCCGGCCGAGGTGCTCCGGCCGCTCGCGGTGGTGCCGCCGGACCGTACGCTCGCCGACCTATTGTTGTCGATGCGTCGGGAGCGTCGTCATATGGTGCTGGTGAGTGACGGACGTATCCCGCTCGGTGTGGTGACACTCGATGACGTATTGATCGCAGTCGTTGGCTGGTCTTCCGAAGCCGTTGTGTCGCAACCGATTGCGCCGGTCTGAATACAGCGAGCAGTATTCTTCCGCCGCCCTTGATTCGCGCCCGATCCTTCCCTAATGTGGTGCACCGACCGCTGTGGGACGTCGGCCGCCCAAATCCCCTCGGGCGGCACCCGGTGGTCGGTATCGAAGGAGTCGGTGCCGGTGGCACGCGTGCCCTCCCATCGCCATTCGATGATGCATGAGCAACCGCGTGGCGGTAGCCGCCGCCGGGCGTACCACATGCTCGCCCTTGCGGCAGTGATCCTGGGCGGATTGCTGCCGACGACGCAGGCGCAGGCTGCCCCCTCGGTTGAGGAGATCGAGAAGCAGATCGACGCTCAGTGGGTTCAGCTCGAACCGACCATCGAGCAGTACAACAAGGTGCACAGCCAACTTCTGGCGAATCAGAAGAAGTCGGCCGACCTGCAGAAGAAGATCCAGCCGTTGGCCCTCCACGCCGACCTGGCGCTCGACCGGGTGGGCGACCTCGCCTCGCGCTACTACAAGAGCGGCCCGTCGTCGGACCTGAACGCGCTGCTCACCAGCGGTACGCCGACGGAACTCGCCGATCAGCTCACGATCCTGGACCACCTGGCCCGGGAGCAGCAGGAGCAGATCGCTGACGTCACCGCCGCCAAGGAGAAGTACGACGTCGAGAAGCGCAAGCTGGACGAGCTGGTCGCGCAACAGAAGAAGCAGGACACCGAGCTCGCCGCGAAGCAGAAGTCGATCGACACCGAGATCAACCGGCTGGAGAGGCTGCGGCTGACCGCGTACGGGTCGAGCAGTTCCGGTGGTGCGTTGCGGATCGGGCCGTGCCCGGCGACGTACCCGGGTGGCCCCGCCGGCACTGCGGTCAGGACCGCCTGCGCCCAGATCGGCAAGATGTACGTCTGGGGCGCGACCGGGCCGAACAACTTCGACTGTTCCGGACTCACCCAGTACGCCTGGAGCAAGGCTGGAGTGAAGCTCACCCACTACACGGGTGCCCAGTGGAACGAGGGCCAGGTGATCAGTCGGGCAAACGCCCGCGCCGGCGACCTCGTCTTCTTCTACGGTGATCTGCACCACGTCGGCATGTACGTCGGTAACGGATTAATGGTGCACGCACCGCAATCCGGTCAGCCGGTAAAGATGACGAAGATTGACGTTATGCCGGTCGCGGGGTTCCGTCGACCCGGCTGAGTAACAGCAATTGCCCGAGTTTGTGGGGACAGGCCCCTTGTTGACGGTGACGCCGTTAGCAAGGGGCCTGTCCCTTGTCGACGGTGACACACCCTGAGTAATTGTCCGATATACGGAACGGTTTCACTCCAGCCACGGGTTGCACTCGCATAACCGCGTTCCTACTGTGGGAGATCGCCGAGACGGCACCTGATCACCCAACCCGGGTGGCACCGGCTCGGCCCGCCGAATCGTTTTCGACGAACCGGGGAACCAACACCTCGGGGTGAATCCGCGAATATTCGCGGTAGGGCGCACTCTTCCCGCCCGAACCCGTCAGCTAACCCGGTAGGCGGTTCCGGAAGAAGGAGCGCCCACCCCGGTGGCTAGCCATGCCCCGCGGCCGAGGTCCCTCCGGTCGACTCCGGTCGACCCGGACATGACCCGGTCGCGTACCCGTTGGCCCATCCGTACCGCCGTACTCGCCGCGATCGCCGGTGTCGTCGCCGTTCTGCTCGGCGCCACCGCGGCCCACGCCGAACCGTCGGTCACCGACATCGAAAAGCAGATCGACGCGGCGTGGAACCAACTCGAACCGACCATCGAGAAGGCCAACGCAACCCGTCAGGATCTGGCCGTCAAGAAAAAGCAGGCGGACACGCTGGCCAAGCGGATGCTGCCGTTACAACTCCAGATCGACCAGGCTATGGGCAAGGTCAGCAACATGGCCGTTCGGGCGTACAAGGGGGACAACGCCTCCGCGATCAACGCCATCCTGACCACGGACTCACCGACCATGCTCGCCGACCAGCTCACCATCCTCGACCAGTTCGCCCGCCGGCAGCAGCACGATGTCCAGGCGGTGGTCGACCTCAAGGAGCAACTCGCCGCCCAGAAGGCGCCACTGGACACCCTGGTCGCGCAGCTCACCCGGACCGAGGCGGACCTGGCCGCGAAGAAGAAGCAGATCGACGCCGAGATCGACCGGTTGCAGAAGCTGCGCCTGAAGGTCTACGGCAACGGTGGCGGCGGAACGCTCCGCCCAGCCCCCTGCCCGTCGAGTTATCCCGGCGGTCCGTCCGGCATCGCGGTCACGTTCGCCTGCGCCCAGATCGGCAAGATGTACGTCTGGGGTGCCGCCGGCCCGAACACCTACGACTGCTCCGGGCTGATGCTCGCCGCCTGGGCCAAGGCAGGGGTGACCCTGCCGCACAACGCCGCCGCCCAGCGTCGGGCCACCGCGTACGTCAAGCAAGCCGAACTGCGCCCCGGCGATCTGGTCTTCTACTACGCCGACCTGCACCACGTCGGGATGTACGTCGGCGACGGCTGGGTGGTGCACGCCTCACAGGCCGGTGAGCCGGTGAAGATGAAGCGCCTCGACACCGCCACCGTCCACAGCCTCGGCCGCCCCACCGCCTGACCTCCCCCTCCCCGGGGGTTCCCTGCTCGACGATCTAGTAGGGCAGGCCCGTGTTGACGGATCTCTCCGTCAGCGCGGACCTGCCCCAGATCGCGGAGGGAGGGTCAGCGGGTGGGCCAGGTCTGCCAGCGCTGCCAGGAGCGGCTGGGGGTAGGGCCGCGTTGGCCCTGGTAGCGGGACCCGTACACGGCGGAACCGTAGGGGTGCTCGGCTGGCGACGAGAGCCGGAAGATGCAGAGCTGGCCGATCTTCATGCCGGGCCAGAGCGTGATCGGCAGGTTGGCCACGTTGGAGAGTTCCAGCGTGACGTGGCCGGAGAAGCCGGGGTCGATGAAGCCGGCGGTCGAGTGGGTGAGCAGACCCAGCCGCCCCAGGCTCGACTTGCCCTCCAGGCGGCCGGCGAGCTGGTCGCCAAGCGAGATCACTTCGAGCGTGGATGCGAGTACGAACTCGCCCGGGTGCAGCACGAACGGCTCGCCGTCGGGCACGTCCACGACCGAGGTCAGGTCATCCTGTTGGCTGGCCGGGTCGATGTGGGTGTAGAGATGGTTGTTGAACACCCGGAAGAGCCGGTCCAGCCGTACGTCGATGCTCGACGGTTGCACCAGTGCCGGCTCGAAGGGCTCCAGCCCCAGAGTGCCCGCCTTGATCTCGGTGACCAGGTCACGGTCGGAGAGCAGCATCCAGCCACCTTAGCGACCGGGCGAGATCAACTCGGCCGCGCCCGGACCCGGAGTGACTCGTCGCGTCGCTGCGGAGCGGCAGGTGGGCGACGATTCGGCGCGTCGAGCGCGTGTCGCACTACCCGTCTCGAACACGTGTTCGATAGGATCTCCCCATGGCATCCTGGTCCGAATTCGCCGCCGACGCCCCGCGTCTCGCCGACGCGATCCGCAACCTCCTGCAGCAGTACGGGCCGGGTCTCGGCTACCTCGCCACCGTCCGCGCCGATGGCGGTCCCCGCGTGCACCCGGTGTCGCCGGTGATCAACGACGAAGGGCTGTTCTGCTTCGTCGTCGACTCGCCCAAGCGGCGCGACCTGGAACGTGACGGCCGCTACGCGCTGCACTCGTTCCCGCCCGAGGAGAGCGACGACGAGGCATACGTGGCCGGTCGTGCCAAGCTGGTCACCGACCCGGCGACGATCGCCCGGCTCGCCGACACGGTGCGCGCCGAGCCTCGGGTGGACTGGCGGCTCTTCGAGTTCACCGTCGAGGCGGCGATGCTCGCCGAGCACGGCCGGACCGGTGCGATCCCACTCGCGTACGGCGGGCGGGGCGATGACCGGCCGGGAGTTCAGGTGTGGCTCGACCCGACCGCGGCCCGGGCACCCGCCGGCCGGCGCGGACGCCGAGCCCGCCGGCACGTCAACCCCACCGAATTGCGGTCCGCGTCGACGGCGAACGCGGTCGACCAACGCTTCACCCGGGAGCCCCGAGTGGTGGCCGTCGCCCCAGAACCGGTGATCTGGGCCTCCTGAGTGAACGGACTCTCGTCGAGGGACCCCAGACACACGACGAGGGCCGGCTCCTCGGGAAGCGGCCGGCCCTCGTCGTGCGGGCAGTACATCAGGCGCGGTACGCCTGCCAAGCCTTGACCATGCGGTTCACCTGTCCGACCGTGAACCGGTCCATGCAGGCGTCGACCGTGTAGTTCATGAAGTTGTGGATCGGGTCGAGCCCGGACTTGCTCACACACGAGTCCCGCCCGGTCGGGCAGCCGAACGCTGGCTCCGCCTCCGCCGGGGTGTCCGCTACCGCGTCGCCTTCACCCGTGCACCCGCCCTGGAACGTGTGGAAGAGGTTCAGCCAGTGGCCAACCTCGTGGGTGCCGGTGTCGCCCTCGTCGTAGGGCTTCATGTAGCCGCCAGGCAGCGACTCTGAAAGCACCACGACCCCGTCGTACGTGGTCACCTGCTTCTGCGGAAACGTCGCCCAGCCGAGCAGGTCGTCGGTGAGTGCCCCCAGATAGAGGTTGAGTGTTCCGGGGCCGCCGGTCCGCAGCGACTTTTTCATCTGCGTCTCCGCCGGGCTCTCCGCCACGATCGGATACCAGGCCGGGTTGACCACCCGGTTGAGCTTTTTGAGTTTGAACTTGAAGGGCGTGACCGCTCCACCGTCCGCCCCGTCGAACGCCGCGTTCAGCACCTTGAGCTGGGCATCGATCATCGCGCGCGGGATGTTTCCACCCTCCCGGGTACGGTCCCGGCTGATCACGTGCACCACCACCGGGATCGTGATCTTCCTCGGGGTGGCGCTGAACGGCGCGACCCCGACCCGCTTCGCGTACGCGGCGTCCAGGTCGCGGTTGCGCTGCGCCGCCTCGGCCGCCGTCAACTCGTTGGGGTCGTGCCTACCGGGCGTACCGGGTCTCGCCCTGGCGGCCGAGCCCGCGTCCGCCGGCTCGACACATCCCGCCGACGGAGCCGTCGCGCCTGCCGCCGCCGGTTTCGCCAGCGCGGGGTTCGCCACCACCACCGTGGGCCCGAGCAGCAGTACGAGAGCAGCGGACGCCACGCCGGCCGAGCGCATTGACTTCCGGATGCGGTGCAAACCCATGACCCCACCTCTTCGTCACACGAAAAGCGACGCCTCGCACACGCGCCGCAAGTTGCCGATGTGGCGGACGTTACCTGCTGGGACACTCCAGGCAAACTACGCAGACCGGCGTGGTCCCCATCAATCTGCCTCAGCCACACGGGCGCCCCCGGCACCGCCGCCCGGGGTACGTTGATGCGCTCAGGAGGCAGACCAGGTACAGTGGGCTCCGCTCGCGGGTGTAGTTCAATGGCAGAACATCAGCTTCCCAAGCTGACAGTGCGGGTTCGATTCCCGTCACCCGCTCCAATGCAAAGGCCCTGGCCAGGACGCGAGTCCCAACCAGGGCCTTCAACGTTCCCGATTCCGCACCTCACGCCACAGGCGGCCTGTCTAGGGTCCAAGCGTGGCGTGTCGAGCAAACGATCTGTGGCTAGCGGCTTTGGCTGGACGTGAGACACCGTCACCATCTGTGCGAACGCGGTCCTGATCGTCGCGTAGTCGGCCCCGGACGTCGCCGTTGAACTCCGCCTCGAACAACCCCTAGTGCAGAGACTCCCTGCGGCCAACTGCACACATGATCTCGTCCAGGCCGATCAGCGACCCATCCACCCAGCAGGGAAATTCACATGTCTCTGCTTTGGTGGCATTGTCCGACCAGGCCGATGTTGCAATGGTCCGGAAGCCGCCAGCGCTGGCGGCCGTCGAGTCTGGGCCTTCGGTTGCCTCGCCAGTCCAAGCGCCAGAGCTGACTTGCGACCGAGCCTCCCGGATTGCCGGTGACCAAAAGTGTCGGTTCGGACCGGCACACTGCCCGCGTGACCTACGACCTTGCTGTTTGGGAGGGCGAGCAACCGGCCGACGACGCTGCGGGCGCTGCCGCCTTCGAGCGGATCTACCGGAAGTACATCGGAGTGGATGAAGGTGTCCCGCCGACTCCGCGTATCCGTGCCTACGTCGAGGCTCTGCTTGACCGTTGGATAGATATGACCGAGGACGACGATGATGTGAGCCCGTGGTCCGACGGTCCACTGATTGGCAACGCTTCGGGTCCGATCGTCTACTTCGCCATGCGATACAGCATGTGCGAGGAGGTGTCGGCGGGCGCGGTGCGGATGGCGGCCGAGCGTGGCCTGATTTGCTTCGACCCGCAGTGGAACCGCCTCCGGCCGGCAGCTGAGGAGCAGTAGGTCGGACCGGTTACGGGGCGTCAACGTCCGGGTCCACCACGTCTACTGCTTGCGTGGCATGGTCGGCATCTCGATCACCAGAGCAGTGATGTCGGCATTCGCCCTGGTGGTGTGCTCCTCACCTGCGAGCCACACCACCGCCTGCCGGCATTGACGTTTTCCCAGTCACCACCACCCGCCTGTACGACCCCATGTCCTGCCGTAATCACCATGAGCTGGTCCACCGGCGCGGGATGGCGGCCGACCTCACCACCCGCTGCCACGTACAGCACGGTGACGGCGACCGCCTCCCCGCGAAACAGTGCCTGGGCCGTCACACCGACGCTGCCGTAGGGCTCCGCTGGTCGCCCCGCCGAGACATCGAACGACAAGATCTCCACGTCGACACAGTAGATGGGGTTCACCCACGGCTCACGCCCTGAGAGTCTCGACAAAGCCCCTAGGGACGCCTGCGAGGATCGGTGCGTGGAGGCACTTGAGGTGTTGCGTCGCGAGTTCGCCAGTGAGGACGGCACTTTCATGCTCGCGCTCTATGCCGAGCGTCGATGGGACTGCCAGGCGTTCACCCGCCTGGAGCAGGCGATGCGATCCGTGGCGATGGAGTACGCGGACAGGGACCAGCTCGACCGTTGGCTCGCCGAGGGCTACTTCCACCTGTCGACGTGGGTACGCGACCACACCTCGCACCCCGACTTTCCGCGACCCATGCCCGACAGTTACTACGACGCGTGCGTCGATCGCCTGTGGGAACTCGCCGACTGGTACTTCCGGGGCGAGCACATCTACCAGGAGCCACACGTCTGGGAGGCGTTGTAGCCTCCACCGCGTGAATCTTGACCTTGTTGCGCAGATCGCTGTCGCCGCGCTCGGTGTTCTCAGTGCAGCAGTCCCGTTCCTGGGCGGTCGGCAGGACCGCAGGATCCTCAAAGAGGACATCGAGTTACTGAACAAGGTGCCGGACGGTGTGATCCGGCAGCGGCTCGAACGACAGGTGATCGCCACCTTGGACGAGATCGAGGCAGCACGGCATCACCGGCGTGATCCGTACGGGGTCACCCTGGCGCTCGTCCTCATAGCGGCTTCGGTAATCGGTGGCGTCTGGGCCATCAGTGCCGGAGGCTGGTGGCTCCTGAGCCTGGTGGTGGTGGCCTTCGTCTTCGCCGTCGGGGCGGCGGGACTGGTTCAGGACGTGACAAAGCGCAAGCGTGACAAGCGAGGCGACCCGATTGACTGAGGGAGCGTCCACGATGGACGGCAACCGGGCGGCGACGACGGAGTTGTGGCGTCCGACCGGGCCGGAGGAGCTGGAACTCGTACGGGAATCGGGTTGGCGCTCCTGGCCACCCCGCCTGGCGGACCAGCCGATCTTCTATCCCGTCCTGAACGAGGAGTACGCGATCCTGATCGCCCGGGACTGGAACGTCCCGAGTTCCGGCGTCGGGTACGTCACCCGGTTCCACGTCGAGGCGGAGTTCCTGACCCGCTATCCCGTACGCCGGGTCGGTGGCGAGAGCATCCTCGAACTCTGGGTGCCCGCCGAGGAACTGGACGAGTTCAACCGACACATCGTCGGCCCGATCGAGGTCGTACACGAGTTCCGCTGACGAGCCCTCGAAGAGCGGCGGGTCAGGTGAGCAGGTCGCGGATGGCGTGGGCGCGGGCCTCGACGACCCGCATCCGGGCGGTGTGTTCGGCTGGTTCGCGGTGGGTGGCCTGGCTGGTCATCTGGCCGGGCCACTTCCGGTAGAGCAGGCCGGGTTCGGCGATGAACCAACCGGGGCTGATGGTGTTGGCGGCGAGCAGCAGGCCGGTGTCCTCGGAGGCGGGGAGTGCCATCCAGCCGCCGAGGGCGAGCAGCAGTTCCGTACGGATGCAGAGCGTCGCCGGGTGCACCGGCAGCCCGTAGTCGTTCGCCTGCCAGTAGGCGAGCACGGCCCCCAGGTTGATCAGCCCTTCGGGCGGGTCCTGTGACCACTCCTCGGTGGAGCCGTCGGGGAGTAGGTCGAGCACACCGGCGGTGGTCCAGCCGACACCCGGTTCACCGGTCAACACCGCGATGTCCCGGGCGAGCGCGCCGGGTGTGAGCTGGTCGTCGGCGTCGAGCACCTTGATCAGTTCCCCTTCGGCCCGGGACAGGGCGAGGGTACGGGCGACGCCCGGACCGCCGGGTCGGCCGCTGCCGGGACTGATCCGAGGATCCAACTCGGGGATCTGGTCGGCCAGGAGCGCGTCCTGCCCGTCCTCCTGGACCAGCCACTGCCAGTCCCACCCGTCCGGCATCTCCTGCCCGACCAGGGACTCGTACGCCCCGGCAAGGTAGCCGAGGCTGGGCCAGTGCACCGGGGTGATGACCGAGACGACCCGGGTCACCGCTGCCACCTCGCCAACGGGGTCGAGTAGGCGAGTTCGGTCCGGTCGCCGGCGAAGACGACGTCGGCGACCTCGACCACTCGGCCGTCGGTGTCGATCGAGGTTTTGCGTACTGCCAGGACGGGGTCGCCGGGGGCGAGGTCGAGCAGGTCGGCCTCGTCGCGGGACGGGGGTCGGGCGCGTACCTCGTCGACGATCCGGTCGAGTTCGATGCCGAGGGTGAAGAGTTGGTGTTGCGTGCCGCCGGGCCAGGGTTCGTTGGCGGGGTCGAGCAGCGCCGGGTTCGTCGCGGCGAGTTCGTACGGCAGGTAGGAGTGCGAAACCGAGAGGGCGGCGCCGCGTTGGCGCGAGGTGGTCCAGTAGATCCGGCGCAGCAGCGGTGTGCCGATGCGCAGACCGAGGGCGGCGGCCAGGTCTTCGTCGGCCTCGATCGGGTCGTATTCGCTGTGGAAGCGCAGGTCAGTGGTTTCCAGGCCGGTGTCGTGCTCGGTGCCGCCGGTTGACCGTCGCCCCGCCTCGTCGAGCAGCACCCGGTTCTTCTCCCACTGGTACCGCTCGGTGTTGTCCCGTCGTACCCGGGGTCGGGGTGCGGGGTCTCCACCCCGGGGTGCGGGGTCGCCGGCCGGGTCGCTGGTCGGGCAGCCGGTCACTGGCTTGTCGGCGGTCTGCGGACCGCGCGGGCGCCGGTCATGGGCGATCACCCGACCGACGCTACCGGTCCGGGCGCCGATCCGCCCGCTATGCGCGTACTTGCACCCGTGTCATCCGGTCTGAGGTGGTGTAGATATCCGCAGGTGGTGGGCCCAGCGGCGGCGGGCCGCCCCGGTCGGAACGACGACGTAGGCTTCCGATCATGCGCGTGGGTATCGTGATCCTCCAGGACCAGCGGTGGTCCGAGTCGAAGCGCCGGTGGCGCCAGGCCGAGGCGTGGGGTTTCGACCACGCCTGGACGTACGACCATCTCGGCTGGCGTGACCTGGTGGACGGGCCGTGGTTCGACTCCGTGCCGACGCTCACCGCGGCGGCCATGGTCACCGACCGGATCAAGCTCGGCACCCTGGTCGCCTCCCCAAACTTCCGGCATCCGGTGCATTTCGCCCGCGAGGTCACCGCGCTGGACGACATCTCCGACGGTCGCGTGCTGCTCGGTCTGGGCTCCGGCGGGATCGGGTTCGACTCGGCGGTGCTCGGTGGCGAGACGTTGCCGCCCCGGCAGCGGGTGGACCGGTTCAGCGAGTTCACCGAACTGCTCGACCTGATCCTGCGCCAGGACCGGGTCGACTGGCGGGGCGAGTGGTTCACCTCGGTCGACGCGCGGAACAACCCGGGCTGCGTGCAGACGCCCCGGGTGCCGTTCGTCGTCGCCGCGAACGGGCCGCGTGCGATGAGGCTGGTCGCGCGTTTCGGTCAGGGCTGGGTCACCACCGGCCTCGGTGGGGACGACATGGCGGCCTGGTGGCGTACGGTCACCGAACTCAGCGGACAGCTCGACCGTACGTTGGAGGCGGCCGGTCGTGATCCGTCCACGCTGGACCGCTACCTGTCGCTCGACGCCGCACCGGTCTTCTCGCTCTCCAGTGCCGCGTTCTTCGCCGACGCGGTCGGCCGGGCCGCCGAGCTCGGCTTCACCGACGTGATCACCCATTGGCCCCGCGAGTCGAGCTGGTACGCCGGGGACGAGGCGGTGCTCGAAGAGGTGGCGACCGACCTGCTGCCCAAGCTGCGTTAGGCCGGTCCTCTCCCGGTTGGTCCGAGACGCTTTCGAACTCAGATGAGTTGGGCGGCGTAGACGGCGGCGGCGAGAGCTGTCCGGTCGCCCGTACCCGCGTAGACGTCGGCCACCGCGTCGGCGAGTTTGACCACGTGTTCGTCGCCGTTGCGGTTGAACCAGGGTTGACGTCAAGTGCGTGGCCGACGTTCGGGCACGCCTTCACGGGCCGAGGTCGCGCCCGTCGAGCAGGCTCCGTACGCGCAGTTCGCGGGCGAGTTCCAGTGGGCAGTCGGCGACGATGGCGGCGGTGCCGAGCGGGGTGCCGCCCCGGGCGGTGATCACCTGGTAGAGGGCCCGTACCTGGGCGCCGCTGGCAACCCAGTCGTCGACCACCAGCACGCGGTCCTCCGGTCCGAGGTGCCGGTCGCGTACGCCGAGGGCGAGTCGCCGACCACGGTAGTCCGTCGGTGTGGTGGCCCAGGTGGTCGGCTCGGCGATCCGCCGGTCGCCGGTGTTCTTGTAGGCGGGTAGGAAGCCGATGCCGAGTGCGGTCGCCACCAGCGGGCCGAGCATCAGCCCGGTCACCTCGGGGGCGATCACGAGGGTGGGATTCTCGGGTCGGAACAGGGCGGCGAGCGCTGGTCCGATTTCTGCGAGTATTTCCGGGTCGCGCCACCAGCCGGACATGTCGCTGACCAGGTGGGTGCTGGCCGGTCCGGGATCGATCCAGCGGAACTGGTCGGCGAGCCGTTTGCTCAGCTCAGCGGGCATCTGTGCCATCCTGCGGTAGGGGCACGACCGGCCCAGGGCAGGTCGGCCGATCGGCTACACGTTTTACCGCAAATGCGGGCAAAAGAGCATGATCACGTTGACTTCCGAAGTGCTCCTCTCGCTACCTTCCGACCTTCACGTTGTCGTCTACGGGAAGGACAGGTCGGTGACGGAGAAGCACCCCCTGGTTCGTACATTCAAGTCGCCTGCCGGCCTCACCGCCAGCGTCGCGCTGGGCGTGGCGCTCGCCGTCGGCGGCACCATCGGGGGCATCCACCTCGCCAGCAGTCCCGTGACGTCCACCGCCCCGGTGGCCGACGCCGCCGTACCGACCCTCGCGCCGAGCAGCCCGGCGACCGAGCTGCCGACGCTGGCCCCCTCGGCAACCGCGTCGCCCTCGGTCAGCCCGCAGGCGACCCGGACCCCGGCCCGCGCCTCGCGTGGCAACACCCGGGCCGCCAGCCCGAAGCCGAGCGTGACCAAGAAGCCGAAGCCGGCGACGACCCCCGTCGTCGGCACCGGTAGCTGCGGAGCCTCCTTCTACGACCAGGGACAGTTGACCGCGAACGGGGAGAACTTCGACCCGAGCTCGCTCACCGCCGCGCACCTGACGCTCGCCTTCAACACCCGGGTACGGGTGATCAACCCGGCCAACGGCAAGTCGGTGGTGGTACGGATCAACGACCGTGGCCCGTACGTCGACGGCCGCTGCCTCGACCTGTCCCGGGCCGCGTTCGAGGCGATCGCCTCCACCGACCTCGGTGCGATCACCGTGCGGTACGAGATTCTCGGGTGACCGGAGCGGGCGGCGAGGGCGCGGCCGGGCGCGGCGGTGCACGGTGCTGACCAGCAACCTGATCGGTGCGTAGTGTTGCCGCCCCGGCGAGGCACCGGCCAGGTGGACAGAACCCACTCAGACGAGGGGCCAACTTCGTTCAACAGTGCCCGTCGATCAGGCATGCTGTTCCGCGTACCCATGCAATTCTTGCCGACGGGCCGCCGCCCGCTGAGTTCTGGTTCCCGCGCCGGTCTCGGCGCGGCCCTTGTGCTGCTCGCACTCGTCTCCGCGATCGAGCTGGCCGACGGTAGCCGGGCCGACCATATCGGACTGCTGGTCGCGGCGCCGTTCCTCGCCGCCGCGTTCGCCTCCTGGCGGGTGGTGCTCGGTGTGGGTACGGCGGCGACGGGCATCGGGGCGGCGTTCACCCTGAGTGCGAAGAACGTCGAGTTGGGCAACGTGGTCAACGTCGGCGGGGTGGCGCTCTTCATCGGAGTCGCGGCGGCGGTGGCAGCGGTGCGCCAGCGGCAGGCTGAGCAGATCGCCGAGTTGTCGAAGCTGGCAGCCGTGGCACAGCAGGCCGTCCTCCGTCCGCTCGGGCCACAGGTCGGCTCGCTCGCCGTCGCCGCCCGCTACATCTCCTCGACCGCCGCCGCCGAGATCGGCGGTGACCTGTACGAGGTGATCGACACGCCCTACGGCGTACGGATGCTGATCGGCGACGTACGCGGCAAGGGGCTCGACGCGGTCCGGCTCGCCAGCATCGTGCTCGGTTCCTACCGGCACGTCGCGTACGAGCGCGCCGACCTGCGGGCGATCGTCGCCGACCTGGACCGGGCGGTGGCCCGCAGCGTCGGTGACGAGGACTTTGTCACCGCCGCGCTGGTCGAGGAGCGGGGCGGCACCCTCACCATCGTCAACTGTGGTCACCCTGCCCCGCTGCTGCTGCGGCGGGGCCAGGTGATCCCGCTGGAGCCGCCGTCGCCGGCCCCGCCGCTGGGTTTCATGCCGGTGGTCCGGCCCCGGGTCGAGCGGCTCGAACCGGGCGATCGGCTGCTGCTCTTCACCGACGGTCTCGGCGAGGCACGCAGGGAGGGCGAGTTCTTCCCGACCGTGGACCGGGCCTGGCAGTTGCTCGGGCACGGGACGGTCGCGGACGGGCTTGCCTCGTTGGAGACCGCGCTGGTCGAGTGGGTGCACGGCCGGCTGGACGACGACATCGCCCTGGTTCTGATGGAGTACGCCGGACCGCGTCCGGTCACCACCGTTCCCGTACCGAGCTGGGAAGTCGGCGCCTCGGACGGCTGATCCGGGCTGTTCGCCGGTTGTCGGGTGGGTCGTCGCGTGCTTTGGCGCACTCTGTCGGCAATGTGTCCGCCGTCACTTCTGCGATTAACTTGTCCGGCCTACCCGTGAGTAATACAGTCGTGGTTACTGGCCGGTAACACGTTCGGAAGCGGGGCCGTGCACATGACCCACTACAAGAGCAACATCCGGGACCTGGAGTTCAACCTCTTCGAGGTCTTCGGTGCGGATCAGGCATTCGGCCAGGAGCCGTACACCGATTTCGACGTCGACACGGCCCGCAGCATCCTCGCCGAGGTCGGTCGGCTGGCTCGCGAGGATCTCGCCGCGAGCTACGTCGAAAGTGACCGCAATCCGCCGGTCTTCGACCCGGCCACCCACACGGCACCGCTCCCCGCCGCCTTCAAGAAGTCCTACCAGTCCCTGATGGACTCCGAGTTCTGGCGGATGGACCTCCCGGCCGAACTCGACGGCAGCAACGCGCCCCGCGCGCTCTGGTGGTCGCTGGCCGAGTTGATCCTCGGCTCGAACGCGCCGATCTGGATGTACGCCTCCGGCCCCTCCTTCGCGCACACCCTCTATGTCGAGGGCACCGAGCGGCAGCGCTCCTGGGCAAAGCTCTTCATCGAGAAGCAGTGGGGCTCCTCGATGGTGCTGACCGAGCCGGACGCCGGCTCGGACGTCGGCGCCGGACGGACCAGGGCGATCCCGCAGCCGGACGGCTCGTGGCACCTGGAGGGGGTCAAGCGCTTCATCACCTCCGGCGAACACGACCTCACCGACAACATTGTCCACTATGTGCTGGCCCGGCCAGTCGGCGTCGAGGGCGCGGGTGGCCCGGGCACCAAGGGCCTCTCCCTCTTCATCGTGCCCAAGTTCCACTTCGACGAGGAGACGGGCGCGCTCGGCGAGCGCAACGGCGTCTTCGCCACCAACGTCGAGCACAAGATGGGGATCAAGGTCTCCAACACCTGTGAGCTGACCTTCGGCGAGCACGGCGTACCGGCCAAGGGCTGGCTCCTCGGAGACGTACACGACGGCATCCGCCAGATGTTCCTGATCATCGAGTACGCCCGGATGATGGTGGGCACCAAGGCGATCGCCACCCTCTCCACCGGCTACCTCAACGCACTGGAGTACGCCAAGAACCGGGCCCAGGGTGCCGACCTGCTCGCCACCGACCGCAACGCACCCCGGGTCACCATCACCCACCACCCGGACGTCCGTCGGTCGCTGCTGCTACAGAAGTCGTACGCGGAAGGGCTGCGCGCCCTGGTCTGTTACACCGCCAGTTGGCAGGACAAGGTCAAGCTCGCCGAGACCGCCGGTGACGAGGCGGGCGTGAAGCAGGCGAAGCGGGTCAACGACCTGCTGCTTCCGCTGGTCAAGGGCTGTGGTTCGGAGCGGGCGTACGAAATGCTCGGGCACGAGTCGCTACAGACCTTCGGTGGTTCGGGTTTCCTCCAGGACTATCCGCTGGAGCAGTACGTCCGAGACGCGAAGATCGACACCCTGTACGAGGGCACCACCGCGATCCAGAGTCTGGATCTCTTCTTCCGGAAGATCGTGAAGGACAACGGTCGGGCGCTGATGGTGGTGGCCTCCGAGATCCAGGAGTTCATCACCGCCGAGGGCGGCAACGGCCAGCTCAAGGAGGAACGGCTGGCGCTGGGGCGGGCACTGACCGAGGTGCAGACGATCCTCGCCACCATGACCGGTTGGCTGGGTGAGGCACAGGCGGGTGAGCCCCGGGCTCTCTACAGGGCCGGGCTCAACAGTCGCCGGTTGCTGCTGGCCGTCGGCGACCTGGTCGTCGGGTGGCTGTTGCAGCGGCAGGCGGAGGTGGCCCTGCGGGCGCTCGCCGGCGAGGTGTCGGACGCGGACAAGTCCTTCTACACCGGCAAGGTCGCCGCGGCCCGGTTCTTCGCGCACGAGGTGCTGCCACGGATCGGTGCCGACCGGCGCATCGTCGAATCGACAAACCTTGACGTGATGGACCTGCCGGAGGACGCGTTCTGAGCAGGGTGGTAGCCCTCACCCGGTAGGGGTGGCACCGGCACGACGATGGCCGACGAGCAAGACTGCTCGTCGGCCATCGCGTTATGGTGGAGGCGGCACGACCAGCAGTTTGTTGGGATTTGTCAGGTTAGCCCACGAGCATCGCACAGGGGGAGTGCAGCGCACATGGGCGTCGGTAGCGGCATATTTCTGATCGCACTGGGAGCCATCATGACGTTCGCCATCAGGGCGAACATCTGGTGGCTGGACCTACGCGCGGTCGGCTGGGTGTTCATGCTCGCCGGCCTGGCCGTCCTGTTGACCACGCTCTGGTACTGGCAGACCAGCAAGAAGAAGGCTCGTACCCTCATCGTGGAAGAGAACCGGTTGTCGCATCCGACCTCGATGATGCCACCGCCACCGGATCCGCCACCTCCGCAGGCCCCGCCCTCCTGACCCTGGCGGCCCGCCCCACCTCTCCGGTGGAAAACTCCCGCTTGGGCGTTCAACGCGGTCGTCAGCTTCGTGCGGTGTGCGTGCTGTCGAGCGGTGCGCGCCCCGGTCCGATCTCCGTCCACGTCTCGACCGACAGCCGGTGAACGGCGATCCCACTGGTACGCAGCCCGTCCGGATCGGCGCGCACCGGGTCCAGGAGCTGTGAAAGGCCGGAGATGCTCGGATTGTGGCCGATCAGTAGCACCACCCCCATCTGCGGATCGACCGCCCGGATCAGGTCGAGCAGCTCCGACGCGTCACCGTCGTACACCCCAGGCTCGTAGCTCACCACCGGACCGCCGCCCACCTGGACCTCGACCCCGGCCCTGCCGACCGGGGTCTCGGCCATTCCCAGGGCCACCCCGTGCCAGGTCTGGCGGGTCCGCTTCGCCGGTGAACAAATCACCACCGAGGGCAGGTGACCGGCGTTCGCGAGCCAGGCCCCCGCCGCACCCGCGTCCGCGTACCCCCGGGCGGTGAGCGGGCGCTCGAAATCCGTGATCCGGGCCGGCCGTTCCGCCTTGGCGTGCCGCAACAGCACCACACGCTTGGTCATGGCGCCTCCTCGCTCCGCTCGTCGTCGTCATGACCTTTATAGCTGTGCTGGTTGGCGGCCTTGCGGTCCGGCGCCTCCTCGCTCCGCTGGTCGTCGTCATGACCTTTATAGCTGTGCTGGTTGGTGGCCTTGCGGTCCGGCGCCTCCTCGCTCCGCTGGTCGTCGTCATGACCTTTATAGCTGTGCTGGTTGGTGGCCTTGCGGTCCGGCGCCTCCTCGCCCGGCGTGCGGGCAGGCCGGAAGTGTGCGGAAGTTCTGATTGGGCGATGAAGCGCGTGGGTAAGTCCTTCTGTGCCGCAACCTCACAAAGTGGCCGCGGCGGCTGACCAAGGCAGTGGATAGCCAAGGAGGGCGACAAAGTGGGTATCGGTGGAAGTATTTTCCTCATCGCGATCGGCGCGATCTTCGCGTTCGCGGTGGACGTCGAGCTCGGTTGGCTCGATCTCAGCGTCGTCGGCTGGGTGCTGATGCTCGCCGGCGTGGTCGGACTGGCCATGACCGCCTGGCTCTGGCGCGGCCGGCGACGTACGGTTGTCTCGACCCCGGTCCAGGACACCCGGGTCGTTCCGGCGGTGCGCGACGACCAGGTGGTCGAGGAGTACCGCGAGGTGCGGCGCCCGGGACATCCTGTCTGAGTTTGGGCCCTGGGACGGATCGACAGGATCTGGCCCCGACCCACCCCTCGTAGCCGGCGCGGACCGTCCCCCACGCGGTCCGTGCCGGCTACTCATGTGGCGCGCGTAGCGGGTCGCCGCAACCCTCCCGAGCTGGAACGCGCCCGCCGAGCCGGAACGCGCCCGCCGAGCCGGAACGCGCCCGCCGAGCCGGAACGCGCCGAGCCGGAACGCGCCGAGCCGGAACGCGCCGGTCAGGCGAAGAGGGCAAAGTAGATCGCCACGTGGTGGCAGATCGCCGCGATCAACGTGCAGGCATGGAAGAACTCGTGGTGACCGAAGACGGTGGGCCACGGGTTCGGTCGGCGTAACGCGTAGAAGACGGCCCCCACGCTGTACGCCACCCCGCCCGCGAGCATCAGCACCAGCGCGGTGACTCCGCCGTACCGCAGGATGTCGGGCAGCACCGCCACGGCGACCCAGCCGAGGCCGAGGTAGAGCGGGGCGGAGACCCAGCGCGGCGCGTGCGGCCAGACCAGCTTGACCGCCACCCCGGCCAGCGCACCCGTCCAGACGATCGAGAGCAGGATGGTCGCGCTCCGGGTCGGCAGCAGCAGTACGCAGAACGGCGTGTACGTGCCGGCGATGAAGACGAAAATCATCGAGTGGTCGAGTCGGCGCATCACCTGGAAGCCACGTTCCGTCCAGACTCGACGGTGATAGAGCGCGCTGGTGCCGAAGAGCCCACAGACGGTGACGCTGTAGATGGCGCAGCTCACCAGCGGCGCCCACCCGGAGCGGGTGGCGGCGAGCGAGCAGAGCACGACCCCGCAGGCGAGCGCGACGAAGAACGCGTACGTGTGCAGCCAGCCCCGCATGCGGGGCTTACCGATGTCGACCGGTTTGATCCGGGGCGAGGCCGAGGTGGTCACCGCACCAGGCTACGGCAGCGTAGGTTACCTATGAGTAGTGGATTGGATCACGTCCGAGCCGCTGGTTTCCCCCTCCCCCTCGGGCAAAATAGCCGGATGTGGATCCGACCGGTCGGCACCCGCGCACTGCTGCTCGAATGCGCGGACAGCGCCGAGGTGGAGACCTGGCGGGCCGAACTGTGGCGGCGGCGGGAGGCCGGCGAACTGGTCGCCGTCGACATCGTGCCGGCCGCCCGTACGGTGCTGGTCGACGGCGTACCCGACGCAGGTGAGGCGGGCGAGCTGGTGGCCGGCTGGACGCCGCGACCGGCCGCCGACTACCGGGACGGCGACTACCTGGAGGTGCCCACCGTGTACGACGGCGAGGACCTGCCCGCCGTAGCGGAACTCTGGCAGGTCGACATCGACACGGCGGTCGCGCGGATCAGCGGCACCGAACTGCGGGTCGCCTTCTGCGGCTTCGCTCCCGGATTCGCCTACCTGGACGGATTCCCCGACGGTTGGGCGGTGCCCCGGCTGCCCAGCCCCAGACCTCGGGTACCGGCCGGGGCGGTGGCGCTCGCCGGGCCGTACGCCGGGATCTACCCGAGCGCGTCGCCGGGCGGCTGGCGGCTCGTCGGGCGGACCGGGATGCGCCTCTTCGACGTACACCGCGAGCCGCCCGCCCGGCTCGTACCCGGCACCCGCGTCCGGCTGGTGCCGGCGTGAGCGGGCAACATGACGCGGGGCAGAGGGTCGAGGTGCTGCGAGCGGGCAGCCTCACCACCGTGCAGGACCTCGGCCGCCCGGGCTGGGCACACCTCGGCGTACCCCGCTCCGGGGCGCTGGACCCGTACGCGCTGCGACTCGCTAACCGACTGGTCGGCAACCCCGAGTCCGCCGCCGCGTTGGAGACCACGATGACCGGCTGCACCGTACGGCTACACCGGGCCGGCACCGTCGCGGTCACCGGCGCCCCAGCCGTACTGCGGGTCGGCGGTCGAGCGGTGGACACCGGCGGGCCGGTTGCCGTACCGGCCGGCGCGGTCGTCGAACTCGGGGCGGCCCGCCAGGGCGTACGCACCTACCTCGCGGTCGCCGGCGGGATCACGGTCGAGCCGGTGCTCGGCAGCCGCGCCACCGACACCCTCTCCGGGCTGGGACCGGCACCCCTCGTGGACGGCGACACCCTGCCCGTCGGACCGGTCACCGCCGGGCCGGCACCGGTGGACTTCCTGCCCCACGTGCCGCCACCGGCCGAACTCGACCTGCGGGTGCGGTTCGGGCCCCGGCAGGACTGGTTCACCCCCGAGGCGGTAGGCACACTGCTCGGCACGGCGTACACGATCGGTTCGATGAGTAACCGGGTCGGCGCCCGCCTCGCCGGCGCGGCCCTGCCCCGCGCGGTCACCGGCGAACTACCCAGCGAGGGCGTGGTCCTCGGCGCGGTGCAGGTGCCCGCCGATGGACAGCCGTTGATTTTCCTGGCCGACCACCCGACCACCGGCGGCTACCCGGTGATCGCCGTCCTCGACAACGTGGTGCCGCTCGCACAGGCCCGTCCCGGGACTATCGTGCGATTCCATGGACCCGTTGCTGGACCGATCGCCCGACCGTAGGTCGGCCTCCTCGCCGGCGCCCGCCACCCCGTCGGCCTCCTCGGTGGACCTGAACGCCGATCTCGGCGAGGGGTTCGCGATCTGGCAACTTGGCGACGACGAGGCCCTGCTCGACGTGGTGACATCGGCGAACGTCGCCTGCGGCGGCCACGCGGGCGACCCCGCCACCATGCGTCGGGTATGTCTCGCCGCCGCCGAACGGGGTGTCGCCGTCGGCGCCCAGGTCGGCTACCGGGACCTCGCCGGATTCGGCCGGCGGCGGATCGACTACGCCTTCGCCGAACTCCGCGACGAGGTGATCTACCAGCTCGGCGCGCTCGACGCGTTCTGCCGGGTCGCCGGCACCAACCTGCGGTACGTCAAACCGCACGGCGCGCTCTACAACGTTGCCACCGTCGACCACACCCAGGCGGCTGCGGTGGTCGCCGCCGTCTCCGAGTACGACGCCACGCTGCCCGTACTCTGCCTGCCCGGTTCGATGCTCGCCGAGCTGGCCCGTGAGGCCGGGCTCCGCCCCGTCGCCGAGGGCTTCGCCGACCGGGGTTACCAGGCGGACGGCACGCTGGTTCCGCGTACCGCCTCCGGTGCCCTGGTCACCGCCGCAGCCCAGGTGGTCGAACGGGCCGTACGGATGGCTCTGGAACAGGTCGTGGTGGCGGTGGACGGCAGTGTCGTCCCGTGCCCGGTGGAGTCGATCTGTCTGCACGGCGACACCCCGGGCGCGGTCACCATGGCCCGGCAGGTACGAGCCGCCCTCCTCGCCGCCGGCGTCACCCTCACTCCGTTCCGGTGAAAGGAGGGGCCCCTTGTTATCGCATTTTGTAGAGGAAGGGGCCCTTCCTAACGTCGGTGCGGCGGGACACCGGTGCGGCGGGACCTCAGTCGAGGCCGCGGAGGATGAGGGGGAGGCGCGTCGCGCCGTCGGAGGTGATCCGCAGCGGTACGCCCCAGTCCTGCCGGGTCAGGTGACACGCCGCGTGTTCCGCCTCGGCGTCGCAGGTAGCCGCCTGCGCGGTGATCTGGAGCACCCCGGCCGGCACCTCCGGGTTGAGCACGAGTTCCCGGGACAGGTCGGTGCTCACCCCGGCGCCGTCGAGCAGCAGCTCCGGCGGGGAGGCCGAGACCACCACCCGGGTCGACGGACCGAACGACTCGTCCAGCTTCTGCCCCGGCGCCGGCGTGAAGATGACGTCCAGAGTGACCGTACCGCCGGCCAGGTCGGTCGGGGGGCGCTCGGTCCGGTGCCGTTCCCCGTTGACCGTGGTCGCACCCGCGGCCGAGAGCGCGCCGGGGGCCAACCGGGTCAGCCGATGTGCCGCCGACTCGACCACGAGTACGTCGCCGTCGGCGGTGAGCACCAGGTCGCTCGGTTCCGCCAACTCGTCCGCGACCGTGCTCACCTGCCCACTCGTCGGGTCGAACCGGCGCACCGCGCCGTTGTACGTGTCCGCGATCAGCACCGATCCGTCCGGTAGCGCGCACACCCCCAGCGGATGCTGCAACAGTGCCTGGTCGGCCGGTCCGTCGACGTGACCGAAGTCGAAGAGTCCCTGTCCGACCGAGGTGTGCATCACCGCGTCCTCGACGTAGCGCAGGGCGCTGGTCTCGCTGTCCGCGATCCAGAGCCGCCGCCCGTCGGCCGAGACCGACAGCCCCGACGGCTGCGCCATCCAGACCTCGGCGATCGGCCCGTCCTTGAGCGCCTCGACGGTGGTGCCGGCGTACATGCCGGCGGTCCGCTTGATCGGGTCGAACCACCAGAGCTGGTGGATGCCGGCCATGGCGATGACGATCTTGTCGTCGTACCAGGCGAGGTCCCAGGGGGAGGAGAGGTCGACGGAGAGGGCGTCGTGCGCGTGGTCGTCGACGGTCGAGCGCCACTGCCGGCCACTGCCGGCAATGGTGCGTACCTCGCCGGTCTCCAGCCGTACGCCGCGCAGCAGGTGGTTGACCGTGTCCGCGACCACCAGGTCGTAGCCGGCGGTCTCGGCCACGTGCGGTGGCAGCACGCAGATTCCCTGCGGTTCGGAGAAGCGGGCCTCGCCGGGCGCGCCGTCGAGCCGACCCCGGTCGCCGGAGCCGATGCGGCGCAGGAGCGTCTCGCCGTCGGGGGCCAGCTCGACGATCGAGTGGCGAGCCGAGTCCGAGACGAGAAGATTGCCAGATTCGAGCACCACGGCCTTGCCCGGGAAGCGCAGCGCGGTCGCGGGTTCCGCCGGCGGCACGTACGGGCCGTCGCCCCGGTGCAGCGTGCCCTTCGCCTCGTGGGTGGCGATCAGCTCGTCGATCAGCCGTTCAAGCCCCTCGGCGTGCCCCTCGCCGGCCATCATCGCGACCACGTAACCCTCGGGATCCACCACCGAGAGCGTGGGCCATGCCTTGGCCGCGTACTGCTGCCAGGTGTGCAGTTCCGGGTCGTCGAGCACCGGGTGGTGCACGCCGTACCGCTCGACAGCGGCGGCGAGGGCGTCCGCGTCCCGTTCGTGCTCGAACTTCGGCGAGTGCACCCCGACGACCACGAGTACGTCGCCGTACTTCTCCTCCAGCGGGCGCAGCTCGTCGAGTACGTGCAGGCAGTTGATGCAGCAGAAGGTCCAGAAGTCGAGCAGGACGATTCGACCGCGGAAGTCCTTGATCGAGTAGGACTTGTCCCCGGTGTTGAGCCATCCACGACCCCGCAACTCGGGGGCACGGACCCGGGACGTACGCATCTCAGCCATGGTCACCATCCTGCCGCAACGTCCGGCGCCGGTAGCCCGGCGGTCCCGGAAACGGCGGTGCTCCCCGCCCGGATCCGCCCCTCACGGGCCAACCGCGAGCCTCGATCTGTGGCGGGGGCAACGCGTGCCCGCCGCAGTAGCGGACCTCACACCGGAGCGGGCCCTGTGGTGACAGCGAACGGGTGGCCCTCCGCGTTCAGGAAGGCCACCCGTTCGTCTGCGATGAGCGGAAACTCAGCCGCCGCTGGCGGGCCGTAGGCAGAGCACCTGCTTCTTGCCATCTTCGGCCGGGATGATGACCTTCGGCAGGGACTGGTCCGCGCACTCGGGCTCGGTCGCCACCTTCGAGACCACGCTGAACGCTCCCGGCTCGGTGCAGGCCACACCGACGGCCCCGTCCCCGGACTGCTTGACGCACTCCCCGATCGCCGGGTTGAACGGCGCCTCGCTCCCGCCCCGGCCGATCATCCAGAGGGTGCCGAGTGGGATGGCGAGCAGGAGCACCGCCGCCGCCAGCACCATGATCAGTACGCGACCGTTGCGTACCTGGGGCGTCGGAGGCTGCTCGGTCTTCTCCTCCGCGTCCGGCTTGAACGCGTCGAACCGGTTCTGGGACGCCTCGCCCGACGATCCGGCGACGGGCCAGGAAGCGGTGCTGGTGGTGGCGGGCATCGGGGGGAGTGCGGGTGCCGGTACCGCCGGCGCCACCCCGGTCGGGCCACCGAATCCGCCCATGCCGGAGTTGCCGTACGCCGCCGGTTGCCCGTACTGGGCGGCACCGCTCTGGCTCGGCTGGCCGTACGGGGCCGGGCTGGAGGGGCCGGCCGGGCTGCCCGGCATAGCGCCGGGAGTTTCGCCGAGGAGGTCACCGAAGGGAGCCGCGCCGCCCGCGCCGGGGTACGGCTGGCCGCCGCCGGCCGGCTGGGCGTCGAATCCCCGGGTCGGGTTGTCGTAGCTGGTCGACGGCGCCTCGAATCCGCCCGCTGCGGAAGCGAACCCGGCAGGAGCGGCGCCGTACGCGGGTGGTGCCGGGTCGAAGCCGGACGGAGGCCCGTCGAACGCCGACGGTTGTGCGTCGAAGCCCGCCTGGGGTGCCTCGAATCCGGGCTGCTGCGGAGCGTCGAACCCGGACTGCTGCGGGGCGAATCCGGGCTGCTGCGGCGGGAAACCTGGCTGCTGCGGAGCATCGAATCCGGGCTGCTGCGGAGCGTCGAAGCCCTCGAAGCCCGAAGACCCCGGAGGCGGGCTCACCCGGGCGGCGCCGGTGGCCGGCGGGGCGCTCGCCGGCGAGACCGGACGCTCGGCAACCTCGTCACCGCTGGGCTGGGCGGCTGGTCCGCCGTACATGGTGGGGCCACGGCGAACTGCCGGTTCGGCCCGCTCCTGCTGCTCCGGGAAGCTGGTCTGCTCCTGGTAGGCGGCGGGGGCGCCGTACGTGGCCCCGCGCTGGGCGGCGGGCTCGGCCGCTGGGGGCTGCGAGTCCGACTCGGATTGCTCGGACGCGTCGGTGTCGACCGGCCGGCCGTACACCCTCGGTTGCGGCACCGACATGCCCGACGACCGGACGGCCTGGTCCGTCGGGGGCATGACCCGACTGGCGAGCGGTACGGAGGCACTGGCGGTGGCACTGGCCGAGACGGTGGCGCTCGCCCGCTGGGCAACCTGTTCGTCCGGTACGACCTGTTCCGGCTGTTCCGGACGGGGCATCATGACCCGGCCGGATACCGCCGATTCGGTCGACGTACGCGGTTGCGGCACCACCGGGGCGGCTGACTGCGCCGCCACGGACTCGGCCGGTGCGGGTGCGCCGTAGCTCTCCGGCCCCCAGGACTGCGCCGGGCTCGGGGGCTGACCGTAGCCGGAGCCGCCGTGTTCCGTGGTGTTGCCGCGATCCGCTTCGCCGGATGGGTCGGAGCCGCCGTAGCCACCACCCGACGTCGGGAAGGGGTTGCTGGCCGGAACCGGGTCGCTGGTGTAGGCGGGCTGGTCGTAGTTGAGCTGCCGGGGATAGCCGGGAGACGGCGGGAAGTCGATCTGCGCGGGGGCGTCCGGGTAGTCGGGAACCGGAACCTCCGCGCGGCCCGGGAAGCCGCCGCTGACTGGCTGGCCGGGGAAGTTAGCGCTGGCTGGCTGGCCCGGGAAGCCGCCGCTGGCGGACTGACCCGGGAAACCGGGGTTGGACGACGGGCCGGTGGGATCCGGGTTTGACGGCTGTGCCGGCGGGGCCGGGAAGTCGTCCGCGGGCGGGAAGCCGGACGGGGCGGCCCAGTCGGTCGGCGGCGGGAAGTCCGATGCCGGAGGGAAGCCCGCGGGTGCCGGACGGCTGCTGGGCGGGGCCCAGCCGCTGGACGTGGCGTATTCGGCGGGGGTGGTGTAGTCGGGCGGCGGGGCGAAGTCCGACGGCGGGGAAGCGGCGAGGCTGGCGCCGGGGACCCGTGCCTCCTGCGGCGGCAGCGGCACCGCGCCGGAGGGCGAGATGCCGGGACCCGGTGCCGGCTGGTAGATCGGCGTCGCGGCCGGGGCCGGAGCGGACTGAGGCGCGGGCTGGGAGGACTCGGCCCAGCCCGGCCGGGGCTCGCTGCCCTGCTCGGGCGGGAACCCCTCACCGGGGAAACCGTCGGCGCCGAACCCTCCACGGTCCCGCTGCGGCAGCCCACCCGGGGCGGACCCGGCGGGTGTGCCGTACGTCCCGCTCGGGTTGCCGCCGGTGGCGGGTTGTTCGGTCGGCGGGGTCGACTCGGACACGCCCCACGCCTCGGCGGCGCCCCACGGCTGTGCGCCGGCGACCTCGGGAGGCAGCGGCGGGGGAGTCGGCGCCGGCCGTACGCTCGCGGACGCGCTGACCGGCCCACCCCATCCGGCGCCGGAGTCGGTCTGGGGGGCGGGCGGGTTGCCCGGCGCACCCCAGGGGTTGCCCGGTTGGGGCTGACCTGCTCCGGGTTCCGCGCCCCAGGAGGCGGACGCGGCCGGTGCTCCGGGCGGTGCGGGTGGCGGCGCCCAGCTGTTGTCGTATCCAGGGGTAGCCGGGTGTCGCTGCGGGGGGTGTGTTTCGTGGCTGCCCTGCGGCGCTGGTCCAGCTGGCCCCGGCGCAGCCTGATCCGGCTCCTGGCCGGGATGCCGCAGGTCCTCGGACGTCATGCGCGCGTCTCCTCCATGACATGTCGGCCGTGCCGATGCCGTCCGGACGTCCCGGCGTGGGGCCGGCGTCGCCGGCCGGATCGGCCGTGCAAGCTTCCCGCACGGTAACCGGTCTCGGCCGGTGACGCCCGGGCAGCGCCAGCCGTCGAGACCCGGGCGCCGGACGGGCGTTGAGTTGAGATCTCCTCGAACTCCCGGTCCGGCTCGGTCTGCTGACGACCGAGCCCAACCGTACCGGTCGTCGTGCTCGGGGAGGAATCCCGGTCTCGATGCCGCGCGACCCGATGACTGGCTGTGAAACGCCGATGACCCGCCCGGGTGAACGGGCGGGTCATCGATCTGGAGGAAGGAGGAGAAGGTCTGTGGGTGTCAGCCGTAGTAGCGCTGCGCGATCGTGAGGATCTCGTCGCGAACGGCCGGCGAGTTGGCGGAACGGAGCGCGCGCTCGATTGCGCGTGCGCGGCGTGCTGCGTCCCGGCGACTGCGGAATTTGTCGATCATGGTCATGGCGTTAGCCCCCCTAAGGCTCGGCGGCACTGCCGCTTACGAGGTCTATTTAACCGCACCGAAACACGGGCCGCCAACGATTGTTAGGTGAGCTGTGCCACTGGCCGAACAATCGAAGGCCGGGGGAGCCCTGAACAGAAGGATTATGTCGATCAAATGATGTGGCCGGTGTACCCGGGGTTCACCCCAGGCACACCGGCCAGTCAACTTGACGTCCCGGTGGTCGACCTCAGCCGCCCACCGGGACCAGGTCAGACGGTGATCAGGTCCAGGCGAGCAGGGTCGCCTCCGGGTCGGCCAGGAACGCGCCGATGTCCCGCAGGAACTTCGACCCCAGCTCGCCATCGATGATCCGGTGGTCGAAGGAGAGGCCGAGCGTGGTCACCTGACGTACTTTGATCTTGCCCTTGTGTACCCAGGGCGTCTCCCGGATGGTCCCGAGGGCGAGGATCGCCGACTCACCGGGCGGCAGGATCGGCGTACCCGTGTCGACCCCGAAGACCCCCACGTTCGTGATCGTGAAGGTGCCGCCGGACATGTCCGCCGGTGCCGTACGACCCGCCTTGGCGGTCTGCACCAGCCCGGTCATCGCGTCCGCCAGCTCCCGCAGCGAGAGTCGGCCGGCGTCCTTGATGTTCGGCACGATCAGCCCACGCTCGGTCGCCGCCGCGATGCCGAGGTTCACGTACTCCTTGACCACGATCTCGTCGCCGGCCCAGGTCGAGTTCACCATCGGGTGGCGGCGAACCGCCAGCAGCACCGCCTTCGCGACCAGCAGCAGCGGGGAGATCCGCACCTCCCGCCACTCCGGCACGGTCCGTAGCCGCTCGATCGCCTTCATCGAGCGGGTCACGTCGACGGTCAGGAACTCGGTGACGTGCGGTGCGCTGAACGCCGACGCGACCATGTTCGCCGCGGTCAGCTTCCGCACCCCCTTGACCGGGATCCGCTGCTCCCGGTCGGGCCCGAAGGCCGCGGCGGCCGAGCCGGTCGCGGTCACGGCCACCGGCTCGGCCGCCGCCGTGGCACCGGCCGCAGCCAGTTGTACGTCGTCCCGGGTGATCGAGCCGAGTGGTCCCGAGCCGGTGAGGGTCCGCAGGTCGACGCCCAGGTCCCGGGCGAGCTTGCGCACCGGCGGCTTGGCCAGCACCGTCCCGCCCCCGGCGAGCACCGTCGCCGGGCGGGCCGGTGGCGTCTGCACCCGCTGCGCCGGAGCCGTCACGGCCGCCGCCGCGACGACCGGGGCCGGGGCCGGGGCTGCCGCGACCGGGGTCGCCGGCTCGGTGGCCGCGCCGGTCGACTTGCGAGGGCGGCGCTTCGCGGTGGTGGTCTTCGGTCCGTAGCCGACCAGCACGGCGGTACGGCCACCCGGGGCCGGTCCACCGATCAGGCCGGGCTCGACCGAGCCCTCGGCCGGGGCGATCTCGACCGCGGCCAGCGACTCCGCCGACGGGGTGGGCAGAGCGCCGTTGGCCATGTCGTCCGGCCCGATCGGACCGGCGCCCGGCTGGGTGTCGATCTGGATGATCGGGGCGCCGACCTCGACCACGGCACCCTCGGCCTCGAAGATGGCGTGTACGACGCCACCCCACTTCGCCGGGATCTCCACCGCCGCCTTCGCGGTCTCGACCTCGACGATCGGCTGGTTCAGCTCGATCGTGTCGCCGACCGAGACCAGCCACTTGAGGATTTCGCCCTCGGTCAGTCCCTCACCCAGGTCGGGCAGGTTGAACTGTTCGATCCGTGGCATTAGCTCACCATCCGAAGGTGCGGTCGACGCCGTCGAGCACCCGGTCGAGGTTCGGCAGATACTCCTCCTCGACCCGGGCAGCCGGGTACGGGGTGTCGTAGCCGGTCACCCGCAGCACCGGGGCCTCCAGGGAGTAGAAGCACTCCTCGGTGATCCGGGCCGCCAGTTCGGCGCCGAGGCCCAGGTTGCCCGGTGCCTCGTGCACCACGACGCAGCGGCCGGTGCGGCGTACCGAGTCGTAGACCGGGCGCAGGTCCAGCGGGGAGAGCGAACGCAGGTCGAAGACCTCCAGGTCCCGCCCGTCCTCCTCGGCGGCGGTCGCCGCGTCCAGCGCGGTTCGGACCATCGGCCCGTACGCCAGCACGGTCGCGTCCCGACCGGCCCGGACCAGCCGGGTGGCGTGCAGCGGGTACGCGTCGGCGAGCGGGGCGTCGATGTCGACCGGGCCCTTCTCGTAGTAGCGCCGCTTCGGCTCCAGGAAGACGATCGGGTCGTCCGACGTCACCGCCTGCTGGATCATCGCGTACGCGTCCTGGGGGGAGGCGCAGCTCACGACCTTGAGACCGGCGGTGTGGGAGAAGTACGCCTCCGGCGACTCGGAGTGGTGCTCCACCGCGCCGATGCCGCCGCCGTACGGGATGCGGATCACGATGGGCAGCTTCAGCTTGCCCTGCGACCGGTAGTGCATCTTCGCCACCTGCGACACGATCTGGTCGTACGCCGGGTAGACGAAGCCGTCGAACTGGATCTCGCAGATCGGCCGGTAGCCCCGGATGGCCAGCCCGATCGCGGTGCCGATGATGCCGGACTCGGCGAGCGGGGTGTCGATGATCCGGTTCTCGCCGAAGTCCTTCTGCAACCCGTCGGTGATCCGGAAGACGCCGCCGAGCTTGCCGACGTCCTCGCCCATGATGATGACCTTGGGGTCCTGCTCCAGTGCGCGCCGCAGGCCGAGGTTGAGTGCCTTGCCCAGGGTGAGGGTTTCGGTGGCCATCAGTGCGCACTCCCTTCGAACGACTCCAGGTACCGGGCTGCCTGCTCACGTTCCGCGTCGAGCAGCGGGGAGCCGTGGGCGTAGACGTGGTCGAAGATCGTCGACGGTTCCGGGTCCGGCATCGCCAGCACCCGTTCGCGCAGGTGCAGGGCCTCCTGCTTGGCCTGCTCGTCGATCTCGGCGAAGAACGACTCGTCACCGATCTGCTGCTTTTCGAGGAACGCCTTGACCCGGGCCAGCGGGTCCTTCGCCCGCCATGCCTCGACCTCACTGGCGATCCGGTAACGGGTCGGGTCGTCGGTGGTGGTGTGCGCCCCCATCCGGTACGTGTACGCCTCGATCAGCGTCGGGCCCTGCCCGTTGCGCGCGTTGTCCAGCGCGTGACGCGTGACCGCGTACGAGGCCAGCACGTCGTTGCCGTCGACCCGTACGCCCGGGAAACCGAACCCACCGGCGCGCTGGTAGAGCGGAACCCGAGTCTGGCGCTCAAGCGGCTCCGAGATCGCGTACTGGTTGTTCTGGCAGAAGAAGACGATCGGCGAGTTGAACACCCCCGCCCAGACAAAAGCCTCGTTCACGTCCCCCTGGGAGGTCGCACCGTCACCGAAGTACGCGATGACCGCTTCGCCCTCGTCGCCACCGGTCTTGCCGTCCATGGTGATGCCCATGGCGTAGCCGGTCGCGTGCAGGGTCTGCGCCCCGATGACGATCGTGTACATGTTGAACTTGAACTCGTTGGGGTCCCAGCCGCCCTGGTCCACGCCGCGGAACAGGCCCAGCGGCATGATCGGGTCGATTCCCCGGCAGTAGAGCACGCCGTGCTCGCGGTAGGTCGGGAAGGCCATGTCCTGCGGTCGCAGTGCCCGACCCGAACCGACCTGGGCGGCCTCCTGGCCGAGCAGGCTGGCCCAGATGCCGAGTTCGCCCTGCCGCTGCAGCGCGGTCGCCTCGGCGTCCAGCTTGCGTACCAGGACGAGGTCGCGGTAGAGCCCGCGGTACTCCTCGTCGCTGAAGTCCGCCCGGTACTCGGTTCCGTCCGGACCGGTCGCCGAGTCGATCCGCTCACCCTCGGGGGTGAGTAGCTGTACGAGGTTCGGATCGCCCGTGCCGGTCGCCTCACGCTTTTGTGTCCTGGGTGCGGCCCGCTTGCCGCGGGTCGTGGCCCCGCCGTCGCCTCTCGCCATCCGTCTCTCCCTGTCGTGTGTGCGTCGGCCTCGGGGGTTTCCCGACCGCGCAGCTCGTGCGCCCGCCCGGCTCCTGCCGGTCCGGGTGTGGCCGCCACGCCTAGCCCCGGTGGGGGTTGCCGCGCGGCGTGAACCGGATTCTGGCCGAACCAGGTTCGGGAGTTGCCGGCGCCGAGCCGCGCCTGCCGCAGGGGTGCGCGGGAGACCTTGGCCGCGTTGCCGTCAGGTCCATATTTGCAGAGGTGGTGAGCGCGCCCACAGGTCGGCCTCGACCAGTGATCGACAGGTGTCGGGATCGTGAATACCTGTCCTATTTGTGACTATCGGGAGGGTCGCCGCGAAACATCGTGAATTGACACGCTGTAGGGGGCTAGCCAACAAAGCGTTACTACGTCACTGTATGTGGCGGTGCTACCGATGCGGTAGGGAGAACTTCCCCACCGCCCCGCCCGGTTGACGCCGCGTACGTCGGCGCCGGTGATGTCGCATGACCTCGATGTCGCCGGTGCCGGCGTCAGGCGTACGACTACCAGGGTCGGAGCGTCGGCATGACATCGCGGGGGCGGCGCGGCCGAGGTTGTCACGACTTCGGGCGGGCCGTGGCCGTACTCACATTCGCGGTCGCATCGGTTGGTTCGCAGTCGCAGCAGGTCAGGACGAGGAGGTCGACCGTGTCACGTCACGGCACCGATCCCGTACCTTCGCTGCCGCCACGTCACCGGCGGTCCAGCGCCAGCCCGGCCCGTCGCCGGGCCGGCGCCCACCGCGCGGAGGGGCTTGCCGGACCCACCCGGCGCTACCTGTTCATCGTCACACTTCTCGCCAGCACCTCGTCCATGCCGATCATTGCCGCGATAAGTGCCGGTTCGGCGACCGTCGGCGGGAACACGCCCTCGGGCACCACGCCGTTCATCGCCCCGCCGTCGCAAGGGCCGATCGTGCTCGTGCCGTTGCCGCCGACCGCCCTTCCGGCGGACGCACCGCCGAGCGCCGAGGTCTGGCTCACCCCGTCGGTGCAGCGGCATCCAACGGACCCCGCCGGTCCGGGGCCGCGCGGTCCCGGCCCCAACCGACCGGCCCGCCCCGAGCCCGGCCACCCGCCGCAGCCGGTGCCACCTCCGACCCGCCCACCGGTACCGGCCCCCACCCCGACCCCCGAACCGACCGCGCCCGGCCCCGATCCTGAGCCGACCGCCTCGAATCCCACCCCCGGGACCGGAACGCCCGACCCCACCGTCGGCCCCGACCCCACCGTCGGCCCGACCCCGGACCCGACCGACGGACCCAGCCCGGACCCGACGACCACCACTCCCGGTCCCGACCCGACGGCCAGCCCCACCCCGGACCCGACCGGCACGCCCGTCCCCACGGCGAGTGTCTCCCCTGGACCCGGACCGACCGAAAGCATCACCCCGGAACCGACCGCCAGCGGTACGGCCGAACCCACCGCGTCCGCCGAACCGACGGAGAGTGTGCCGCCACCACCGGGGTCGACACTGCCCATCCCCACCCCGTCGCCGGCACCGGACCCCACCGTGGGACGCATTCCGGCGCCTCGATCCGCCCCCACCCCGTCTGCCCGTACGGTGGCGACCGCCCCACCCCGAGTCGTCACCCTGCCGTAACGGCCGATCACGTCACAGTGACGTCTCACTATGCTGACCTTCGTCGATCCCTTCCGGGGTACCTCGGAACCGCTCGAACAGGAGGGCAGTGTGGGTCAATCCCGTCGTACCTGGCCACGTCGTCTGCTGGCCGCGTGCACCGTGCTGGTGGTGGGGGTGGTGGTCGCGGCGCCGCCCGCCCAGGCCACCCATGGCTCCGGGGCGTTGCGCTCCTGGCAGCTACGCAAGGCGGTCACCGCGAACGGTGTCCTGCACCATCTGAAGGAACTCCAGAAGATCAGTGACCGCAACGCGGGCAACCGGGCCTCCGGTAGTGCGGGTTACGACAAGTCGGTCGACTACGCCGAGAAGGTGTTCCGCAAGGCCGGGTACCGGGTGACCCGGCAGGCGTTCGACTTCCAGACCTTCCTCATCAACAGTCCCTCCGAACTGGAGCGGATCTCGCCAGCGCCGGGCGATCTGGAACACCGGATCATGAGTTACTCCGGCAGCGTCGATGTCACCGCGACGGCCAGTGTGCCGGCCGGCGACCCGCTCGGTTGCGTCGCGGCCGACTACGGCCCGGCGAACGTCGGCACGATCGTCGTGGTCAGCCGGGGCACCTGCCCGTTCGGGCAGAAGGCAACCACCGCAGCGGCGGCGGGGGCGGCCGCGATCGTCATGTACAACAACGTTCCCGGGGGTCTGGCCGGCACCCTCGGCAACACCTTCACCGCCGACTTCGGTGCCGTCGGGGTCAGCCAGGCCCTCGGTCAGGAACTCGTCGCCCAGGTTCCCGCCGGGCTCACCCTGCGGGTACACACCGACACCTACCGGGGGATGGCCACCACCGAGAACATCTTCGCCGAGTCACGCTGGGGCAACCCGAACAACGTCGTGATGGCCGGCGCCCACCTCGACTCGGTGCCCGAGGGGCCGGGCATCAACGACAACGGCAGCGGCAGTGGCGCCCTGCTGGAGATCGCCGAACAGATGCGCCGGACGCACCCGAAGAACAAGGTCCGGTTCGCGCTCTGGGGCGCCGAGGAGGCCAACCTGGTCGGCTCGACGTACTACATCGCCAACCTGCCACAGGCCGAGCGGGACAAGATCGCGCTCTACCTCAACTTCGACATGATCGGCTCGACGAACTACGTACGGTTCGTTTACGACGGCGACAACTCGGCCTTCCCGCCGGGAACCGGCTCGGCGGTCGGACCGCCCGGCTCGGGCGCGATCGAGGCCCTCTTCCACAACTATTTCGCCTCGCAGGGGCTGGCCTCGGCCGAAACGCCGTTCTCCGGCCGCAGCGACTACGGCCCGTTCATCGCGGCCGGCGTCGACATCCCCTCCGGTGGCCTCTTCACCGGGGCTGAACTGATCAAGACCGAGGCCGAGGCGGCGGTCTACGGCGGGACCGCGGGGCAGGCGTACGACCCCTGCTACCACCAGGCATGCGACACCATCCGCAACGTGAGCAAGCGGGCGATCGACGAGATGTCCGACGCGGTCGCGCACGCCGTGATCACGTACGCCTTCGACACCCGGAGCCTGAACGTGCCGGCCAGCGGACCGGCCAGCGGCTCCACCGCCCCGGCCGGCGGAGGCGGCGGCCTGCACGACCACGAGTACGAGAGCTAGGCACCATCACGCTGGTACGGGGGCGGCCCGCAAGCCGCCCCCGTACGCGACGTCCAGAACCAGCGCGGCGGTCAGGCGGGCTCCTCACCCAACCGTTGCCGGTTCGCCTCGATCCAGGCGTCCAACGCGTCCGGGTCCTCCGGGTCGATCCCGTCGGCGAGGAGCTGCGCCACCGCGGCCGTCGCCGGGCTGCGCCGCTCCCCGGTGCGGTAGAGCCGGACGAACTCCGGCACCATCTCCTCGATCGCCTGGTCGGTCTGGATCGCGGCCGACGGCGGAAGGCCGCGCTGGCGGGACGCGTACGCGGCCCAGGCGCGTACCGCGCGCGGGAGCATCGCCGCGTCGTCCATGTCCAACACGGCGCGGCGGTGCACCCAGTCGAGCAGGAAGAGACCGGCAACCGCCGGACTCCAGCGCATCGGATCGGCGTCCGGGAAGGTCGCCGAGTGGTCCAGTACCAGGCTGAGGCAGAAGTGCAGGGAGGCCAGGTCGGCTTCGGGTACGTCCGGCAGCCCGAACCGGGCCGCCTCCGGCGAGTCGAGGAAGGCCCGTACGAGCGTGGTGCGCTGCTCCGCCGTGAGCGGCTCGGGCTCGTCCGGCACCACCGTCAGGGCAGCCGCCGGCAACAGTGCCAACCGGGCGCCGACCAGGGCCCGGTCGGTGGCGAGCGAACCCTCCGCCGGCAGGTCTCCGAGTCCGTCGGTGACCTCCAGAAAGCGTGCCACCTCCTGACGGAGCCGGCGCGGGTCCTCCTCGCGGAACCAGGTCAGCTCGTCCTCGGTGCACATCTCGCGCACCTGTCCGAGAATCCGCTCGGCCGGGCCGCCGACGAAGACGTCCTTGGCGATGCCGATGTTGTGGTCGACCAGGGCCACCACCGCGTGCTCCGGCCCGCCCGCCTCGCCGTCGTCGTACGCGAAGGTGGCCAGGTAGGACGTTTGGTCGCCGTACACGTCGCCGTATGCGTAGCTGCCGGTGAGCCGCACCCGGCCCAACTGCTCGGACCACGGCGGCGCGGTGGCGCCCCGCTTGACCGAGGCGGCGCCCTCGGCGTCCGGGACCAGGGTGGCGAAGACGTTCCGGATGGTGATCGCGGCTGCGGTGCGGCGGCGCGAGGTCGCGGCCAGGAAACCGCCCACGAATTCGCGTACGGCCCCGCTGCGGTCCTCGTCGGCGATCGCGTAGATGCTGCCCAGAAGTGCCGTGCCGAGCATTTCGGCGTCGAGCGCGCAGTCCAGCTTGGTTACGTCGCGGGCAGCGTGCAGCACCGCGTCGTAGGGGGTTTGAGGCGTCGCCATGGGTTCGACCCTACGCCCGGGGCCACCTGGTGAGCATCAGCAGCGCGCTCGGCGCGAGTACGCCCAGAGCGAGCGAGACGAGGCTCGCGACCAGTCCGCCGCCGGTCAGCGTCCCGTGGTGGGACAGGTGGAAGATCAGGTGCGCGGTGGAGAAGAACAGGACCCCGCCGAGCACCACCCGGGTCACCCGCCGGTCGGCGAGCCAGGCGGCGGTGAGTAGTAGCCCGCCCAGGGTCAGGAACGCCGCTCCGACGTCGGTCATCAGGTGGGCGTTGTACGGCGGGTACGCGGCGGTCCAGGTCTGCCCGAGGCCCGGAAAGTGGTCGAAGAACCAGCGCGGCGCGAGTACGGCCGGCAGGCCCCAGGAGAGGTGCAGCAGCCCGAGCAGGATCAGCCCGGCCCGGACCAGCGGAACCGCCCAGCGGGTCAGCGGGTGCTGTCGCGCCGGCCGGTCCGGCCCACGGGGTCGCCCGGTCCCGGTCAACGGCCGGTGGTGGCCAGGGCCAGTGCCTCACGGGCCTGGGCGTACCGGCGCAGCACCTCACGTACGGGGATGACGACAAGCTCCCGGCCGACCTCGCCGACGGCGGCGTGCAGCCGCTCCTCCGCCCGGCCACCGGCCCGCCGCGCCGCCCAGCCGATGATCGGCTTGACCAGTAGCGCGACGACCAGACCGAGTAGCAGCCCGCCGAGCAGCATCAGGGTCGGCACCGGCGCCGACCCGACGGCCGGGTAGTCCAGCGCCGGCAGGCCCAGTGCCCGCAGGGCGTAGCCGAGGGTCAGCCAGCCGAGACCGCCCAACGCGGCCAGGATGGCCAGCCACTGCACTCCGCCGACCAGCCGCCACCAGAGCGGACGCCGTTCCAGGCCGAGGTCCGTGCCGGCCACCGCGCGGTCGAGCGCGTCCGGCAGGTCACCGAGGCGGGACCGGGCGGCAGCGGCGACCGCCGCCGTCCACGGGGTCGGGAGCGCGGAGCCGGCCTGGTCGGAGATGGCCCGTACGGCGAGGCCGACGGCGGCCCGCTGGGCGGCGGTCGGATCGGGCAGCGAGGTGACCGGGACCGGGTTCGGTCGATCCTGTTCGTCCCGGGGCGTGGCGTCGGCGCCGGGCAGGTGTAGCCGTCGCAGCGGGTCGGGTCGCAGTTTCCGCCAGCCGCGTACCACCGGCCAACCGGTCGCCCCGGATGCCCGGTGCACGTACGCCGAGCGGGTCGCCTCCGCCACCGCCGGCACCCCGGCCGATCCGGCGAGGGCCTCGGTGAGCCGCCGGATGGTCCGCCGGTCGACGTCGTTCTCCCCGGCCGGTGGGCCCACCAGGGCGGCCAGGTCACCGACGACCACGTCCACGTCGGCGGAGAGCCGACTCAGTGCCGCCTGCCGCTCGCTGACCGTACGTTCCAGCGTGGCTCGCAGGTCGGCGATGCCGGACTGGTTCAGGGTCGAGGTGGCCAGCACCGGCACCTGGTCGAGTTGGTCGGCGGCGAGGATCCGGCGCAGGTCGGCGACGACCCGGGGCACCTCGGCCGGGGGGAGTCGGTCCGCCTGGTTCAGCACCACGACGGTGACGTCCTGGTGGCGGTCGAAGTCGCGCAGGTAGCTGGCGTGAACCACCCGGTCGGCGTACTTCTGCGGGTCGACCACCCAGACCACGAGGTCGACCAGACCGAGCAGCCGGTCCACCTCCGACCGGTGCGAACGCTGTACCGAGTCGAAGTCGGGCAGGTCGAGCAGGACCAGCCCGTGCAGGGCGAGTTCGTCGTCGCCGTCGAGGGCGCTCTCCCGGACGAACCGGTGGCGGGGCAGGACGCCGACCCAGTCGAGCAGCTTGGACGCCTCGGCCAACGGTCCCCAGACGCAGGCGTGGGTGACGCCGGTGGTCGGCCGCCGGACGCCGACCGGGGACATCTCCCAGCGGGCGAGCGCGTTGAAGAGGCTCGACTTGCCGCTGCCGGTGGCCCCGGCGAGGGCGACGACGGTGTGGTCCCGGGAGAGCGCGAGCCGGGCCTCCGCGCGTTCGACGAGCGTGTGTGCGGCGCCGAGGCGCTTTTCCGGCAGCAGCCCGTCGACCGCGCGACGGAACCGTTCCACCGCCTCCAGGCGGTTCAGCAGCCGGTCCGCGTCGATCAGCCGGCCGCCGTGCAGCGCGTCGCGTACCTTGCCGGCGAGATTGCTCACCGCGCGCCCTCCGGAGCTGTCGGGTTGCCGGTGGTGGTGAGGGCGGTGGCGGCGCGGGCGCGTTCGACCGCGTCGCCCGCTTCGCGCAGCCGGATGCCGGGTTCGGCGCCGACCTCGACCGTGGCGAGTGGGGCCAGGTAACGCTCCAACTCCTCGTCGAGCAGCCGGTCGACGAGGACCAGTAGGTCCTGCCGGGCGCGGGTGGCGAGGGTACGGATCGCCTGGTCGCCGAAGATCGCTTCGAGCACCTTCTGGGCGGCGACGGTGGTGCCGCCAGCGGTCGCCACCTCCAGGCCGGTGGGGATGAACGCGGTCGAGGCGAAGACCGCGACCATCACCGCGAGACCCATGGCGTTGACCGCGTACGCGGCGGTCCGGGCGACGAATCGTTTGCCGCCGGCCTCGGTGCGGACGAGGTCGAGCACTCCCCGCTGCCAGTCCCGGATCAGCCGCTCGGCCCGTTCGGGAAGGTCGGCACCGGGACGGGCCAGCTCCGGGGTGAGCAGGGCGGCTCCGGACGGGTGGGTCTGCCAGCCCAGGTACGCCGTCTCGGCCGCCTCGGCGGCGACTCCGCGCAGCAGTTGTACGAGCTGCGACTCGATGGCGCTCTGGAGTTGACGGCCGGGGGCCGGGCGTCCGGTCACCGCGGCGACGACGCGGTCGCGCAGTTGCCCGACCCGCGCCTCCAGGGTGCGGAACAGCTCTCCGGTGCCGACGAACTCCTGCCAGCGGTTGAGTACCTCACCACGGAGCAGGCGCCCGTCCTGGAGCCCGTGCTCGACCGTACGCCGGCCGCCCCGGTAGGCGGCGCTGGCTCGTTCGCCGAGGTCTTCGGCGGTGGCGGCCTGGTCGTCGGCGGCGTCGGCCAGCCGGTCGACCGAGGTCCGCAGCGCGGTCAGCGCGCCGTCGAGGGTCTGGCGGACCACCGCGGACCGGGCGTCGGCGTCGGCGGCGAGCCGCCCGAACCAGGAGCGCAACGGTTCCGTGTACCGCTCCGGTAGCAGGCCCTGCCCGTCGACCTGGGTCTCCGGGAGTACGAAGAGCGGCGCGGCGCCGAGTTCCTGTGCGGCGAGCATCTCCGCGAGGTGGTCGGCGATCTCGTCGGCGGCTTCGCGTGGCACCCGGTCCAGGACCAGGGCGATGACCGTGCCCCGCAGGCGCGCGGTACGGAGCAGTTCCCACGGGACGGCGTCGGCGTAGCGGGCGGCGGTCGTCACGAAGAGCCACAAATCCGCTGCGGCGAGAAGTTGGGTGGCGAGTGCCCGGTTCGCGTCGACGACGGAGTCGATGTCCGGTGCGTCGAGGAAGGCCAGGCCGGGGGCGAGGGCTGGGGCGGCGATCAGTTGCAGGGTGCCGGGGTCGTCGCTCGCGTCGCTGGTCCGGGTGAGGCCGGGGAGCAGTTCGCCCTGGCGGAACCAGGCCAGGTCGCTCGGGTGGCAGACCAGCACCGGTGCCCGGGTGGTCGGCCGGAGCACGCCGGTGGCGCTGACCCGGGCCTGGACCAGGCTGTTGACCAGGGTCGACTTGCCGGCACCGGTGGAGCCGCCGACGACCACGAGCAGTGGGGCGTCGAGCCGGGCGAGCCGGGGCAGCAGGTAGTCGTCGAGTTGCGCGGTGACCGCCGCACCGGTCTGCCGGGCCTCCTCCGCCGAGGGCAGGACCAGCGGGTACGCGGTGTCGCTGATCGCCGAGCGGAGATCGAGCAGCATGGACCGGAGGTCTGGCCTTCCGGGAGGGGAGGTCGGCGGGGAGGTGGGCCGGCTCTCGTCGGCATCCGCCGAGAAAGATTCGGATATTGTGGGAGGTTTCACCACAATGGTAGGCACGCCGGGACCGCTTGCCGGATCGCCGTGCCTCGTCACGGGTAAAGCCTGCCTGATGTATGCAAGACAGACAACACTCGCCCTCCGCGCCCGACCCGTACCGGTGTCGGGCGGTCAACGTTCCGGCCCGGCGGGAGGGCCGAACGGTCGGGTTGCGTCGATGTGACTCAACTCCGACTTGACGCCCAGCATGATCGTGGCACTATTGAGTCCGGTCCACTCAACTTGCGGTGGGTGTGCTGCGGGCGGTGCCCGTCACCTGCCTAGTAACGAAGCGAGGAAGCGAAGATGGCACGTGCGGTCGGCATCGACCTCGGCACGACGAACTCCTGCGTCAGCGTTCTCGAAGGCGGTGAGCCAACCGTCATCGCCAACGCCGAGGGCTCGCGGACGACTCCTTCGATCGTCGCGTTCGCCCGCAACGGCGAGGTTCTCGTCGGTGAGGTCGCCAAGCGTCAGGCGGTGACCAACCCGGACCGGACCATCCGGTCGGTCAAGCGGGAGGTCGGCACCAACTGGTCGGTAGACATCGACGGCAAGAAGTACACCCCGCAGGAGATCTCCGCGCGGACGCTGATGAAGCTCAAGCGGGACGCGGAGGCGTACCTCGGTGAGCGGATCACTGACGCGGTGATCACCGTTCCGGCGTACTTCAACGACGGGCAGCGGCAGGCGACCAAGGAAGCTGGCGAGATCGCCGGCTTCAACGTACTGCGGATCGTGAACGAGCCGACCGCGGCGGCGCTCGCCTACGGACTCGACAAGGGCTCCAAGGAGCAGACCGTCCTGGTCTTCGACCTTGGTGGCGGCACCTTCGACGTGTCGCTGCTGGAGCTCGGCGATGGCGTGATCGAAGTCAAGTCGACCAGTGGTGACAACCACCTGGGCGGCGACGACTGGGACGAGCGGATCATCGACCACCTGGTCAAGACCTTCCGTGGCCAGCACGGCGTCGACCTGGCCCAGGACAAGATGGCGATGCAGCGCCTGCGCGAGGCGGCCGAGAAGGCCAAAATCGAGCTGTCCGCGGCCACCACGACCAGCATCAACCTGCCGTACATCACTGCCGGTCCGGCGGGCAGCGACGGTGCCCCCTCGGCCCCGCTGCACCTGGACGCGACGCTCACCCGGGCCGAGTTCCAGCGCATGACGCAGGACCTGCTGGACCGCTGCAAGGGCCCGTTCGAGCAGGCGATCAAGGACGCCGGGATCAAGGTCTCCGACGTCGATCACGTGATCCTGGTCGGTGGCTCGACCCGGATGCCGGCCGTCTCCGAGCTGGTCAAGCAGCTCATCGGCCGGGACCCGAACAAGGGCGTCAACCCGGACGAGGTCGTCGCGGTCGGCGCGGCGCTCCAGGCCGGTGTGCTCAAGGGCGAGGTCAAGGACATCCTGCTGCTCGACGTGACCCCGCTCAGCCTGGGCATCGAGACCAAGGGCGGCATCTTCACCAAGCTGATCGAGCGCAACACCGCCATCCCGACCAAGCGTTCCGAGGTCTTCACCACGGCCGACGACAACCAGCCGTCGGTGCTGATCCAGGTCTTCCAGGGCGAGCGTGAGATCGCGGCGTACAACAAGAAGCTCGGCACCTTCGAGCTGACCGGGCTGCCGCCGGCACCGCGCGGGGTGCCGCAGGTCGAGGTCACCTTCGACATCGACGCCAACGGCATCGTCCACGTCAACGCCAAGGACCTGGGCACCGGCAAGGAGCAGTCGATGACGATCACCGGCGGCTCGGCGCTGCCGAAGGACGACATCGAGCGGATGATGCGCGACGCGCAGGACCACGCCGACGACGACAAGCGTCGTCGCGAAGAGGCGGAGACCCGCAACGTCGCCGAGCAGCTCCAGTGGCAGACCGAGAAGTTCCTGGCCGAAAGCGGCGACAAGCTGCCGGCGGAGTCCCGCGACCAGATCAGCGAGGCCCTCGGCGACCTGCGTAGCGCCCTCGGCGGCAACGACCTTGAGGCGATCAAGTCGGCGCACGAGAAGCTGGCCACGGTCTCCCAGCAGGCAGGCTCGCTGCTCTACTCGCAGCAGGCGGAGCAGGGTGAGCAGCCGGGCGCCGCGGGTGCTGGTGCTGGTGCTGGTGCGACCGGTGCCGGCGCGACCGGCAAGCCGGCCGGCGGTGCCGACGACGTGGTGGACGCGGAGATCGTCGACGAGGACGACAAGAAGTGACCCGTCGCCACCACACCGGCCCGGTCGCCAGCGGGCGGCCGGGACCGGGGCTGCCTTCGACTCCGTCCGGTTCGAGGTAGTCGCGTGGCCGAACAGCGCAAGGGAATCGGCGTGCACGGTCCGATGGATCGTGGCGCGGCCGAGCGGAGCGAGGAGAAGCCATGACGGAGAAGCCACAAGCCGCCGACCCGGAGACCACCGGGTCGGCGCCGGGTGGCTCCGGCCCGGGTGAGGAGCAGGCCGCCGAGCGGGTCGTCATCCGGAACAATCGGAAGATCACCCAGCCCGACGGTGACAGCGGCCCGGCAGCCGGCGTAACCGCCGACGAGCCCGGCCCCGTCGACGCCGGGGAACCGGCCGACGAGGCCGATCTGGACGACCCGACCGGTGACGACGAGTCGACGGACGAGTCGGAACAGTCGGACACCCCGATCCTGGACGAGCTGGTCGAGGAAGCCGAGGTCGAGGTCGAACTCGCCGACGGCAAGGCCCGTGGCCCGAAGCTCGACCAACCGACCGGCCCCGAGGGAGCCGTGGTGGACTCGCCGGCCAAGCCGGTGAGCGGGGCCCCCGTCGAGGCGAGCCCGCTCGGCGCCGAACTGGAGGCGCTCCGGGCCGAGCTGGACGAGCGGACCAAGGATCTCCAGCGGGTCTCGGCGGAGTACGCCAACTACCGCAAGCGGGTCGACCGGGACCGGGGAGTGGCGGCCGAACAGACCATGGGTTCGGTGCTGACGGCGCTGCTGCCCGTACTGGACGACCTGGACCGGGCACGTGAGCACGGCGACCTGGTCGGACCGTTCGGCTCCGTCGCCGATCAGCTCAACGGGGCGTTGACCCGGTTCGGCCTGACTGCGTTCGGGGAGAAGGGCGACCCGTTCGACCCGACCCGGCACGAGGCGGTGGCGCACCAGACCTCGGCCGAGGTCACCGAGCCCACCTGCGTCGATGTGATGCGCCGGGGATACCAGCTCGGCGAACGGCTGCTGCGGCCCGCGCTCGTGGCCGTCGCGGATCCGGAGTAGTTGAAATCGACTGTCATGATCGGGGCGTGCCGGAGCCGCTACACGGCGGGTGAGGTACGCCCCGATCACGACATCAGGGAGGGGGTGGACGACTGATGAGTTCCAAGGACTGGCTGGAGAAGGACTTCTACGCCGTACTGGGTGTGGGCAAGTCCGCCTCCTCTGACGAGATCAAGAAGGTGTACCGGAAGCTGGCCCGGGAGTCCCACCCGGACCACAACCCGGGAGACCCGAAGGCGGAGGAGCGGTTCAAGGCCGTTTCCGAGGCGTACCACGTCCTTTCCGACGAGCGGAAGCGTCGCGAGTACGACGAGATGCGGTCGCTCTTCGGCTCGGGCGCGTTCCGGCGCAATGCCCGCGCGGGTGGTCAGCCCGGTCCGGGCGGTTACCCGTTCGACGTTTCCGACCTGTTCGGCAACGCCGGTCAGGCCGGCGGTGCCGGTGATCGTCGGTTCGGCGGTGCCGGTTTCTCCGACCTGTTCAGCTCGATCTTCTCCGGGGGCGGCGGCGCCGCCCCCGGTGCCCGTGGCCCGGCACGCGGGCGTGACGTCGAGGCCGAGGTGGCGCTCGACTTCAACGACGCCGTACGCGGGGTGACCCTGCCGCTCACCCTGCGGGCGCCGGGTGTCTGCGACACCTGCCACGGTGACGGCGCCAAGCCCGGCACCCAGCCGCGTGCCTGCCCGCAGTGTCACGGAGCCGGCGTGGTCACCCGCAACCAGGGCTCGTTCAGCTTCTCCGAGCCGTGCCGCGAGTGCCAGGGCGTCGGCACGGTGGTGGAGGAGAAGTGCCCGGAGTGCCTGGGCACCGGCGGGGTGACCAAGACCCGCACGCTCAACGTACGGTTCCCCGCCGGGGTCGCGGACGGCCAGCGGATCCGGCTCGCCGGCCGGGGTGAACCGGGCGAGCGCGGCGGCTTGGCCGGCGACCTGTACGTCCTGGTCAAGGTTCGTGGCGACGACCTCTTCGGGCGCAGCGGCGACGACCTGACCCTGACCGTGCCGATCACCTTCGCCGAGGCGGCGCTCGGCACCGACCTGCGGTTGCCGACCATGGACGGAGCGGTGACCCTGCGGGTGCCGCCCGGTACGCCCAGCGGCCGGATTCTGCGTGCGCGGGGCAAGGGAGTGGTCCGCCGCGATGGCCAGCAGGGCGACCTGTTGGTGACCGTGGAGGTGGTGGTGCCGTCGCAGCTCTCCCCGGAGGCGCGCGAGGCACTGGAGATGTTCGCCAAGCAGAGTTCGCCGGCTGCGCGGGAACATCTTGACGCTCGGGTGCGTCGGGTTAGTTAGTGGTGACGGAAGCGGAGGTGAGTGGCGATGCCTGAAGAGATCATCATCTCGGTCGAGCAGTCGTCCGATGCCAAGGTGCTGATGATTTCGGTAGCGGCCCGGATGGCGGGGATGCACCCACAGACCCTTCGCCAGTACGACCGGATGGGCCTGGTCCAGCCGGGTCGGGCGGCCGGTGGCGGGCGGCGTTACAGCGCCCGTGACGTCGCCCTCCTCCGTGAGGTGCAGCGGCTCAGCCAGGACGACGGGGTGAACCTCGCCGGCATCAAGCGGATCATCGGGCTGGAGCAGCTCGTCGACGAGTTGCAGCAGCGGATGGAGCAGATCGAGAGCGAGCTGGAGCACGCGTACCGCCGGGTCGCGGAGCTGGAGGCGGCGGCTGCCGCCGGTCCGTTCCCCCGCCGCGATCTGGTGCCGACCAACCAGGTGTCGACAGCCCTCGTCGTCTGGCGCCCGCGCCGCTCGTGAGGCGTCGCCCGTGAAGCATCCGACCGAAAGACCTGAACGCCCCGCATTCCCGCCCGGGATGCGGGGCGTTGGCCTAGTTTGGGACTGCCGGTCCGGGTCGGGATTCACGGGGGGTCCCGATCCGGACCGGGTCAGCGGGAGGCGGCCGGACCTGCCCGAAGGATGATCCGTAAGGTCGTCGGTGTGATCGTGCGATTCGATGTCCGGACGCGGGGCGGGTTCCACCGGCCGGACAGCCGGCGGGTGGCGGACCGCCGGGCGGGATGGTCACGCCGGAGCCTGACAGTCATGGTCGGCCTGATGCTGGCGGTGTTGTCGGTCGCAGGCTGTGGTGGCGGCGGCGGTGAGGTCGTTGGCGGTGATGTTGGCGGGTGGGTTTCCCCGGGCGGTACGTCTGGAGTTCCCAGCCCCGTACCGGCTCCGGGGGACGGGATGGGCGCGGCCCCCGGAACGACGGGAGCGTCCGCCACGGGTTCGGCCGGTTGCCGTCCCGCCAACGGGTGGGACTGCACCTGGCAGAAGCGGTTCACCACCGTCACTGACCTGGTGAAGAAGAAGCCGGGATCGCTCGGGATCGAACTGCGGGACCGGAAGACCGGTGCCGTGTGGCGGACCGGTCCGACCGACCACCGCTACTGGACCGGGTCGACCATCAAGCTCGCCATGGTCACCAGCGTGCTGGAACGCGCTCGTTCGGGCGAGGTGACGCTCACCGACGACGATCGGAAGAAGGTCGCCGACATGCTGGCGTTCTCGTCGGACGAGGCGGCGGACGCGATCTGGAAGAAGTTCGGCCGGGACGCGATGGTCGGACGGTTCACCAGCCGGTACGGGATGTCGAAACTCGCCTTCGCCGGGTCCTCCCGCTACTGGGGGTTCATGAAGTGCACCCCGACCGACCTGGCGGCGCTGATGTCGTACGTGCTGAAGACGCTCGACCCGGAGGATCGGTCGTACCTGGTCGGTGCGATGCGGGACACCGACTCGATCCAGCACTGGGGAGTGTGGGCCGCCGGTGCCAACCAGCAGCCGGGCAACAAGAACGGCTGGTCGGTCGAGACCGACAACGGCAAGGATCATTGGCTCACCAGTTCGGTCGGGTTCGTCGGTCCGGACCAGCGCTACGTTCTCGCGATGATGTACGACATGCCCGCTGGCCAGGACTCCCTGAAGCTCGGCGGCCAGACGCTCAGTGACATCGCGGCGGTGCTGTTCGGGGCGAAGACCCCGGCCCAGGTCGTGGTACGTCCAAGCTGACGCTCGCTACCCGTGGCGTCGTACGGGCACCCAGCCGAGGAACCGTTCGCAGAGGACGCGGGAGTCCGGTGGGGCACCCAGCTCGGGATCGATGGATGTGACCGGCGCCCGGTGGCGGAAGTCGACCGAGATTGGTGCGGGCGTTGTCGTGTGTGCTGCTCTCAGCCGAGGCGGCGGCCCTGGCGGACCAGGCCACCCTCGCACCACTCGTGGTAGTTGAAGAGTTCCGGCCTGGCCAGCAGCACGCGACTGTTGTGCGCCCACACCTGCATCGGTTCGTCGCCGTTCTGCTCGGCCTGTTCGACGAGCTTGCGCAGTCGCCGCTTCGGGTGGGCCCGGAACTTGGTCCGGATGCCGTCGGCGGCGTAGATGTAGAGGCAGTGCAGCGCGAACCGGCGGGCCGGGCAGGAACGGTCCATCGCCAGCTCGAAGAGGGTGGTGATGAGCCGGTCACCGGAGACCAGCAGGTCCCAGTCCTGTGGCATGGATTGCAGCGGCACCGAGTCCGGTTGGTAGGCCCAGGCGCGCAACTCGGCCGGAGTCGGGTCGACCGGGTTGGAGAAGCCTTGGAACGCGGTCTCTTGCACGCTCACCCGGCGACCTTCCGCTCGCGAGCACGGGACATCCGCAGCATCCCGTGCACACCACCAACCTGCTGCGGCGACACGGTAGCGTGCCGCCGCCGATCTGGGGAAGAACCCTGACGTGCCATTTCATCAAGCCGTTACGTCGAAAGTACGCAGAGTCCCCCGTGCTGGGATGATTCAGTCCGTAACGGGTGCCGGATTCATCGCCGCCGACTGTGCCTTGCGGCGCAGCCAGTCCTTGAACCAGCGCATGTCCGGCAACCGGGCCAGCATCGGTCCGGTGACCACGGTGATCAGGACGTACGCCGTCGCGAGCGGGGCCAACTGCGGTTCGATCGCCACACCGGCCGAGGTGACCGCCAGTCCGGCGATGACGATCGAGAACTCGCCGCGTGGCACCAGTGCGAGCCCCGTACGCCAGCGACCCGGTAGGGCGATCCCGACCCGGCGGGCGGCCAGGTAGCCGGTGAGCACCTTGGTGCCCATCGTCACGATCGCCAGGCCCAGGGCCGGGAGCAGCACCGGTGGCATGTCGGCCGGATCGGTGGCGAGTCCGAAGAAGACGAAGAAGACGGCGGCGAAGAGGTCCCGCAGCGGTGAGAGCAGTTGGGTCGCGTGGTGGGCCACCGGCCCGGAGAGCGCGATGCCGACGAGGAACGCGCCGACTGCCGCCGAAACCTTCAGCCCGGCCGCGAGTCCGGCCACCAGCAGGGTCAACCCGAGTACGCCGAGCAGCAGCGCCTCCGGATCCTGGGGCGCGAACATGCGCGAGATGATGTGCCCGTACCGGATTGCCACCACCAGCACCACGACGACGGTGGCGACCGCGATAACCAGCGCCTGGGCGCCGCCGAGCAGCCCGATCCCGGCCAGCAGCGCGGTGACCAGCGGCAGGTAGAGCGCCATCGCGAGGTCTTCGATCACCAGGATCGACAGGATCACCGGGGTTTCCCGGTTACCGAGCCGGCCGAGGTCGGCCAGGACCTTGGCGATCACGCCGGACGAGGAGACCCAGGTGATGCCGGCGAGCACCACGGCGGCGAGCCAGCCCCAACCGAGCAGGAGCGCGAAGGCCGCCCCGGGCAGCGCGTTGAGCAGCCCGTCGATCAGTCCGGCTGGAGCGGCGGCACGCAGGTTGCCGACGAGTTCGCTGGCGGTGTATTCCAACCCCAGCATGACCAGCAGCAGGATCACGCCGATCTCGGCGCCGACGGCGAAGAACTCCTCGCTGGCCGAGAGGGGCACGATGCCGCCGTGGCCGAAGGCCAGGCCGGCCAGGAGGTAGAGCGGAATCGGAGAGAGACCGATCCGCCGGCTGAGTCGACCGAGCAGGCCGAGCCCGAGCAGCAGTGCGCCGACTTCGATGAGCAGGACGGTCTGATCGTGCATTCGCTCAGCCGTCCGGATCGCCGTCGGCGAGGATCGCGGTGACGCCGTCGAGGCCCTTGCGGGTCCCGACCACGACCACCACGTCGCCGGCTTCGAAGCGGAACGAGGGGTCCGGGGAGGCGATGACCTCACGCTCGCGCAGCACTGCCACGATCGAGGCGCTGGTCCGGGTGCGAGCCTTGGTGTCGCCCAGTCGACGCCCGACAAACGGTGACCCCGCCGGAATGGAGATTTGCTCGGTGAGCAGGCCGGCGGCCTGCTGCCGCAGTCCGGAGAGCTGACCCAGCATCAGCGAGGCGCCGAGGATGTCGGCCAGTGCCTCCGCCTCGTCGTCGGTCAGCGGGATGTCCGCGGTGCAGGCATCGGGGTCGTCCCGGTCGTAGAAGACCAGGTCACGTCGGCCATTGCGGTGGGTGACCACACCTAACCGGCGGCCGGACGTGGTCACCATGTCGTGACGCACGCCGATCCCGGGGAGGGCGGTCTGTTCTACGCGTACTCGCACGGGCGCAACGGTACCGTGTGCCGGCTCACGCTGCCCGAGGAGCATCGGCGTGCTGATCAGGGGCGGTGTCGGTCCGGTGGTACGGCATGAGAAGTGATCGGCGTCACAGCGTAGAGTTGAGCGGAATAGACTCAACTCTGGTTGTGTCGTCACCAGTGGACACGCCGATCAGGGGAGCCCATGAACGCCGAACGCCTCACCACGAAGAGCCGCGAAGTCATCACCGGAGCGGTGGCCATCGCCAACCAGCGCGGACACGCAACCGTCGAACCGTGGCACCTGCTGTTGTCACTGCTGGACACCGGTGGTTCCACCGCCGGTGGCCTGCTGCGCGCCGTCGGCGCCAACGCGGTGGAGATCCGCCGGGCGGCAGCCCGGGCGGTGGAGAACCTGCCCGCCGCGCGCGGTGCCAGCGTCGCCGAACCCAGTCTCTCCCGCGAGTTCGCCAACGCGATCGGTGCGGCCGAGCAGATCGCCCGACCCCTGGGCGACGAATACACCTCCACCGAACACCTGCTCGCCGGCCTGGCCCGGGTGGGTGGGGTGGTGGCACAGGCCCTCAAGACCGCCGGTGCCACCGAGGAGGACCTGGTCGCGGCCTTCCCCGCCGTACGCGGCGGCGACCGCCGGGTGACCAGCGCCGACCCGGAGCAGACCTACCAGGCCCTGGAGAAGTACGGCGTCGACCTGACCGCCAGCGCCCGCGCCGGCAAGATCGACCCGGTGATCGGGCGCGACTCGGAGATCCGTCGGGTGATCCAGGTGCTCTCCCGGCGTACCAAGAACAACCCGGTCCTGATCGGTGAACCCGGGGTCGGCAAGACCGCGATCGTCGAGGGACTGGCCCAGCGCATCGTCGCCGGTGACGTACCGGAGTCGTTGCGGAACAAGAAGCTGGTCTCGCTCGACCTGGGCGCGATGGTCGCCGGGGCGCAGTACCGGGGGCAGTTCGAGGAACGCCTCAAGTCGGTGCTGGAGGAGATCAAGGGCTCCGACGGCCAGGTGATCACCTTCCTCGACGAGCTGCACACCGTGGTCGGCGCCGGTAAGGGCGAGGGCTCGATGGACGCGGGCAACATGCTCAAGCCGATGCTCGCCCGGGGCGAACTGCGCATGGTCGGCGCCACCACCCTGGACGAATACCGCGAGCACATCGAGAAGGACCCGGCACTGGAGCGGCGGTTCCAGCCGGTGCTGGTCGGCGAGCCGACCGTCGAGGACACCATCGGCATCCTCCGTGGGCTCAAGGAGCGCTACGAGGTGCACCACGGCGTACGGATCACCGACGCCGCACTGGTCGCCGCCGCCACCCTCTCCGACCGGTACATCACCGAACGCTTTCTGCCGGACAAGGCGATCGATCTGGTCGACGAGTCCGCCTCCCGGCTCCGGATGGAGATCGACTCCCGTCCGGTCGAGGTGGACGAGATCGAGCGGGCGGTACGGCGGCTGGAGATCGAGGAGATGGCGCTGGCCAAGGAGCCGGACGCCGCCTCGGCCGAGCGCCTGACGCGGCTGCGCAAGGAACTGGCCGACAAGCGCGAGCAGCTCACCGCGCTCAGCGACCGGTGGCGGCAGGAGAAGGAGCACATCACCCGCCTCTCCACCGCGAAGGAGGAACTGGAACGACTCGGTGGCGAGGCCGAACGGGCCGAACGCGACGGTGAGTTGGAGCGCGCCGCCGAGCTGCGGTACGGCCGCATCCCCACCATGCAGGGCGAACTGGCCAAGGCGGAGGCCGAACTCGCCGTCGTCCAGGCCACCGGGGCGATGCTCAAGGAGGAGGTCGGCGCCGACGACATCGCCGCCGTGGTCGCTTCCTGGACCGGCATTCCGGCCGGGCGGCTCCTCGAAGGCGAGACGGCCAAGCTGCTGCGGATGGAGGACTCACTCGGTGCCCGGGTGGTCGGACAGCCCCAAGCGGTCGCCGCCGTCGCCGACGCGGTCCGTCGGGCCCGCGCCGGCGTCGCCGACCCAGACCGGCCCACCGGCAGCTTCCTCTTCCTCGGCCCCACCGGGGTCGGCAAGACGGAGTTGGGCAAGGCCCTGGCCGAGTTCCTCTTCGACGACGAGCGGGCCATGGTACGCATCGACATGAGCGAGTACGCCGAGAAGCACTCGGTGGCCCGGTTGGTCGGTGCCCCGCCCGGCTACGTCGGGTACGAGGAGGGCGGTCAGCTCACCGAGGCGGTGCGCCGCCGGCCGTACTCGGTGGTGTTGCTGGACGAGGTGGAGAAGGCCCACCCGGACGTCTTCGACGTGCTGCTCCAGGTGCTCGACGACGGCCGCCTCACCGACGGGCAGGGGCGTACGGTCGACTTCCGCAACGCGATCCTGATCCTCACCTCCAACCTCGGCTCGGGGCAGATCACCGACCTGACCCTCTCCGAGGAGCAGCGTCGCGACGCGGTGCTCGCGATGGTCCGTACCCATTTCAAGCCGGAATTCCTCAACCGGCTCGACGACATCGTGGTCTTCGCGGCCCTGACCGGCGCCGACCTGAGGTCCATCGTGGATATTCAGCTCGACCGGCTGCGTCGGCGGCTGGCCGACCGGCGGCTCGCCCTGGTCGTCAGCGACCCGGCCCGCGACTGGCTGGCCGACCACGGGTACGACCCGATCTACGGCGCCCGCCCGCTGCGTCGACTCGTCCAGTCGGCGATCGGCGACCGGCTCGCCCGGTCCCTGCTCGCCGGCGACATCCGCGACGGCGACGTGGTCCGGGTCGACCTGGCCGAGAGCAAGGACGCGTTGGCGGTCTCCGCAGGCTGACCAGCCAGGATCCCGGTGGTTGCACCGTCGCACAGGGCGGTGGGCAACCACCGGGATTCGGGTTCGTAAGGCCCCGATTGGGGCACAATCGGAACATGGCCCAGTCGACGGAACCCAGCGACGCCATCGCCGAGGCGGTGCACGAACTCCGCGTCGCCGAGGTGGTGGCCTTCGGCGGGGTGGGATTCGCCGGCCAGGTCCTGCCCCCGACGGAGGCGTACCACGCTCTGGAGGTGGCGCTGCCCAGCAAGGTGGACGAGGTGCGCTCGCAGATCTCCTGGCTGCTCGCGAACGGTTCGGCCGCCGGCAAGGTGTACGCGGCGAGCCTGCTCAACCGCTTCGACCCGGCCGCGGCCCGTGCCGCCTGGGAGTCGCTCACCGAGGAGTCGGCCGAGTTCACCACCTGCACCGGCTGCCTGATGAACCGGACCACCCTTGGCGAATACGCCACCGCACAGCTCCACCACCCCTGATCCTTACGCGTCGATCCGTACGGCGGCACCGACTGGCTGATCGCGTACTGTCGCCGGTTGCTCCTGATCACTAACCTCACGGCGGTGAGCGACGCATCGACGTGCCCGCCTGCCGGACCGCCACCGCCGGGTTTCCTTCCGTTCCCCGCCGTCCCCTTGGCCGGACGCCCGTCCGGGGTGACCGTCGCGGGCTGGCTGCTCCTGGCGGCCGGTGCGGCGCTGCTGGTCGACATCGCGCTCCAGGTGGGGTACGCGATCTCGTACGACAACCGGATCGAGCGGATCGCCGCGCTGACCGACGCCGTACCGGAGGAGGTGACCGGCGAGCGGATGGGCAACCTCGTGACGACGCTGATCCCCTGTGCGGTGGTGCTGCTGCTGGTGGTCTGGCTGGCGGTCTGCGTACCACCGTTGCTGCGGGGACGGAACGTGGCCCGGATCTTCGCCCTGATCCCGGTCGGCCTGATGCTGCTCTGCTGTTCCGGCCAGGGTGCGGTGGCGGCGATTCTCCCGCTGTTCCTCTTCGGTGGACTGGCGGATCCGATGTTCGGCGTGCCACCCGCAGACCCGGACTTTCCGGCTGACCCCGATTTTCCGGCTGACCCGGACTCTCCGGCTGGCCCGGACTTTGGCGAATCCGAGTTCTACGACCAGCTCTACAGCGACCAGGATCCGATCTGGGACACGATTGCGCTCGTCTCCCCGGTGCTGGTTCTGCTCGCCGTGGCGCTGGCCGTCGGCGCGGCGGTGCTGCTGTTGCTGCCATCGGCGAACCGTTACTTCTCCGCCCGCCAGCACTTTCCGACGTACTGGCCCGGCTACGGCTATCCGCCACCCGTGGGCTACGCGCCGATGGGATACGGGATGCCGGGCTACCCGACACCGGGCTTGGGACATGTGCCGGCAGGGTTTCCGCCGCCGGGTTACCCGCCGCCCGGGGCTTCTTCCACACCGGAGAGGACGGACGGGTCACCGGGCGACCCGCCCACACCGGCAGCCGGGTGAGTACCGGGTGAGATCACGATGAACGGCTGCTGGTCGGCTCGACCGAGCTATGGCGCGTGCGCGCGGTTGTTACCGTCGGCGCCCGCAGCAGTTCGAGAGAGGCGGGTTCGGTGAACGGGGCGACGGCGTACCTGGTGGCGGCGATCGGGTGCGTGATCGCGGTGGCCGGCGTGGTGGTGGCGGTGCTCGCCCTGCGGTCCCGACGGAAACAGGCCGCCCACCCTGCCGAGCGTGATCCGTTCCGTGTGGCCGACGACGACGCCGACGCGCTGCGCGGCGACCCCCGCCAACTGCGGCCGGGCGACGTGGTGGAGATCAGGGGCACGTCGTACGGCGTACGTGGGACCCTGCGCTTCACAGAGGGGAGCTGGGGCTGGAGCGAGCACCTGCTCGACGACGCGCGCGGTGCGAAGCTCTGGCTCTCGGTCGAGGAGGACCCCGACCTGGAACTGGTCTTCTGGACGACGCTTCCGAACCCGGACGAGCAGTTGCTGCCGGGCACGACCCGGATCGAGTACGACGGCCAGCACTACACCCTCGACGAGTCGGGCGAGGCCAGCTACACCGCCGTCGGCACCACCGGACTCAAGCCCAGCGGCACGGTGCTGTATCACGACTACCTGGACGGTGGCGGTGTCCGCCTCTCGTTCAGCGCCTACGGCGGCGACGCGGACTGGGAGATGTCCCGGGGCGAGTTGCTCACCCGCGCCGAGGTGCTGATCTACCGGCAGGCGCCGGCCGGGCCCGATGGGAAGCCGACCGGGCGGGCCGGCTGAGCATGCTCGTCACCCTCGACACCCCCTACGCGGACACCACCGCCGCCGAGTTGAGCCTCGCACTGGGTTCACCGGAGTTGCCGGCGCTGCACGTGCTCGACCTGGCCCACCCGGACCGCGCCGGCGTACGGCTGCTGCTGCGCCTGCTCGGCGCCTCGCACCAGGTGGTGCTCCGGTGCGACGGGGACGCGGTGACACCGACGCTCGTCGAGACGGTTGCCTGCCTGCCCGGTCGGCGCCCCGAACTGCCGGCGGTGCTGGCCGACCCGGCGACCGGTTACCGGTTCACCGCCCGGGTGCTGCGACTCGACCCGGCGATGATGTCGGCCCGTACGGCCGCGCTGCGGCGGGAACTCGCCGAGGACCCGTACGCGCTGATCGGGGTCTTCCCCGGCGGACCGGAGGCGATCACCGCGTTGCGGCTGCACCGCTCCGGTATCCCCACGGGGCGCCCGACCGGACCGGGCGAGATCGGTTGGCGCACCTGGCACGCGTACCCGCAGAGCGGCGAACTGGTCGAGACCGAGACGGTGGTGGGGGCGGCATGACGTACCGCAGATGGTTCTTCGTCGGAACGGCGTTCGCGCTGCTCGGCGCGGTGCTCGCCGGTTTCGCGATGTTCTACGGCAGCTTCTCTCCGCGTGGCTACGTCGAGGACCACTACTCCCGTACGGCGGCCCGTGACATCGCGTCGCAGGCCACGGCGTACCGCTCCGACAAGCCACCGAGTGAGGTGGCCGAGGAGGTCACCAGCGCCTGGAAGCCGGCTGACCAGTACGTCGACGGCAGCGGGGTCTACCTGCGCTACGACGACGACTCGGTGGTGATCCTGCCGCTGGCCGGCGGCTCGCTGATCCTGCTCGAAGGGCTCCGGACCGCCTACCCGCGCTACCACGGCACCGTCGGCAACGCCTGGGGCTGGGGGCGGGGCGTGACCGTACGCGGCGGTGGCCCGGGTGCCGGCAAGTAGACCCGCGTACCAGATCTCTCCTCACCCCTTGGGAGCCTCATGTTGACGACCCTCGCCACCGATCTGGTGGCCACCCTCGCCTACGGCGTCGTCGGTGTGGTGCTGATGGGCATCGGTTACCTCCTGGTGGACATGGCCACGCCCGGCCGGCTGCACGAGCTGATCTGGGCCGACCGCAACCGCAACGCGGCGCTGCTGCTCACCTCGAACCTGGCCGGGGTCGGCATCATCGTGACGACGGCCATCGTCGCCAGCGACGACGATCTCGTCGCCGGGCTGGTCGGCAGCGCCGCGTACGGCCTGGTCGGGTTGGTCATCATGGCCGGCGCGTTCCTCCTGCTCGACCTGGTCACCCCGGGGCGGCTGGGGGAGATCCTGGTCGACCCGGAACCCCACCCGGCGGTCTGGGTCTCCGCAGTGGTGCACGTCGCCACGGGGGCCGTTATCGCCGCCGCGATCAGCTGATGGCGGTCGAGTCAGGGCCGGGCCCGGATCAGTCGCCCGAAGGGCGCACGGGCACGACGGCGAAACGGGGCGTCGACCGACGCGGGGGCGGCACCGGTCGCCTCGCCCGGGACAGACAGGCCGCCCGTCGGGCCAAGGTCGTCGCCTTCTGGGCGGTGGGGTTACTGGTCAGCGCCATCGTGATCGTCTTCGTTGTCGCGACATGGCCCGGTGGCGACGGTGGCGGGGGTACGGCCGTACCCCCGCCCGAAGCGGCCGAGCGGGCGGACACCGTCGTGCTGCTCGACGACGCCTACCGGGCACAGGGGGTCTGCTACGGCTGGGACCTCCAGGGTGGACTGCTGCCGAGAGTGAGCGTGGGTTCGAGCCTCGGCGACGGCGTCGACGTGGAGAGCGATCCGGCGCGTTGCCGGCGCTGGGTGAAGGTCGTCGCCGACGTCACCTACACCTCGGAGAGCAGCGAGAGCAACGACCACGCCTCCTTCTGGGTGACCAGTTCGGGCGACTTTCCGGGCATCGACTTCGAGACCGGGCTGACCCACCTGGGGCTGTCGCCCGACACCTTCGTCGACGACCCCGGTTGGGCCGTCTGTCGGGCCGCCGTCTTCCTCCCGCTGCTGGTCGCGGAGGCGGGAGCGGCACCGGCCGTACCGGCGCGGACGGAGCCGACAGCGGCGCCGGCACTGACGCCGCTCCCCGATCCGGGCAACGACTTCTGGCGTGACCGCTGGGGATACCTCATCGGTGCCGGTGGCCTCTTCGGGATCACCGTGATCCTGCTGACCGTCGGCTGGTTCGAACGCCGGCACCAGGTGCCGGCGGCCCGCGCCGCCGCTGCCCGCGCCGAGCGACGATCGGTGCCGAAGCCATGACCGGCGCCGAGGCCATGACCGGCACCGTAGGCACGACCGGCGAAGGCACGACCGAAGCCACCGCCGCCGCGACGGCGTCGCCGACCCGGTGGCGGGCCGCTCGTACGGCGGTGCTCGCGGCGGTCTTCGTCTGCGCCGCCTGCGGCCTGGTCTACGAGCTGGCGCTGGTGGCGTTCGGCAGTTACCTGATCGGCGACACGGTCGGGCAGGCGTCGATCGTGCTCGGCGTGATGGTCTTCGCCATGGGGGTCGGCGCGCTCGCCGCGAAGCCGTTGCAGTCCCGGGCCGCCGTGGCGTTCGCCGCCGTCGAACTGGCCCTCGCCCTCTTCGGTGGGCTCTCGGTGCTCGGCCTCTACGCGGCGTTCGCCTGGCTCGACCTCTACGCCCCGGCCCTGGTCGCCACCGCCCTCCTACTCGGACTGCTGATCGGGGCGGAGATTCCGCTGCTGATGGTGCTGCTGCAACGGATTCGGGCGCAGGCGGCCGGGAGTGCGGTGGCGGACCTCTTCGCCGCCGACTACGTCGGTGCGCTCCTCGGTGGTCTGGCCTTCCCGTTCCTGCTGATGCCGGTCTTCGGTCAGCTCCGGGGAGTGCTCGTGGTCGGGGTGGTGAACGCGCTTGCCGGGCTCGCGCTGGTCTTCACCGTCTTCCGGCGCGAGTTGAGTCGTCGGGCCCGGGTAGGGCTCACCGCCGGGTCCGTGGTGGTCGGGCTCATCCTCGGGTACGCGTACCTGACCGCGTACGACTTCGAGGTGACCGCCCGGCAACAGCTCTTCCGGGACCCGGTGGTGCACGCCGAACGCAGCGCGTACCAGGAGATCGTGCTCACCCGGTCGGTTCCGCTCGTCTCGCAGGGCGTCACCGACCTGCGGCTCTATCTCAACGGTGACCTCCAGTTCAGCTCGGTCGACGAGTACCGCTATCACGAGGCGCTGGTGCACCCGGTGCTGAGCGGTGCCCGTCGCTCGGTGCTGGTCCTCGGTGGTGGTGACGGGCTGGCCGTACGGGAACTGCTCCGTTATCCCGACGTCGGGTCGGTGACCGTGGTCGAACTCGATCCGGCGGTGATCCGGCTGGCCCGGACCGAGCCGCAGCTCCGTACGCTCAACCACGACTCGTTCGACGACCCACGGGTACGGATGGTCAACACCGACGCGTTCCAGTGGTTGCGTACGGAGCGGGAGCGGTTCGACGCGATCGTCGTCGACCTGCCCGACCCGGACGAGACCGCGACCGCGAAGCTCTACTCGATCGAGTTCTACGCGCTGGTGCGCGCCGTGCTGGCCGACGACGGTCGGGTGGTGGTGCAGGCGGGCTCGCCCTACTTCGCGCCGAAGTCGTACTGGTGTATCGAGGCGTCGATCCGGGCCGCCGGGTTCGCCACCACGCCGTACCACGTGGACGTCCCCTCCTTCGGCGACTGGGGTTTTGTCCTCGCGTCGGCAGGCCCGGTCGCGCCGAGGCTGGGGCTGGCGGCCGACGTGCCGCCGTTGCGGTTCCTCGACGCGGAGACCCTGCGGTTGGCCGCGAACTTCCCCCGCGACCGGCGCCGACAGGAGCTGCCGCCCTCCACGCTGCTCCACCCCCGGGTGCTGGAGTACGCCCGCGCGGAGTGGCGCAGCTACTGAACGCCGTACACGTCCCGTCTGTCGTCGAAGCGGGCCGCCACCTGCGCGTGGCGGCGGCGACACGCCGGTTTGGTCGGCAGGGCTGGCAGGGTACGGATACCGTGAGCCTCGATCTGAAGGAAGGAGCGCCGTGTCTGATCTGAATCCATCGGCCGCGCCGGTGGCTCGGCCGCGTCCGAGCACTGTCACCATCGCCGGTTACCTGCTCTACCTGGTCGCCGGTTTGCAAGTGGTCCAGTTGGTGCTGTCGTTGTCGGTGTTGGACACCTTCAACGACGTCTTCGACGAGGCGTACGCGGGCACCGACATGGCGGACGCGGGGGCGGCGGCCGGCACGGCCGGCCTGATCGGTGGCGCGGTGGTGGGTCTGGTCGTCGCCGCCGGTCTGGTCGTGCTCGCGTTGCTGAACAACCGGGGCAAGAATCCGGCCCGGATCGTGACCTGGGTGCTCGGCGGGCTCTTCTTCTGCTGCTCCGTCGCCGGCCTCGGGCTGACCGCGGCCGGTAACGCGCTCGCTCCGTCGTCGACCGACACCAACGCCCCGGACCAGGCCGAGATCCAGCGCCTGCTCGACGAGCGCCTACCCGGTTGGTACAACCCGCTGACCCTGACGCTGAGCGTGATCACGATCCTCGCCCTGCTGACGGCGCTGATCCTGCTGGCCCTGCCGCCGTCGAACGAGTTCTTCCGGAAGCAGCAGCCGGTCTGGGAGCCGCCCGTGCCCGGCGCCGCGTACCCGGCGTACCCGCAGGCGGGTTACCCGCAGTCCGGTCCGCCACAGCAGTACGGTCCGCCGCCGACGTACCCGACGCCGGGTGACCCCGCCCAGCAGTACGGCCCGCCGCCGGGTGAGGCGACACCGCCGCCGCCGGCACCGCCGAGCGGTAACCCGGACGACGAGCCGGGATCGTCCTCGCCACCGCGCTCCGGTCCGCCGACGAGCTGACCGATCGATCCGGCCGGCGAATCGTCGAATCGTCCGACCGTCGATGGCGCTTTTCCTGGATCCCCCCGAGTAGGTTGCATTCCGACGCCTACTCGGGGGGATCTTCGTGTCGGACCCTGTGCACATGTGGCCCGCTGGTGTGGTTCCGCCGTCGGCTGGTTGGCCCGCGCCGATCGCTCCCGTGCCGCCGGCCCGTCGCCCGGTCGCGGTCGTGCTCGCCGCCGCGCTGCTCGTTCTGATGGCGGTCGGTGGCCTGGTGCACGCGTTGGTCGGGTTGGCCACGGTCGGCGGAACCGTGGACCGGTTCCGGACCGCCACGGCGCAGGTCGGCGGTGACCGGTCGGAGGTGGACACGCTGATCTCGCTGGTGCGGATCGGTGCGGGGATCGGTACGGCGGTGGCCGTCGTGGCGGCGGCCGTACTGGGTGGGTTGGCCGTGGGCAACCTGCGCGGCGCGAACGGGGTCCGGATCGCCACCTGGGTGGTCTGTGGGCTGGGGCTGCTCGCCGGCTGTTGTGTGCTGGCGGTCCAGGTCGCACAGTGGTCCGTGCCGTTGAGCACCGGCGGGGACGGGCAACTTTCGGCGGCGGTGGCTGGGGCGCTCGGTGACGCGTACCCGTCGTGGTGGGTTCCGTTGACGGTGGGGCTTTCGATCACCCAGGCAGTGGGTTACTTTGTAGTAGCAACGCTGCTGGTGCTTCCCGCGGCGAACGCCTATTTCCGTGGGCGGACGTCGGTTACGGGGCAGTCGCCGGTACCCCCGCCGCCGAACTGGTAAGGACCCGCCAGTGCCAGCCGTGCCCGCCCAGCCTCGTACCGGTCCGGGGTGGGCCCTGGTGACGGGGGCGACCGCGGGCATCGGTGCCGCCTTCGCCCGGCGGCTCGCGGCCGACGGACAGCACCTGGTGTTGGTTGCCCGGGATGCGCGGCGGCTGACCGAGACCGCGGCTGAACTCGTTGAGCGGCACGGAGTCTCGGTACGCACGGTTCCGGCCGACCTCAGCACCGATGCCGGCTGCGAGGTTGTGGAGCGGCGACTCGCCGATGTGGTCGAACCGATTGAATTTTTGGTGAACAATGCCGGCATCAGCCTGGCCCGGTCGTTCCTGAAGTCGACGGTGGAGGACGAGGCCCGTTTGTTACGGCTGAATGTCCACGCTGTGATGCGGTTGACCCAAGCGGTACTGCCGGGGATGACCGAACGCCGGAGGGGGGCAGTGATAAATGTCTCTTCCGTTGCCGGCTTCGGAGCGGTAATGCCGGGCTCGACCTACTCGGCGAGCAAGGCGTGGGTGACCAATTTCAGTGAGTCGGTGGGACAGGCGACCCGTCGCTTCGGTGTTCGCGTGATGGTGCTCTGCCCCGGCTACGTCCGGACCGAGTTCCACCAACGAGCCGGCATCAACACCTCGAAGATGCCCGACTGGCTCTGGCTCTCGGCCGATGATGTGGTCGCGGAAGGCTTGCGTGACCTGCGAAAAGGCAAGCTCGTCTCCGTTCCGGACTGGAAATACAAGGCGGCCGTCTTCGGTTTACGGCACGCACCGCGCGGACTGCTGCATACCGTCGCCGGCGACACCCGCGGCCGAATCGGTCGAGACGAACGTTGATCTTGTTGATGGGACCCGGTCCCGTCGGTGGTACGGCCACTGTCATCGGGGTGTCGGATGCCCCCGCTCAAGGCCGAATACGCAGCGTAGTCGAGCACCGTCATTCTTGACGATCATTACCGACCGGAAACCTTTGACTGGTCGGGTCCACCCAACAGCCCTCAGACTTGAGCAGTACCCTTGGGCGCCATGGGGGACCACGACGACCTGCGTAAATCCATTTCTGACCTGGCCGTAGTACACGGCCGGGTCGTGCTGTCATCGGGTCGCGAGGCGGACTGGTACGTGGACCTGCGTCGCGTGACACTCCATCACGCGGCGGCACCGTTGGTGGGTCGGGTAATGCTCGACCTGACTGCGGACTGGGACTTCGACGCGGTCGGCGGCCTGACCCTGGGTGCCGACCCGGTTGCCGTGTCGATGCTGCACGCCGCCTCGGCGGCGGGGCGTCGGTTGGACGCCTTTGTGGTGCGCAAGGCCGAGAAGACACATGGTCTGCAGCGTCGAATCGAGGGCCCAGAGGTGGCTGGTCGTCGGGTGCTGGCGGTGGAGGATACTTCGACGACGGGCGGCAGCGTGCTGACCGCGGTCGAGGCGTTGCAAGAGGCTGGGGCCGAGGTTGTAGGCGTTGCGGTTATTGTTGATCGAGGCGCAGGCGACGCCGTTCGAGCGGCCGGACTGCCATACCGAGCGGCCTATACGTTGCCTGACCTCGGCCTAGTGGCCTAAAAGTTTGACGATTCGGATCTGCTGATATGCAGGCGGGTCGATGCTGCTGGTGGAAGGATGGAAAACGTGGGAACTGCGTTGGCTGAAATGACTATGCCTCAGATCTCGCCGCTTGCCGGCGAGCCGATCGAACGTGCCGACGCCGAGCGACTTGCGGGGGTCCTCAAGGCCCTCGCCGACCCCGCCCGGCTTCGGCTGCTCAGCCTGATCCAGTCGGCGCCGGAGGGCGAGGCGTGCGTGTGTGACCTCACCGCACCCCTCGGTCTCTCCCAGCCGACGGTCAGTCACCACCTGCGTATCCTCACCGAGGCCGGCTTGCTGGAGCGGGAGAAGCGCGGCGTGTGGGCGTACTACCGGCTGGTGCCGTCGGCGATCGCGACGATCGCCGACCTGTTGACTCCGCCCCGTAAGCGAGCCACCAAGAAGGCTCGCTGATTCAGCGAGTGGCCCGTCTGGTGCCCGCCCTCGTCCGGGTGGCGCCAGGCGGTCCGACGGCTGTTTCGTGTGGGGATCGACAGGACGGATCCGCGTCGGTGGATGACGGCCTTTTCGAGTGAGCGCGTACGCGACTCACCCGGACCGGCCGTCATGTGGTGTGCCCGAAGCCCATGGCGGGCTTCAATGGCAACCACTCGCTATGACCACCGGGCGGTGATTCGTGCTGGGTTACTTACCTACCTCGGCCGGCACCCATGTTTCATGGGGCCGGCCGGAGGTGTGTAACGAGCCATTCGGTACGCGTTCGTAAATGGAGAATCAGTCCAGATTGGTAACCGGCTATCTCAGTACGGCCGGTGCTGCTGGCTCTCCCGGGCGGCCTCGTCCAACGCCGCCTGCTCGGCCGGCGTCGTGCCCCGGCGGGCCGCCATCCGCGCCCGCAGCAGTTCGATCGCGATCGGCACCACCGAGAGCACCACGATCGCGATCAGAATGATCTCGATGTTCGCCTTGACGAAGTCGATCTGGCCGAGGAAGAAGCCGAGCAGGGTCACTCCGGTTCCCCAGAGCGTGCCGCCGATCACGTTGTAGATCACGAAGGTGCGGTAGTTCATCTTGCTCACCCCGGCGACGATCGGGGTGAAGGTCCGCACGATCGGCACAAACCGAGCCAGCACGATCGAACGGGCACCGTACTTGTCGAAGAACTCGTGTGCCTTGAGCAGGTTCTCCTGCTTGAACAGCCGGGAGTTCGGGCGGCGGAACAGCGCCGGCCCGACCCGCCTCCCGAAGAGGTAGCCCACCTGGTCACCCACGATCGCCGCGATCGTGATCAGCAGGCAGACCAGCCAGATCGGGTAGGTGATGTACTGCCCGTCCGAGGTGAGCAGGCCGGTGGTGAACAGCAGCGAGTCACCCGGCAGGAAGAACCCGATCAGAAGCCCGGACTCGGCGAAGACGATGGCCAGGATGCCCAGCAACCCGAAGGTGGAAATCAGCCACTCCGGGTCGAGGAACTCGGGGCCCATGGCCAGCGTGGTGGTGGGCGTCGGCACGGGGTGACCTCCGAAGGTTGCCGGTCTGGCAGCGACTTACCGCACGGCGGCGGACATTCCGAGCAGAGTACGACCCCTCCACCGCCGGTGACGGGCACCCCCGCAGTCTAGGCGGCGGCGGTCGGCCCCCGCCCGCCGACGTCGCTGGCGGCGCAGATGGGCCGACCACCGTACGGCCGCTGTCAGAGCCGCGGGTCCACCGGCTCGGATTCGCAGGCCAGGATGGCGAAAACCAGCTCATGCCGCCGCCACAGCGGGGCACCCTCCGCCAACCGGTCCAACGCAGCCAGCCCCAGACCGTGTTCACGCAGCGCCAGGCCCCGCTTCCGCCCGAGTGACCGGTTTCGGAGCTGCGCCAACTGCTCCGGCTCGGTGTACTCCGGGCCGTAGATGATGCGCAGGTACTCCCGACCCCGGCACTTGATCCCGGGCTGGAGCAGCCGCCTCCGCCCGTCGGTCGCCGCCGGCCCGGCGTACGGCTTCACCACCATGCCCTCGCCACCGTCCGAGGTCAGCGCCAGCCACCAGTCGGTCGCCTCCGCGACCGCCGCCTCGTCCGCCAGGTCGACCACCCGGTGCCGGGTCCGGGTGAAGAACTCCGGGTCGGCGTCGTGCAGCCGGTCGGCCAACGCCAGGTGCCAACCGTGGTCCCGGCCGGTGTGGGTCGTACCCGCGCTGGCAAGCAGCACGAACGGGGCGAGCGTCACCCCGTCGAGCCCGTCCGACGGGCGTACGTAGGCCCGGTAGGCGTCGGTGTACCGGTCCAGGTCCCCCTGACGCCGGGCGATCCGGGTGCGCAACTCGTCCACCGGCACCCCCCGACCGGCGGCCTGGTCCAGCGCGGAGAGCACCGCAGGCAGGGCCGCCCGACCTGCCGCGCCGACGCTGGCGTACTGCTCGCGGATCAGGCCGCTCGCCTTCGCCGACCAGGGCAGCAGTTCGGTGTCGAGAAGCAGCCAGTCGGTCCCGAGTTCCGCCCAGAGGCCGGCGCGGGTGGCTGCCGCCCGTACCCGGGCCAGCAGGGCCGCGTCCAACGGCGCACCGAAGAAGGGCCGACCGGTACGGGTGTACACCGCCCCGCCGACGGGGCCGAAGCGGTCGTCCTCGGCACGTTCACAGACGAGCACCACCGCGCGGGAGCCCATGTGCTTCTCCTCGCAGACCACCCGGTCGACACCGGCGGACCGGAAATCGGCGAACGCCTGCGTCGGGTGCTCCAGGAAACCGTCGACCGTCGACGTCGAGCAGGGCGCCATGGTCGGCGGCAGCCAGGGCAGGGCCCGGGGGTCGACCGCGAACCGGCTCATCACCTCCAGCGCGGCGGCAGCCTGCTCGGCGTCCACGGTCAGGGTGCCGTACCCGTAGTCGAGGTGCCGACGTCCGGTGACGTCACCCAGGTCGAGCGCCTCACCGGGGCGCTCGGGTCCGTCGGCGCCGACGGGGACCAGAGGGCGGGCCGGGGCGTAGTACTCCTTCGCCGCTGGTACGGAGACGAGGTCCCGCTCCGGGTAGCGCAGTGCGGTCAGGGTGCCACCGAAGACGCAACCGGTGTCGATGCAGATCGTGTTGTTGATCCACTCGGGGGTGGGGGTCGGCGTGTGCCCGTAGACCACCATGGCCGAGCCCCGGTAGTCGCGGGCCCACGGGTAGCGCACCGGGAGGCCGTACTCGTCGGTCTCGCCGGTGGTCTCGCCGAATAGCGCGAACGCGCGTACCCGCCCCGACGCGCGGCCCTGGTACTCCTCCTTCAGACCGGCGTGGGCGACCACCAGCCGACCACCGTCGAGCACGTAGTGGCTGACCAGGCCGTCGATGAAGGTGGACGCCTCGGCGACGAACGCCGCATCCTCCTGTTCGAGCTGGGCCAGTGTCTCGGCCAACCCGTGGGTGACCTGCACGTTGCGCCCGCGCAGCTTGCGCAGCAGCTTCTGCTCGTGGTTGCCCGGCACACAGATCGCGTGACCGGCGGCGACCATGCCCATCACCAGGCGGAGCACACCGGGACTGTCCGGGCCACGGTCCACCAGGTCACCGACGAAGACAGCGGTACGCCCGTCCGGGTGCGTGGCGTCGACCGGTCGCCCGTCCGGGTCCCGGTGCAGCGTCCAGCCGAGCCGGGTCAGCAGCGCCTCAAGTTCGGCCCGGCACCCGTGTACGTCGCCGACGATGTCGAACGGTCCGGTCAGCTCCTTGCGGTCGTTGAAGAGCCGCTCGTACCGGATCGTCGCGGCGTCGATCTCCTCGACCCCGCGCAGGACGTGCACCTTCCGGAACCCCTCCCGGGCCAACTGTCCCACCGAGCGGCGCAGGTCCCGGTGCATCCGGCCGAGCACCTGCCGCCCGAACGTCCGATCGGCCCGTGCCTGGGTACGTTCCCAGCAGAGGGGTTCGGGTGCGTCGAGCACGACCGCGACCGGCAGCACGTCGTGTTCGCGGGCCACCCGGACCAGCCCGGCGCGGGCGTGCGACTGGAGGTTCGTCGCGTCCACCACGGTCAACCGGCCGGCCCGCAGTCGCTTGCCCGCCACGTAGTGCAGTACGTCGAACGCCTCGGCGGAGGCGGACTGGTCGTTCTCGTCGTCGGCCACCATCGCCCGGAACGCGTCCGAGGAGAGCACCTGGGTCGGCGCGAAGTGCCGGCGGGCGAACGTTGACTTGCCTGATCCGGAGATGCCGACCAGCGCGACCAGCGCCAGTTCGGGGATGTCGATGGTGCTCACACGTTTTTCCTTCGGTGTAAGGAAGGGCCCCTTGTTATCGCTTTCGGTATAGGAAGGGGCCCTTCCTAACGAATGGGAGGCGCTAGAGGGCGGGGACGGGGCGGGTGAAGACGGCGAGCTGGGTGGGGGCACCGACCTCGGGATCGTCGTCGCCGACGCCGCTGATCGCCGCGGTGTAGCCGTACCCGGACGCGACCCGCTCGACCCAGTCGGCGAACTCGCCCCGGGACCACTCGAACCGGTGGTCGTGGTGCCGCATCGCACCGGCCCCCAACCCCTCGTAGCGGACGTTGTACTCCGCGTTCGGCGTCGTCACCAGCACTGTCGCCGGCTGGGCGTGACCGAAGACCGCCTCCTCCAGCGCCGGCAGACGCGGCGGGTCGAGATGCTCGACCACCTCCATCAGCACCGCGGCGTCGTACCCGCGCAGCCGGTCGTCGCGGTACGTCAGCGCGGACTGCCACAGCTTGATCCGGTTCCGCTGGCGCTCTGGCAGGCGGTCCAACCGGAGCCGCCGCTGCGCCATCTCCAGTGCCCGGTGCGACACGTCGGTTCCGACGATCTCGGTGTACCGCCGGTCCCGGATCAGGTCCGACAACAGGGCGCCGGCACCGCAGCCCAGGTCGAGGACCCGGGTCGCGCCGGTCTCGGCGAGCGCCGCCAGTACGGCCGCGCGGCGCCGTACCGCCAGGGACTGGCGTCGGGCACCGACCGGCAGATGCGCCTCCTCGTCCGCGCCCTGTTCCCCGGTCGTGTCGACAGTGTCCGGTTCGGCCGCGTCGTCGGCCAGCCGGATCTCGGCCAGCCGGGCCAGGGCGGCACCGGCCAGTGCCCGCCGATGGGCCAGGTAGCGGCGAGTGATCAGCCCCCGCTCCGGATGCTGACCGAGCCAGCCCTCACCGGCCCGGAGCAACTTGTCGATCTCGTCCGGCGCCACCCAGTAGTGCTTGGCGTCGTCGAGGACGGGAAGCAGGACGTAAAGGTGGTTGAGCGCGTCCGCCAGGCGGAGCGTGCCGCGCAGGGTGAGGGCGACGTACCGGCTGTCGCCCCAATCGGGCCGGGTCTCGTCGAGCGGGATCGCGGCGGCGGTCACCGCCCAGCCCAGCGGGGCGAAAAGCTGCTCGGCCAGCGCGGCACCGCCCCGGCAACGCAACACCGGCACACTGATCTCCAGCGGGATCGCCGTCGCCGCCAACTCGGGACGGTCCTTCGAACTGCCGCGCAGCGCGGACCCGAAGACCTTGGCAAGGGCGGAGGAGAGCAGACTCGAAGCGGCGTACGGGCGGTCGTTGACGTACTGCCCGAGGGTGAATCCGTCGGGGGTGGCGCCGGCACCCCGGCCACGGCCCCTGCCCCGCCCGGCGGTCAGCCGCAGCGGGTCGACGTCGAGCAGCAGTACGGCGGTGCAGCGGGTCTCGTCGGCCTGTGGATAGAAGACGTGTGCCGTGCCCGTCGGTACGTCGAACGAGTGCTGCCGGTCGGGGTGCTTGACCAGCAGGTAGCCCAGGTCGGTGGCGGGCCGGTGGGTGGTGGTGACGGTGAGTAGCACGTGGAAAGGATCTCAGCCGGAGTAGTGTCGCGTCGCCCGATTTCCGCCTGGCCGGCCCAGGTGAGCACCTTGACCGGCCAGGCGTCGATCGCCTACCGGATGGCCTTCAGGTCGAGCAGGTAGGTGCCACCCTTCCCGTCGGACCACTGCACCACCCCGCCCTTGGCGTACGGCAGGGACCGGAACGAGGCGGCCTTCGGACTCGGGCTCGGTCCAGACGGGTCCTGCGGCGGGTATTCGATGGTGGTCCTGACGGTCGCGGCCTTTCCACTGAACCGGTCCCAGATGTATGGCAACCTGAGTCCACCGATCGCGACCGTACCCGTCGCGAAACGACCGTCGAGGGCTGGCGACATCGATCCTCCGATGCTGCCAGGATGGTTGCCCTGGTCCCCGAGGGTTCGGATGCCACCTCCGTCGAGCCGCTGCACCGCGCTGCCCTGCCCAGCCTTGTTCCCCAGACAGAGCACTGGGTCACACTGGACGGAGTCGAAGGTCGGGCTCTTTGCCCAGGTCCGGCGTTCCCCGGTGACCAGGTTCCAGAGCTCACCCGTGGGAGGCTCGCCGTTGACCGGGGTCTGCCGGGTGTGGGTGTCCACCCAGGTTGAGAGTCCACTCAGGTAGAACGCCTCGGATCCGGGAACCAGGGCCGCCTCACCACCCGCGACCGGGATTCGGTAGATGCCGCCCGGAGTGCTGCCGGCCGGACTCTGCCGCCAGTAGATGCTCTCGTCAGCCAGGTCGATATGCGGGGTGGCGTTGCTGAGGACATGCAGTAGGCGCGGCGGGGTTACGCCGTCGAGCTGCGCCGCCCAGAGTTCGTGCGACAGGTTTCGGCTGGCCAGCCATACCGCGTCGTCTCCGACCACGAATACCCCGCTGAGGGAGTGAAAGGTGACCGGACCGGTGGCCGTTGACGGATAGCCGAGTCCGCGTACGGTGCCGGCCCGTACGTCGAAGACGGCGGGGCTGGTCGCGGCGCGGATCTGGGCGACGACGTCGGATTGGCCTAAGATTGCGGCGTATTGCGTGGTGTCCACCAGGTAGCGATCCCGGTCCAGGATCGCCAGCACGGTGTACTGGTCGCCGTTGGGCAACTTGCCGGGCAGCTTGCGGACCGCCCGGGGCCAGACCTGCTCCGGTGACTTGAGCGTGGCGAAGTCCGGCAGCTCGCCCGACCAGGTGGTGGCCACGGTGATCGGGTCGTCCGGCTCTGGCCGGGGGCCGGCGTCGGTGAGACGGACCGTGGTCAGGCCGCCGACCACGATCAGGGCCACCGCGCAGGCCGAGGCGACAACAGCCCTCCGCTGCCGGCGTCGCCGCTGGCGCCGTCGGATCTCGGGTACGAAGTCCGTCTCGGTTGGTGCCGTGGTCAGCGCGGCGGTTTCCAGGACACGAGCGAGGTGATTCTCCAGTTGGTCGGTCATCGTCCGCTCCCCGCCGTCGTCTCCTGCCGCGCCGCGCCTTCCGGTTGCCAGTTCATCCGTAACTTGGCCAGCCCACGCAGGGCTTGACTGCGCACCGTTCCCCGGGTCACGCCGAGCCGTTCGGCGATTTCCTCGTCGGTACGGTGCTCGTAGTAGCGCAGGACCAGGACGGCCCGTTGGCGCCGTGGCAACGCGGCCAACGCCTGCCACAGCCCACCGTCACCGTCGACGTGCGCGAATCCCGGCTCGGTGTGCGCCTGGTCCGGCACGTCACCGGCGAGTCGCTCGCGCCGCCGCAGCCGCCACCAACTGATGTGCAGCCGGGCCATGGTGGTGCGTACGTACCCCTCGGGGTCGTCCTTCCGGCGTAGCCGGGACCAGGACGAGCCGAGCCGGGCCAACGCCTCCTGGGTCAGGTCCGCGGCGTCGTGCCGGTTGCCGGTCAGTACGTACCCGTAGCGCATCAAGGCCGTCGACCGGGCCCGTACGAACTCCTCGAAGCCATGACCATCCGTACTCTCCATGCCCACCTCCTCTGGCCAGGGACGTTGACGGGTGCCGAACTGTTGCACGGGTCGTCCCGCGAATACGTACGCCCGTCGGCGCTCGGCCCCGGTGGCCGCCTTACCGCCACTGCGGCGGACGAGTGTGGCGTGCACTTGTGGCCGTACCACCCGCGCGCGGTTTTCTGACCGAACGGATGATCACTAGAGTCTTCTCGTACTTATCCACGAAGTTGCCGGAAATCTGCATCCCTTTCCCGGGGCTGGGTCGTCTTTACTATTGCAGGCAATGCGACAGGGATTCGGACGGTGACGATGCGGTCTCGCAGCGACAAACGCGGCGACTCGGGTGTGGGTGGCGTATCGGGAACGGAGGATGCGGTCACGAAGAGTAAGCGCCGGGGTCGCGCTGGTCGGCGTCGTGCTCCTCTCTGGACCAAGCTGATGGTCGTCGCCGGGAGCCTGCTCATCGTGACGAGCGGGGGCGCCTACGCGGTTACCCGGGTGGCGATCGACAAGGCGACCTCGAACATCACCCAGACCACCCTGCTCGCGGACGACGCCCGTGCGCCGAGAAGGACCAGCGCGCCCAGTGGCAAGAAGATCGACGGGGCGCTCAACCTGCTGCTGGCTGGCATCGATGTCCGGCCGGGGTGGGATGCCGGCGCCCGGGCCGACACGATCATGATCGTGCATATACCGGCAACGCACGACCAGGCGTATCTGATCTCGATTCCACGGGACTGGCGGGTGCCGATTCCGGCCAATCCCGAGACGGACTATCCGGGTGGCACCGACAAGATCAACGCTGCGTTCGAATTCGGTTACCGGGGCGAGGGCACGGAACTCGAGAAGCGGGCGCGGGGTTTCAAATTGCTCGCCAAGACCCTGCACGCCCAGACCGGTCTCACCTTCAACGGGGCCGCGCTGATCGACTTCCAGGGCTTCCAGTCGGTCATTCGAGAGCTGGGCGGTGTCGACATGTGCGTCGACCAGCGTGCGTCCTCGATCCACCTGGCCTACGACCGTGACGGCAAGATCGTGCCGATCAAGTTCGACGAAGCCAGCCACCGGGTCTTCGACGTGCCACCGGGCGGAAAGGTCGTCGTGCACGAACTCGGCTGCCGGTCGATGTCGGCGGAACTCGCGCTTGACTACGCCCGGATCCGGTACGGCCTGCCGAAGACCGACTACGACCGCCAGCGCCACCAGCAGCAACTCATCCGTGCGATCGTCACCAAGGCGACGAGTGCCGGCGTGGTCACCGACCTCGGCAAGGTCAACCGGGTTGTCGCCGCCGCCGGCAAGGCGTTCATCCTCGACACCCAGGGGGTGCCGATCGTGGACTTCCTCTTCACTCTCAAGGGCGTCGCCGCGAACGACATGGTCGTACTCAAGACGAACCAGGGCAATTTCGCCGAAGTCAAGATCAACGGTGTTTCGTACCAGCGGTTGACCGAGGAGTCACTGGACATGCTGCACGCGGCCCGCGACGGAGAACTGCCGAGCTTCGTGGTCGCCCACCCCGAAATGGTCGCGCCGAAGAACGGCTGAACCGGGCGCGCGTCGTCGCGGCACGGGCGGCTACCGGTAGTCGTCCTCCGGACCGATGATCCGGGCCTGCTCCAACGCGTCCCACTCACCCACCTCGAGCCCCCGGGGCAGTTCCCCGGCGTCGGTCGCCGAAGCGGCGCCCGCGTCGGTCGGATCAGCGGTCGCCGACTGCTCGACGGCGTCCTCGGCGGACGCCTCCGGATCGCGCTCCTCCGGGTCGAGATGGTCGCCGGGGGCGAACTCCTCGCCGAGGACAAAATCATCGTCGGGCTGGGTCATCGTCGCCTCCTCCGGTCCGCGGTGCGCTTCCCACCGTACGGGTTGGCCCGCCGGTCCGCCGGGTACGTGCCGGCAAACAGAACGCCGACACCCCCCCCGTCCGCCGGCGGACCCGCCACCCACCCGGCGGGCAGGTGGCGCCGACCGACCCCAGTCGACCGGTTTGGTGCCCCGACGGCCGGTGACGGTGACACCATGGGCCGGTGGGCTACCTGATCCGGTTGGTGATCACGGCGGTCGCGCTCTGGGTCACCACGCTTCTGGTGCCGGGGATCGACGTCGCCGGTCGGTCGGCCGGGGAGAACGCGCTGACGCTGCTGGTCGTGGCGGTGATCTTCGGCGTCGTCAACATGGTGCTGAAGCCGATCATCCACGTGGTCGGTTGCGTGTTCTACATACTCACCCTGGGACTGTTCGCGCTGGTCGTGAACGCGTTGCTCTTCCTGCTCACCGACTGGATCGCCGGCGAGTTCGACCTCCCGTTCCACGTGAACGGCTTCGGGGCGGCCTTCTGGGGAGGCATCGTGGTCGCGGTGGTCAGTTGGTTGATCAGCCTGGTCGTACCCGATCGACTTGACCGCCGGTGAGGCGTACCAGACTGGCCCGAGCGCGCTGTCTCGAATCACACGGGTGTCGATCCGGGTCGGTTGTGTCCGGTGGGGTGTTCTGCGGGATACTGCCCGCGAAGGACAGCGCGGTCCGGCGCGTACACGTGAGACAGCGGCCGTAGCGGCCGAAGTGGTTAGTGAGGAGCGTTCGCCATGCCCATTGCTTCCCCCGAGGTCTACGCGGAGATGCTGGACCGCGCCAAGGCGGGCAGGTTCGCTTACCCCGCCATCAACGTGACCTCCTCGCAGACCCTCAATGCCGCGCTGCGCGGATTCGCCGACGCGGAGAGCGACGGGATCATCCAGGTCTCCACCGGTGGCGCCGAATATCTTTCGGGTCCGTCGATCAAGGACATGGTCACCGGATCGGTCGCCTTCGCCCTCTTCGCCACCGAGGTGGCCAAGAAGTACGGCGTCAACATCGCGCTGCACACCGACCACTGCCCGAAGAACAAGCTCGACGGGTTCGTCCGCCCGCTGATGGCGCTCTCCAAGGAGCGGGTGGCGCGTGGCGAGGCCCCGCTCTTCCAGTCGCACATGTGGGACGGTTCCGCCGTACCGGTCGCGGAGAACCTGGAGATCGCCTCCGGGCTGCTGGACGACGCGGCCGCCGCGCACGTCGTACTGGAGATCGAGGTCGGTGTGGTCGGCGGCGAGGAGGACGGGGTCGAGGGCGCGATCGACGACAAGCTCTACACCACCGTCTCGGACGGCCTCCAGATGGTCGAGGCGCTCGGCCTGGGTGAGAAGGGCCGCTACATGGCGGCGCTGACCTTCGGCAACGTGCACGGCGTCTACAAGCCCGGCAACGTGAAGCTGCGCCCGGAGATCCTCAACGAGATCCAGCAGGCCGTCGGCGCGAAGTACGGCAAGGACAAGCCGCTCAGCCTGGTCTTCCACGGCGGCTCCGGCTCGCTGCTGGAGGAGATCCGGGAGGCGCTCGACTACGGCGTGGTGAAGATGAACATCGACACCGACACCCAGTACGCCTTCAGCCGTCCGGTCGCCGACCACATGTTCCGCAACTACGACGGAGTCCTCAAGGTGGACGGCGAGGTCGGCAACAAGAAGATGTACGACCCGCGGGTCTGGGGCAAGCAGGCCGAGGCCGGCCTCGCCCAGCGCGTCGTCGAGGCGTGCGAGCACCTCCGCTCCACCGGCACCACCCTCGCCGGCAAGTAGTCACCGTTCAGCAGGCGCGACGGCCGGTCCCCCTGTGCGGGGACCGGCCGTCTCCCGTCTGCCAGTCGTCAGGCTTCCGTCAGGCGGCGGTGAGCAGCCGTACCGCCTCGTGCACGTCGTCGGTCACGTGGATCGAGCCGGTGAGGTCACCGAACGGGGTGAGGGTGAAGAGCGGGCGGAGCAGCGACTCGACCGGCAGCGTCTCGGTCCAGAAGGCGCGGTCGAGGAAGACGTACGCTCCGCTGGCCCCGTCGGTGCCGTAGAAGGTCTTGGTCGCGGCCTGGAACACCTCCTGCACCGTGCCGGCCCGACCGGCGGCGAAGACGATGCCGCCCCGGGCGAGTCGCAGCAGGGTGTCCTCCCGGATCGCGTTCGAGAAGTACTTGGCGATCCGACCGGCGAAGAGGTTCGCCGGTTCGTGACCGTAGAGCCAGGTCGGGATGGAGAGCCCGCCGCGCCGGGCCCAACCGACGGTGTCGGCCACGACGGCCCCGTCGCCGGCCCGCTGCGTCGGCGCGACACCGGCACCGTCCGATGACGCACCGAGCCGGGTGGTCGACCCCGGCCCGTCCGGTGTCGGCCCGAACTCGGTCCGGACCCGTACCGCCGCCGAGGTGTAGCGGTCGTGTTCGGTGAAGTCGGGCGCGTCGGCGAGCAGGTCGACGGCGGCGGCCAGTTCCTCCGGGGACCGGGCGGAGAGGTACGCGCCGAGGTTCGCCGCCTCCATCACGCCGGGACCGCCACCGGTCACCACCAGCCGGTCCGCCCGCGCCAGCTCCCAGCCGAGCGTGGCGGCGAGCCGGTACGGCACACTGCCACGCGGTACGGCGTGCCCGCCCATCACCCCGATCACCGAGCCGGGGCCGTGGACCGCCAACCAGCTCCGGGTGGCGTCGGCGAGCGCGTTGTCCATGCCGTGGTCGTGCATCCGTTGGGCGAGTGCCTCGCGTACCGGCGGCAGCGCCCCGCCGTGCGCGGTGAAGTGCTCGTACACCCGGGTGTCGAACATGCCGGCGAAGCCGCCCGTGGCGAATCCGTCGACCAGTTCCTCCGGGGTGTAGAGCCGGGGCGGCTGGGTCGAGTACGGCAGGTCGGCGAAGGGCGGCAGGAGGTGGGCGCCGCGGCTGATGAGATCCACCTCGACCTGACGGGAGGCGAACCGGCAGCCGATGAAGAGCGTGTTGGTCAGTTCCACGGTGGTGAGGTCGGGCGGTGGGTCGAGATCCAGTCGCAGTCCCTGCACGGTCAGCCCGGCGAGGCTGCCGGTGTGCAGGTGGCGGTCGAGTTCGGCGCGGGACTCGATCTCGTGCTCGGTGGTGTCGTCCGGTCCGAGCAGGTGGGTCGGGGGTGGCGTGGGCACGTACGCCATCCTCTCTCGCGCCCGGCGGTCACACCCGCCGTCCGGAGGCCGGTATGGCGAGAGTCCGGTGGCCGAGGCCACCGGACTCTCTGTTACCGGGTCCTGGGGAGGCTCCGGACCTCTATTTGTAGTCGAGTCGGCCATCCCCCGCACCGGCCGCACGCGTGAGCAAAGCCTCAGCCTTTCAGCCAGCCCGATGGGTATCCCGCCTCGCCGTTGCCCAGGTCCAGCAGGTTCAATGGGGCGATGCAGAGTCTGTTGCCGGAACCGCCGGCCACCCTCCTTCCCGGCGACGACGCGGCCGAGGCCGCTCTCGCCGAGGCTGTCGAGGCCAACACCGACGAGGCGTACGCCTCGGTCGCCGCGCGTTTCCCGACCTCCAGCGCGGCCTGGGGGGCCCTGGCTTCCCGGGCCCTCGCCGAGGGCCAGGTCGTCACCGCGTACGCGTACGCGCGTACCGGCTACCACCGCGGGTTGGACCAGCTGCGCCGTAGCGGCTGGAAGGGGCACGGCCCGGTGCCCTGGTCGCACGGCCCGAACCAGGGTTTCCTGCGCTGCCTGCACGTGCTGTCCCGGGCGGCCGGCGAGATCGGCGAGTCGGACGAGGCGGCGCGCTGTGCCCAGTTCCTGCGTGACTGTGACCCCGAGGCGGGCGACGCCCTCGCCGGTAGCTGATCGGCCCCCTGTGCGACCGGTCTCCTCCCCGTTCCGGTTTTGAGCGGAACGGGGAGGAGACCGTCACAGCCCTTCGGCGACCGCTGCCGCGATCTTCAGCCAGGCGTCCCGGCTCGCGCCGGAGAGCTGGCCGTACCGGATCGGTTCGCCGGTGTCGATCAACCGCTCGTACGGGGCCAGCAGTACCGCCCTGGTCCGGGCGGCGAAGTGTCGCTGGATCGCCGGTAGGTCGATCTCCTTGCGTGACGGCGGCATGGAGACGACTGTCACGGCCTGCCGTACCAACCGCTGCCGGCCGCTCTGTTCGAGGTGGTCGAGCATCCGCGCGGCGGTCTCGGCGGAGTCGTTCCGGGCCGACATGGTGATCAGGAGCTGGTCGGTGGCGTCGATCGCGGCCTGCCAGTTCTGGGCCCGTACGTTGTTTCCGGTGTCCACGAAGATCAGCTTGTAGAAGCGGCTGACCACCTCGCGGATCTCGGCGAAGGCGGTCGCGGTGAGCATCTCGCCGCCGGTGGCCGACTCGTCCGAGGCGAGCACGTCGAACATGCCCTCCCCCTGGGAGCGGACGTACTGCGACAGGTCGCCGACCCGGCCGTGGGAGACCTGGAACTGCCCCAGGTCACGCAGCATGTCCCGGACGGTACGGGAGTGGAAGTCCTGTTGGGCCCGCATACCCAGGGTGCCCTGGGTCTCGTTGTTGTCCCAGGCCAGGACGTATCCGCCGCGCTTCTGTCCGAAGGTCATCGCGAGCAGCAGGATGGCTACCGTCTTGCCCGCCCCGCCCTTGGGGTTGACCACCGTGACCTGGCGCAGCCCGCCGAAGTTCCGGCGGACCATCTCGACGTCCTGGCGGATCTCCTGTTCGTGTCGGCTCGGGGAGAGCCGGACCAGGCCGAGCGTGCTCCGGTTGACCGCCGCCCGTACCCCCATGGTGGCGATCGGGTCCGCGGGCCGGGTGGCTCGCCGACGCGCGAACTCCTCGGCGGTCGGTGTCGAGTCGTCGGGCGTCCAGGCCGGTTCCGGGTAAGCGGTGCCCGGGGGTGGCATCCAGGTCACTCCGGGGGCTTCCCCGTAGGGCTGCTGGGGCACCTGGGCGACCCCGGGGTGGACCTCGGTCCGGGGCTGGTGGGGGCCGACCGGCGGGTGCGGCGTCATTCGCGGGGCGGGTGGATATCCGGGTACGTCGACCGCTGGCGGATGACCCGCGCCAGGCGCATATCCTGCGGCCGGCGGGTATCCCGCTCCGCCGGGCGTCTGGGTTGAGGGCCCGTAGGTGCCCGGTGTCGGCCCCACCGGCTGTCCCTGGTGGTGCGGGTACCCCGGGTGTGGCTGTCCCTGGCTCCGCGGCTGTTCCTGGTGGTGTGGGTGCCCCTGCTGCTGAGGGAAGGGCTGAGGGGGGTTCGTCGGGTGCGGCGGACCGGCCGGATGGCTGGTCGTGGCCGGGTGCTCGGCGGCCGGGCGCTGTGGTGGCTGCGCCCAGGGTGACTCCGGCGGGGTGGCGCGTACCTCCCGGGGGACGGGCCCGGTCGGGGCGGTGGTTCCCGTGCCGCCGTCGGTGCCGTCGTCCAACAGACCCAGCGTGAAGGGGGCGTCCAGGTGCACCGGCGGGCTGGCGGGCCCGCTCGCCGTACCCCGGGTGGGGATGTCGGAAGGGGCCCACGGGTCAGCGTCCGCCGGTGCTGACGGCGGTGCTGGCGTCACCGGTGCCGGTGATGGTGCCGCAGGCGGGGCGGGTGAGGGGAACGAGACGCCTCCCCAGGCCACGTCCGAGCCGACTCCGAGCGTCGCCGCCGAACCGGGCCCTGGCACGGCGTCGTCCGGCCCGGTCGGAGGCTTGTGCCCATCCGCCGACCCGGTCTGCTGCGGATCGGCGACGATCGCGTCCGGCGGCCAGAACGGCTCGCCGTCCCGGGGCGCCGCCCCGGGGCCCGGCCGGTAGTGCTGGTTCGGCTGGTCGTCCATCACGGCACACTCCCCCCTGCTCCGCCCGAGGATATGCCCGTAGGGCGGCTCCGGCCGGGCACCGAGCCCGGCCGCCGGCCGACATACCAGGTCAACGACCGTAGACCGCCCACGCGCCGGGCTCGATCCACCAGGAGCGCTTGCGTCCCAGCTTGCCGCTGACGCCGTCGTCCACGTAGGGCAGGTCGCCGTCGCGGGGCACGACCGAGACCGCGCGTCCCCGGGCCCGGCGCACCTCGATGCGTACCTTCTTGCGGCCCCAGCGGGGACCGGCGAGCACCGGGACGGCCACCGCGACCTCGACCACGCCGTTGCCCAGGTCGGCCTCGGTCAGCAACGGGAGGGTGGCGAGCTGGGCGAATCCGCGACCGTTGCCGACCGCGCACGCGAGTACGGGATCGTCCCCGTTGGTCAGCACCGTGTCGTCCACCTCGACCCGGCCCCGCCACGGGACCGTGCGGCCGTCGTCGTCGGCGTGTGCGAGCAGCACCCCGTCCAGGGTGACCGAGCCGCCGTCGTTGCGGAGCAGATCGAGGCGGCGGACGGGGCCGTCGAGGACCGTGGCGGCGACCTCGGCCGGGTCGCGGGGCAGTCCGAGCTGCCCGACCAGGTCCGACGGCGCCCCGTCGTGTCCGGCGCCGGTCGGGTCGAGCGGGAGCAGGCCGATCGGGGGCAGGTCGGGCACGGTCCGGTTGCCGGCGAGGTCGGCCGGCCGCTTGCTCGGCGGTGGGGCGTACCTGCGGACCATCCTGCGCATCACTGCGCGTAACTGTCCGTCACTCGCCGTCGCGATGATCAGGCGGGTCTTGCTGTCCTGTTCCGGCCAGGTGAGGCCGTCCGGGCGGGCGGACGCGTCCAGTCGGGAGAGCACCTCGTCGATCTCCGTGTCCGAGTGGGCGGTGATCATCTCCACCCGGGCGCCCCGGGCGGTAAGTGCATCCGCACAGGTCAACACGGGTACGCGGGGGGTGTCGGTGCAGCTTTCGTCGGCACTGCCGGCGGTCGAGCCGCAGCAGCCGTCGCCGTTGCCGCAGCCGGCGGAACCGTCCCGGCCCGACCCGAGGGTCAGTAGCACCACGTCGTACACGGGCGGTGGCCTCCTGCCTGTCTCCCCGGCCACTACCGGCGGGGCTGTCACTTCTTGTTAATCTGACACCTCGGGCTCGCCACGCGGTCGCCACCTGGCACCCGAGCCCCTCGAAGGCGGGTTGAGATGCCAGCGATCGTGCTCATCGGGGCGCAGTGGGGCGACGAGGGCAAAGGAAAGGTTACCGACCTGCTCGGCGAGCAGGTCGACTACGTCGTCCGTTACTCCGGCGGTAACAACGCCGGGCACACCGTGATCACCCCGGACGGGCAGAAGTACGCGTTGCACCTGATGCCGTCCGGTGCCCTTTCTCCGAACGCGATGATCGTGATCGGTAACGGGGTGGTGGTGGACCCCAAGGTGCTGCTGGAGGAGATCGACGGTCTGGCCGAGCGGGGCGTCGACGTCTCCCGGCTGCGGATCTCCGGCGACGCGCACCTGATCATGCCGCATCACCGTGCACTGGACCGGGTGGTCGAGCGCTACCTCGGCTCGGCCCGGATCGGCACCACCGGTCGGGGCATCGGCCCGGCGTACGGCGACAAGGTCGCCCGGATGGGGATCCGGCTCCAGGACCTGCTCGATCCGGGCATTCTGCGCAAGAAGCTGGAACTCGCGCTGCGCGAGAAGAACCAGATGCTGTTCAAGGTCTACAACCGCAAGGCGCTGGACGTGGACGCGGTGACCGAGGAGTACCTGGAGTACGCGAAGCGGCTGCGCCCGTACATCGCGGAGACCCGGTCGATCCTCTGGGACGCGCTGGACCGGGGCGAGACGGTGCTGCTGGAAGGCGCCCAGGCGACCATGCTCGACATGGACCACGGCACCTACCCGTTCGTGACCTCGTCGAACCCGACCGCGGGTGGGGCCTGCGTGGGGGCGGGCATCCCGCCGACCGCGATCTCGAAGGTCATCGGTGTGACCAAGGCGTACACCACCCGGGTGGGGTCGGGTCCGTTCCCGACCGAGCTGCACGACGAGAACGGCATGCACCTGCGCAAGGTCGGTGTCGAGTACGGCACCACGACCGGCCGGGAGCGGCGGACCGGCTGGTTCGACGCGGTGGTCGCCCGGTACGCGACCCGGCTCAACGGCATCACCGACCTGGTCGTCACCAAGCTCGACGTGCTGACCGGTCTGGCGAAGGTGCCGATCTGCGTCGGTTACGAGATCGACGGCGAGCGGTTCGACGACATGCCGATGACGCAGACGGGGTTCCACCACGCCAAGCCGATCTACGAGGAGCACGACGGCTGGTGGGAGGACATCACCAAGGCCCGTACGGAGGCTGAGCTGCCGGAGAACGCGCGCCGCTACATCGCGCGGATCGAGGAACTCTGCGGCACCCGGGTCAGCGTCGTTGGCGTCGGCCCTGGCCGTGAGGAGAACGTGGTCCGCCACCCGCTGCTCTGAGATGTTCTTCCGGGACGACTTATTTGTTGATCATGAAGTTGGTTGTCGACCGGGGCCTGAGCCCTGTGCGCCAACTTCATGATCAACGGGTCGGTCGACCGTAAATCTCACTGTTCGTCTCTGTCGCCCCGGCCCTTCTCGGCTCAGGGATCGCCCGATCTATCGGGCGGACTCGCGGCTGAAGAGCTTCTTCGACCAGAGGTAGCCGCCGAGGGCGATGACGACGCACCAGCCGACGGCGATGGCAGCGCTGTTCCCGATCGGGGTGCCCATCAGGAGACCTCGGATGGTTTCGATGAGCGGGGTGAACGGCTGGTACTCGGCGAACCAGCGCAGCGCGGTGGGCATCGAGTCGGTCGGGACGAACCCGCTGCCGAGGAACGGCAGCAGGATCAGCGGCATGCCGACGTTGCTCGACGCCTCGACGGTCTTGCTGGCCAGACCGAACGCGACCGACAGCCAGATGAAGGCGAAGGCCATCATCACCAGGACGCCGGTGAGGGCGAGCCACTCGCCGAGACCTGCCGTCGGCCGGAAGCCGATGAGCAGTGCCACACCGATGACCACCGTGATGCTGAGCATCGTCTGGACGAGACTGCCGATGACGTGTCCCGTGAGTACGGAGACGCGGGCGATGGCCATCGTGCGGAACCGGTCGACGATGCCCTCCGTCATGTCCATGGCGACCGAGATGGTGGTCCCCTGAACCGCGGCCGTGATCGTCATCAGGATGATCGCGGGGGTGACGTAGTTGACGTACTCCGCCCGTCCGCCGGAGGGGCCGCCGAGCCCGGCGCCGAGTGTGCCGCCGAAGACGTAGACGAACAGCAGCAGGAAGACGATCGGCATGCCGATGAGTGCCACCGTCATGGACGGATAGCGCACCATCCGTTTCAGGTTGCGGCGCAGCATCGTCGCCGAGTCGGTCAGTGCGTACGACACAGTGCTCATCGCGTGGCCACCTTCTCGTTCTTGGGGTTGCCGGTGAGGGCGAGGAAGACGTCGTCGAGGTCAGGGGTGTGCATGCTCAGCGATTCGACCTCGATCGCGTTCTCGTCGAGCCGGTCGAGCAGGGCTTTCAGCGCCCGGAGGCTGCCGTCGTGCGGCACCCGCAGGGCGAGCGCGTCGCTGTCGCGCGATGCCTGGCCAACGGCGCGCTCGGCGGACTCGATGTCGTGGAGCCCGGCGAACCGCAGCAGGATGTGGCCGCCGGGGATGCGGCGCTTGAGCTCGTCCGCGGTGCCTTCGGCGACGATCCTGCCGTGGTCCAGCACCGCGATCCGGTCGGCCAGCTCGTCGGCCTCCTCCAGGTACTGCGTGGTGAGGAAGATGGTCACGCCACCCGCGACCAGCTCCCGCACGATCTGCCACATGCCACGGCGGCTGCGCGGGTCGAGCCCGGTGGTCGGCTCGTCTAGGAAGATCACCTGGGGGGTGCCGACCAGGGTCATCGCGAGGTCGAGCCGCCTGCGCATCCCGCCGGAATAAGTCGCGGCCGGTTTCCTGGCCGCCTCGACCAGGTCGAACTGGTCGAGCAGTTCGGCCACCCTGCGCCTGCCCGCCGCCCGGCCCAGGTGGTGCAGATCGGCCATCAGGGCCAGGTTCTCCTGGCCGGTCAGCAGATTGTCGACTGCGGAGAACTGGCCGGTGACGCCGATCGCCGCGCGGACCGCTTCGGGCTCGGTAGCCAGGTCGTGGCCCGCGATTCGCGCGCTGCCCCCGTCGGCGCGGATCAGTGTGGACAAGATCTTGACCGTGGTGGTCTTGCCCGCGCCGTTCGCGCCGAGCAGCGAGAAGACGGTGCCCCGTGGGACGTTCAGGTCGATTCCGTCGAGCACGACGTGGTCGCCGAACGACCTGCGCAGTCCGGTCGCCGTGATCGCCGATGAGGATGGCATGGTCATGGGAGGCCCCTTCGAGAGGTCGGGTCAGGAACGGCGGACGGTGATGTCGCCGAAGGAGGTGTGTGCGCGGACTTCGACGGTCTCCTCGGACTTCTCCGGTCCTTGACCGATGTCCTCCAGCCCGTTGTGCACTCGCCCGTGCCCGGTTTTCAGGTCGAGCCAGGCGGCGGTGCCCGTGGCGATACCGATCTCCAGGTCACCCGCCGCGGTGTGCAGGGCGACCGAGTCACGCGCGACCTCGCCGATACGAATGGTTCCGTTGGAGGTCTTGGCGTCCACCCCGGCGCCGGCCCGGTCGACGGAGATGTCGCCGTTGGCCGCACGTGCGCGCAGTTCGCCGGTGACGGTGCCGAGGTTGGTGTTGCCGTTGGAGTTCTTGACGACCGCGGTTCCGGCGATGTCGCCGATGTCGACACGACCAGTGCCGGTGGCGACCTCGGCGTTGCCGACGACCGTGTCGACCGTGATGTGGCCAGCGGAGACGTCCAGGTGAAGCGGGCCGGTCCGGTCGAGTCGGAAGTGCCCGACGGACGTCTTGAGCCGGCACTCGCCCAGTACGCCGGTGCTGTGGAAGTCCCCGACCGCCAGGTCACCGTGCACCGCCGAGCCGGTGGGAAGTTCGACGACCACGGCGACCGACCTGGTCTTCTTGGAGAAGTCGAACGCACGAGCCTTCGGCCCGCGTACGGTCAACGCGCCGTTGGCGTACTCGACGCGGGTCTGCTGCGCGGCCTTCACGTCGGAGTCGTCGGATTCGTCGCTCGGCCGTACCTCGACCACGGTGTCGGTGCGGTCGCTCGCGATGAGCCGAACGTTGCCGACGGAGAGGTCGATCGTGACGGAGATCGATTCCGGGGTGGCGAAAACAGGCATGGTTGTCCCCTCAGGATGAGTCGGAAGCACATCCCCGCTGGTAGGGGACGTGAAAGGAAAGTGGGGCCGGGTTCGGCTAACGCACCCAGCCGGTGTAGCGCTGTGCACTGGGCTTGCCGCACCGGTCGGCGCCGTGGTCGCGCTCCGGGGTTCGCAGCGCGTTCGAGGCGGCCCGCACCAGCCACGCGTTGACCGACCGGCCCTCCTTGCCGGCCGCTTCCTCGACCGCGGCCTTGAGCTGTTCCGGGAGGCGGACGTTGATGCGCGCCGTGGCACCGTCCTCGAAGCCCGTCGCGGGATCGTCGGCCGGCACGGCAGCCCGGTCGGTGGTGTCTTCCTGTGGCTGCTCGACCTGGTGAGCTGTCACGACGAATTCCGGGTCACGGCCACGCAGGCGAACCTGGACCGAACCGGGAGCCAGTTCCCTGGTGATCTCGTCGGCGGCGGCCGACAGTGCTTCGAGCATGGCGAGCCGGACCGCCGACTCCATCGACACGGTCAATCGCTCGATCAACGCGGTGTCCTTGTCACCGCCGGTCTCCACGGCCGTCAACAGTTCACGGCCGAGAGAGGCGACATACGGGTTCAGGTCCATGGCACCACTATGGCACACAGTGGTGCCATGGACAACCCAGCTTGGCTCAATCTGGCTCAGGGTGGCATCATTCTGGTGCCGGTGCCACCCTTCCGCCTCCTGTGGATAACCCTGGCCTTCCCTGTGGACAACTTGCTGCGGGATGGGTGTTGGTCGCAGGGCGGCAAGCGAGAGACCCGGGTGGAACCTGCGTCAACTTCATGATCAACATTGCGAGGTGGGGGAGCGCGTAGGATCGGACGTCGTGCGCGTACTTCTTATCGGCAGTGGTGGGCGGGAGCATGCGCTCGCGCTCGGGCTGGCCGCTGATCCCTCGGTCGAGCAGCTCATCGCCGCCCCGGGCAACCCGGGCATGGCCAGCGTGGCGGAACTACGGCAGGTCGACGCGGTCGACCCGGCCGCCGTTGCCGCGCTCGCGGTGGAGGTCGGCGCGGACCTGGTCGTGATCGGTCCAGAAGCACCGCTGGTCGCCGGGGTCGCCGACGCTGTCCGAGCCAAGGGCATCGCGGTCTTCGGCCCCTCCGGGGCGGCGGCCCGCATCGAGGGCTCGAAGACCTTCGCCAAGGAGATCATGATGGCGGCTGCGGTACCCACCGCGCGGGCGTACACCTGCACCGATGCGGGTGAGGTGGCCCGCGCGCTGGACGAGTTCGGTGCGCCGTACGTGGTGAAGGACGACGGGCTGGCCGCCGGCAAGGGCGTCGTGGTGACCGAGGACCGGGCACACGCCCTCGAACACGCCGCCGCCTGCGGGCAGGTGGTGGTCGAGGAATACCTGGCCGGACCCGAGGTCTCCCTCTTCGTGGTCACTGACGGGGAGGCCGCGCTGCCGCTCCTGCCGGCCCAGGACTTCAAGCGGGTCGGCGACGGCGACACCGGTCCGAACACCGGCGGCATGGGAGCGTACGCGCCACTGCCGTGGGCGTCGCCGGACCTGGTCGAGGACGTGATGGCCCGGGTGGTTCAGCCCACCCTGGCCGAGATGCGCCGCCGTGGTACACCCTTCTCCGGCCTGCTCTACGTCGGCCTGGCGATCACCAGTCGGGGTCCGAAGGTGATCGAGTTCAACGCACGGTTCGGTGATCCGGAGACGCAGGTCGTACTCGCGCTGCTGGAGACGCCGCTGGCCGGGCTGCTGAACGCGGCTGCCACCGGCACGCTCGCCGCGCATCCGCCGCTGCGCTGGCGGGCCGGTGCCGGGGTAGCGGTGGTGGTGGCCTCGGCCGGCTACCCGGAGGCGGCGCGCACCGGTGACGTCATCACCGGCGCCGACCGGCCCGGCATCATCCACGCCGGCACCGCGCGCCGGGAGAGCGACGGTGCCCTGCTCTCCGCCGGAGGCCGGGTTCTCGCGGGTACGGCGATCGGCCCCGATCTGGAGGTCGCGCGGGACGCGGCGTACGCCCTGATCGAGGGAATCGAGCTGGACGGCTCCCAGCACCGGCGGGACATCGCGTTGGCGGCGATCGAGGGGCGGATCGCGCCGCCCCGGTAGTCACCCCCGTACCAGGATTTCGATTGATCGTCGGGGTCGGCACGAAAGCGGGATTCGCTCGTGCCGGCCCGCTCCTTACCTTGGGATCCGACACCCGGCCGACGCTCGGCCGGGGCGAATTCCCGCAGGGAGCGCCGATGAACAGGATCGTGGCCGGCTGGTACGTCGGGCAGCGCGGCGGCGGAGCAGCCACAGTGCTGGTAGGCCGTGGTGTCGCCCGGTTTGTCGCTCCGTCTCTGGTGGGTGTGTTGGCGCTGACTGCGATGGGTTGTTCCGCACAGGACCGCCGGTCGGCCCTCAGCGGCCAGGCAGGGCCCTCCACCAGCGCGTCGGTCGACCCCGGTGCCACCGGCCCGGTCCCGACCGCATCGGCCGGCCAGACCGGGCCGGGTCCGGGGCCGACTGGCACCCCCGCTGGTCAACCCGGCAACGCGCCCGGGGGCCCCGGCACCACCTCCGCCGCCCCCGGTGACACTGCCCCCGGTGACGCCGCCTCGCCGGTGAGGATCACGACCTTCCGGGTGAAGCAGAAGCCGAGTTGCCCACAGGGTGCCTCGGAGTTCCCGGTCGAGGCCGTGCCGCTGGTACTGGAGTGGAAGGTCTCCGGGACGGAGACGGTGGAACTGGCGGTGGACGGGCCCGGTCGCTACGGCTCCTACCCCGCGAACGGTACGGAGAGCTTCACGTTCTCCTGTGGGGGTGTCCCCGGCAGCGTCGAGAGCCACACCTACCGGCTCACCGCGAAGCACGGGACGTACGTCGATACCCGGACCGTCACCGCGACCGCGACCGTCTACGACGTCGCCGGGGTGTGAACGAGCCGGGCGAAGCTAGCCGATCATCCTGTCTGGACCACCTGTTCGGCGCGACGACCGGACGTTCCTCGTTGACAACCCGTGCCATGATCAGCCTGTCGTACCGAATCCGATCGATGTCTGGCTCCCTTCTGGGGCGGTGACGCGTCGGCCGTTGGCTGTTGGCTGTTGGCTGTTGGCTGTGCAGGGGGGTCGGCAGAGTTCGATGGGTGAGTTCCTGGACGTGGCGCTCGGCTTTCCGACCGCGCTCTTCAGTTTTCTGCTGGTGGTGGTCATCGGTTACTGGGCGCTGGTGCTCTTCGGGGCGGTCGGCATCGACGAGAACGCGGAAACCGAAGCGGGGGACGGGGCCGGTTTCCTGAGCGGGATCGGGCTCGGCGGGCTTCCGTCGACCGTGGCGCTCTCGGTGCTGATCGTGGTGGCCTGGTTCGTCAGCCTGGTCGGGAGCGTGCTGCTGGACCGAACGGGTTGGTCCGGGGCGCTCGCCGTGTTGCTCCCGATCGCGCTGCTGCTGGTCGCGCTGGGCGCCGCCTGGATCGCCACCCGTCTGCTCGCCCGCCCGTTGCGGCACTTCTTCCAGGCCGAACCGCCGGTCTCCCGTAACGCCTTCGTCGGTCAGGTCTGCGTGATCCGTACCGGCCTGGTGAGTGTCGACTTCGGACAGGCGGAGGTCACCGCCGCGGACGGCTCGTCGGCCGTCATCCAGGTCCGGCAGGCCAGTGCCGACGCGCTCGGCGCGGGCAGCCTCGCACTCATCTACGACTACGACGCCGACCGTGAGTTCTTCTGGGTGCTGCCGGTCGGCGCCACCGGAGATCCCGACTACCACCCCCACGGACCGAAGGACCACTGATGGATGTGATCACCACCGGGGTCGGCGTACTCCTGGCCGTCCTGCTTCTCGTCGCGATCGGCGTCGTCTTCCTGGTCAGCCGCCTGTTCCGGAAGGTCGAACAGGGCAAGGCGCTGATTATTTCGAAGGTCCGGCGGGTCGACGTGACCTTCACCGGTGCGGTTGTGCTCCCGGTGCTGCACAAGTCCGAGATCATGGACATCTCGGTCAAGACGATCGACATCGAGCGGACCGGCCAGGAGGGACTGATCTGCCGGGACAACATCCGGGCCGACATCCGGATCACGTTCTTCGTCCGGGTCAACAAGACCACCGAAGATGTGATCAAGGTTGCGCAGGCGATCGGTACGGCACGCGCCAGTGACCGGGAAACGCTTCAGGAACTGTTCAACGCGAAGTTCTCCGAGGCGCTCAAGACGGTCGGTAAGCAGCTCGACTTCGTGGACCTCTACACGAAGCGAAACGAGTTCCGGGACCAGATCATCCGGGTCATCGGCACCGACCTCAACGGCTACAGCCTGGAGGACGCGGCGATCGACTTCCTGGAGCAGACGCCGCTGTCCAAACTGGATGCCGCGAACATCCTTGACGCCCAGGGCATTCGGAAGATCACCGAGCTGACCGCGATCGAGCACATCCGGACCAACGAGTTCCAGCGCAACGAGCAGAAGGAAATCACCCGGCAGAACGTCGACGCCCGGGAGGCGATCCTCGAACTCGAACGGCGGCAGGCCGACGCCGAACTCAAGCAGCACCGCGAGATCGAGACGCTCCGGGCGCGGGAGGACGCGGAAATCTCCCGGGTACGGGCTGAGGAACGGCTCCGGGCCGAGACGGCGCACATCCGTACCGACGAGCAGTTGGGCATCCAGCAGGAGAACAAGGCCCGCGAGATCGCGGTGGCGGAGAAGAACCGGGAACGGGTCATCGCGATCGAGTCCGAGCGGATCGAGAAGGACCGCATGCTGGAGGTGATCGGCCGGCAGCGGGAAACCGAACTCTCCACCATCTCCAAGGACAAAGAGGTCGAGGTGGAGCGGCGGGCCATCGCCGAGGTCATCCGCGAACGGATCGCGGTGGACAAGACCGTGGCCGAGCAGGAGGAGAACATCAAGCGCCTGCGGGTGGTCGAGGAGGCCGAACGGACCCGTCAGGCGGTGGTGATCCAGGCCGAGGCCGAGGCGCAGGAGGCCCTGGTCAAGGACATCAAGGCGGCCGAGGCTTCGGAGCAGGCCGCCAAGCACAAGGCCCGGGAGAACCTGGTCCTGGCCGAGGCCCGACAGCAGGCCGCCGAACTGGAGACCCGAGCCAAGATCCGGTTGGCCGAGGGGGCGCAGGCCGAAGCGGCTGCGGCCGGTCTGGCCGAGGTCCAGGTACGCGAGCGCGGCGCCGAGGTGATCGAGAAGGTCGGTCGGGCAGAGGCGCTGGTCGAACGCGAAAAGGCCCTGGTCCTCGCCGACGCGGTACGCGAGAAGCTCAAGGGCGAGGCGGAGGGTCTCACCGAGAAGGCGGCGGCGATGGCCGCGCTGGACGAGGCGAGCCGGGGACACGAGGAGTTCCGGCTGCGACTGGAGGCGGAGAAGGAACTCCGCCTCGCCGGCATCAAGGCCCAGCACCAGGTGGCCGAGTCCCAGGCGATGGTGCTCGCGGCCGGGCTGGAGCAGGCGAACATCGACATCGTCGGCGGGGACAGCATGTTCTTCGACCGGTTGGTCAACTCGATCACCCTCGGCAAGAGCGTCGACGGATTCGTCCAACACTCGGAGGTCGCGCAGAGCCTCGCCAAGCCATGGCTCGACGGGGAGGCGAGCTTTCCCGAGGACCTGACCCGGATGGTCGGCTCGCTGAACACCGGTGACGTACAGAACCTCACCGTCTCGGCCTGGTTGTTGCAGCAGATCCAGGCCGGCGGGTCCCATGCGGACAAGCTGCGGGACCTGCTCAAGGCGGCGCAGAAGGCCGGACTGGCCGACGCACCGCTCGCCGCGCTGAACGGCCCCAGGCAACGGGGTACGGGTGAGTGAGCCGTCGACCGGGGCGACCGTCGCCGGCCCGACCGGGTCGACGGCAGCCGCCCCGGCCAGTTCCGCCGACGCCCCTGCCCCCGTCGACACCGGCACCGGAGGCGACCGGCAGGGCGTTGACGCGGGGACGTACGAGGTGCTGCGGGCCCGGCTCGCCGAGCGCGCCGCCGAACTCGCCCGCCGCGCCGAATGGCTCAACGCCCGCCGGCTGGAGGTCTTCGGCGGCACCGAACTGCGGCTGATCGGCACCGAACGGATCCGGACCCGGAACAACTGCGTGCCCCGGGACATCGTGTCGGTCGGCGGGCTGATGCTCTTCGGTTACAACGTCTTCATCGGCCTCAAGCCCGAGACCACGGTCGACGACGTCTTCTCCCTGCACCACTTCGCCCGAGGAAGGGCCGCGGTGGAGTCCACCGGCGACGGGGACCCGGGGGACTCCGACGCGTTCCGGTTCGACGACGTCGACCCGGGTCGGCTCGCCGGCCTGCTACGTGACCCGCAGTTCGAGCGGGACTTCGGCGAGTTGTACCGCTACTACCGGGAGACCCGGTTGACGCAGCTCCGGCGGCTCGACGGCCGGCTGCTGGCGGTCTTCCAGACCGGGCCGCGTACCGAGGACATCCGGGTGCTGCGCTGGCAGGTCGGCACCGACGGCACCGTCGGCTACCTGGACAACCGGGGCGAGCGGGACAACGTCTTTCCGCCCTCGCACGACTTCGAGTGGATCGAAACCACCCGGGACGACCACATCCTCGGCCGGCACCCGCACATCTCCATCAACGACGAGGTCTTCGTCGAAACGGTCGGCGGCACGCTCACCGTCAAGGTGGAGAACAACACCGAGACCGGCGAGGGAATCTACGAGGAACCGGTCGACGAGCCGTTGCAGAGCCTCGCCGACGCCGACATCCAGCACGCCCGGATCGGCCCGCTGATCCTGCTGCGGATGCGGCCGTACAAGGAGACCCAGTGGCGGCACCTGGTCTTCAACACCAGGACCAAGGAGGTGGTCCGGCTCGACGGCATCGGGCAGGCATGCCAACGGCTGCCCGAGGACCACGGCATCATCTTCCCCGGCGGTTACTACCTCGCCACCGGAATCAGCCGCACCTTCGACACCGACGTCACCGGACTGGAGTTCGAACGGACCATCCGGTCGACCAACGGCGAGGACGTGCTCTACGTCTTCCATGCCCGAGGCGCCGGCCGGACCCTGCTGTTGCCGTACAACGTGATCCGGAAGGAGGTCGCCACCCCCATCCCGTGTCACGGCTACTCGCTCTTCGACGACGGCACGCTGGTCGTCTTCCGGGCCACCTCGGACGAGCCGACCCGGGTCCACCCGATGCAGGTCTGGCAGACGCCGTACCTCTCCGACAGCTACGCCGCAGGGCAACCGGTCGGCACCGGCCCGCTGGAGCGGGTCGGCAACGCCGACCTGGTACGCGGCATCTCGGACGCCCTGTCGGTGTCCCGCATGGTCAACGAGATGACGCCGACCCTCGCCGTGTTCGAGGCGCTGATCACCGCCTGCGCCCGGGTCTTCGACCACTACCACTGGCTCGGTGAGGCCGACCTCGGTGACCTGCGCACGCCGCTGAGCGAGGTACGCGCCACCGGTAAGCAGGTGCTGGACGAGTTCGAGAAGGTGCAGTCGCTGACCGCGCACGCCACCGCCACGGTGGACGAGGCGGCGCAGCGCAACGCCGCCCTGGTCCGGCAGGTACGCGGTGAGGCTCCGCGTACCGCCGACGAATGGGTGCGCCAGCTCGCCGGGCTTCGTCAGGCCGAGGGGCACCTGGTCACCCTCCGCGACCTGCGTTACGTGGACCTGGCCCGGATCGACCAGCTCAGCGCCGAACTCGCGACCGAACTCACCACCACCGGTCAACGGGTGGTCGCCTTCCTGCGACGCGACGACGCGTTCGGCGACTACCAGGCCGAGGTGGAGCGGTTGCGGGCCACCGCCGCCGCGATCGGCACCGTTGCCGAGGCCACACCGTTGCGCGACCGCCTCGCCGAGCAGGCCGAGGGACTCCAGGTGGTGACCGAGGTGGTCGGCTCGCTGGAGATCGCTGACGCGACCGTACGGACCGGGATCCTGGCCCGGATCGGTGAGGTGCTCGGTGCGGTCAACCGGGCCCGGGCCACCCTGGACGGCCGGCGTGGGGCCCTCCTCACCGCCGAGGGGCGGGCCGGTTTCGCGGCCGAGTTCGCCCTGCTCGGGCAGGCGGTCACCGGTGCGCTCGCGGTCGCTGACACGACCGAACGCTGCGACGAACAACTGGGCCGGCTGCTTCTACAGGTGGAAAACCTGGAGTCGCGATTCGGCGAGTTCGACGACTTCCTCGCCGAACTGGGCACCCGCCGTACCGACATCTACGAGGCGTTCTCGGCCCGGAAGCAGGCGCTGCTGGACGAGCGGGCCCGCCGTTCCGACCGGCTGGTCGGCTCCGCAGAACGGATCTTGACCAGCGTGCACCGGCGACTCACCGGGCTGCGCTCACTCGACGAAATCAACACGTACTTCGCCTCCGACCCGATGGTGGCGAAACTGCGCGGGGTCGTTGACGAACTGCGTACGTTGGGCGACCCGGTCCGGGCAGAGGAACTGTCCGGACGGATCAAGGCCGCCCGGCAGGAGGCCGGCCGTGCCCTGCGTGACCAGCAGGATCTCTACACCGACGGCGGAGCGACGATCCGGCTCGGCCGGCACAGCTTCTCGGTCAACACACAGGAGGTCGACGTTACGCTGGTGCCGCAGGACGGCCGGTTGGCGGTCGCGGTCACCGGCACCGACTACCGGGCGCCGATCCGGGACGAGACGTTCCAGCAGACCCAGCCGTTCTGGGAGCAGTCGCTGGTCTCCGAGTCCGCCGAGGTGAGCCGGGCGGAATACCTCGCCAGCTCGATCCTCACCGCCGCCGAAGCCGGTCGGAGGGCAGATCCGGACCCGGGCACCGGTCTCCCCACACCCGACATGGAGGAACTGCACCGGGCGGCGGTCAGCGGGGCGGAACTGCCGGACCTGGTCCGTCGCTTCGCCGAGGGGCGGTACGACGAAGGTTACGAACGCGGCATCCACGACCACGACGCGGCGGCGATCCTGGACCCGTTGCTGCGCCTCTACGACAGCGCCGGCCTGCTCCGTTACGCACCGGCCGCCCGCGCCGCCGCCCAGCTCTTCTGGAACTTCGGCGTCGACGAGCCGACCCGGACCGGCTGGTCCACACGTGCCGGTTCACTCGCCCGGGCCCGAACCGTGTTCGGTGCCTCGGCGGCGATCGAGGAACTCCGGGCGGAGCTGGCCGACGCGGCCGGCAGCTACCTGCGCGCCGCCGGCCTGTCGGAACAGGCCGAGGTCGCCCCGCTCGCCGCCGAGTACCTCTTCGAGGAGCTGTCCCGGGCGCCGTTCGGTTTTGTCACCGGCTCCGGAGCCCGCGCCCTGCTCGACCGGTTCCGACGCACCCTCGGCGGGCCGCAGTCGAAATCGGTGCAGGATTTCGACGACGACCTGCGGGCACTCGGCGACAACCTCGCCGCCCGGCACCAGCTCGTCGAAGCCTGGCTCGCCTCGTTCCTGCGTACGGCGGAGGCGTCCGCCGCCACCGGGCAACCGTTGGACGCGTACGACCTGCCGGAGGCGGTGGCGATCGAACTCTGCGGTGTCGGGCTGCCCCGGCACGAGTCCTCGGCGGCCCTCTCGGTCGAGGTGTCGGGGCTACTCGCCACCCATCCCCGGATCGTCGACGGGCGGCTGTCGCTGCGGATCGACGAACTGCTGGCCCGGACCGGGCGGTTCCGTCGGGTGCGGGTGCCGGCGTACCGGGACTACCAGCGTCGCCGCAACGAGTTGGTGGCGAGCGAGCGGAGCCGGCTGCGACTCGCCGAGCACCAGCCGAAGGTGCTCAGCTCGTTCGTCCGCAACCGGCTGCTGGACGAGGTCTACCTGCCACTGATCGGGGACAACCTGGCCCGGCAGATCGGTGCGACCGGTGACACCAAGCGGATTGACCAGATGGGCCTGCTGCTGCTGATCTCCCCTCCGGGGTATGGCAAGACCACCCTGATGGAGTACGTCGCCAGCCGCCTCGGCCTGGTCTTCGTCAAGGTGAACGGGCCGGCTCTCGGTTCGGCGGTCACCTCGGTCGACCCGGCCGAGGCGCCGAACGCCACCGCCCGGCAGGAGGTGGAGAAGATCTCGTTCGCGCTGGAGCTGGGGAACAACGTCCTGCTCTACCTCGACGACATCCAGCACACCTCACCCGAGTTCTTGCAGAAGTTCATCTCCCTCTGCGACGGGCAGCGCCGGATGGAGGGAGTCTGGGACGGCCGTACCCGCAGCTACGACCTGCGCGGCAAGCGGTTCGCGGTCTGCATGGCCGGCAACCCGTACACCGAGTCGGGGCGGCGGTTCCGGGTGCCGGACATGCTGGCGAACCGGGCCGACGTGTGGAACCTCGGTGACGTGCTCTCCGGGCGGGACGAGGTTTTCGCCCTCAGTTACCTGGAGAACGCGGTCACGTCGAACCCGGTGCTGGCGCCGCTCGCCGGCCGGGACCGGAGCGACCTGGAGTTGCTGGTCCGGTTGGCCCGGGGCGACGAGACGGTACGGGCGGACCAGCTCACCCACCCGTACGCGGCGGTCGAACTGGACCAGATCCTCTCCGTGCTGCGCAAGCTGATCCGGGTGCAGCAGGTGGTGCTGGCGAACAACCGGGCGTACATCAACTCGGCGGCTCAGGCGGACGCGTCCCGTACCGAGCCGCCGTTCCTGCTCCAGGGCTCGTACCGGAACATGAACAAGCTGACCGAGCGGATCGTGCCGGTGATGAACGACGAGGAGTTGGAACGGGTCCTCGACGACCACTACCTCGGCGAGGCGCAGACCCTGGCCGCCGGGGCCGAGGCGAACCTGCTCAAACTCGCCGAACTGCGGGGCCGACTCAGCGCCGAGCAGTCCCACCGTTGGGCCGAGGTGAAGGCCGCGTACCTGCGGGAGCGGGCACTCGGTGGTGACTCCGACGATGCGGTCGGCCGCGCGGTCGGCGCCCTCGGCCTGCTTGCCGACCGCATTGCCGCCATCGAGTCCGCCATCACCCGCGCCACCCACGCCCAGCGGTAAGGAAGGGCCCCTTGTTATCGGTTTTTGTATAACAAGGGGCCCTTCCTAACATCGGTGGCGGCTCAGCGCAGGGCGAGGGCGGCGGCGATGACGGCCTCGCTGACCGAGGTGGGGGCGTCACCCTTGGCGTCGGTCGAGGTGATCGAGAAGGCCAGCCGGAACGCGCCGTCCCGGCTGCTGGCGATCGCGCTGGAGTAGCCGTACCGGGAACCGCTCTTGACCCAGAGCACCTCGCCGGTGGGGAGCGTGAACGCGGTCAGGCCGACGCTGTACGCCGCCGGCTTGCCGTCGAGGTCGTGCACCCGGGGCACGGCGAACATCTCGTCGAGTTGGGCGGCCGGGAGCAGACGCCCGCCGAACAGTGCCCCGGTGAAGCGGTCCAGGTCGGCGAGTGTGGAGATCATGTCGCCGGAGGCCGGGGTGATCGACTGGTTCCAGTTCGTCACGTCGACGAGTGTGGTCTGCCCGTCGCGGGTGACGGTCTGGTATCCGTGGGCGTGCGGGCCGCGGATGGTCGGGTCGTTCCCGGGCACGTAGGTGTCCCGCAACCCGAGCGGCCTGGTGATCCGTTCCCGGATCTGCCGTGCGTACGAGTCTCCGGTGACCTTCTCGATCAACATGCCGGCCACGATGTAGCCCATGTTCGTGTACTGCTGCTTCGAGCCCGGCGGGGTGAACACCGGCTCGTTGCGTAGCGCCTGCCGGACGATCTGCTCCGGCGTCCACCGGTCGTATCGGTGGTCGAGAGCCCACTCGATGTCGTCGGGCAGGGTTGGACTCGGCAGTCCGCTGGTGTGGTTCAGAAGCTGACGTACGGTCAGCCGGTGGTAGTCGGCGGTCAGCAGGCCGGGCAGGTAGCGGCGTACCGGTGCGTCCAGGTCCACCCGGTGCTCGGCGGCGAGTTGGAGTACGACGGTCGCCGTGAAGACCTTGGTCACGCTGCCGATCCGGAACCGGGCGTCGGCCGGTACGGGCGCCCCGGTGCGGAGGTCCGCTACTCCGGCGGCGCCGGTCCAGCAGCCGGCCGGTGTGCTCAGCCGGACCTGGGCGCTGGTCGCCTCGGCGGGGTCGTGGTCGGCGATCGCCTGTTCGAGTCCTGACCCGTCGAGGGTGCCAGCCGGACAGGTCGCGTGCGGATGTCCGGCGGTCCCCGCAGCGGACGCGAATGCGGGGGGCGACCCGCCGACGGCAAGGGTCGTACCGAGCAGGAGCGCGAGGGTCACGGTCTGGCTCTTGGTGAATCTCATGCGATTCACCCTCTCGGCGGGTGAGCCCTGCGGCATCCGGGGTCGCGACCCTCGGCTTACCCGGAGCTGTCGCCCTACGGGCGAGCAAGAGGCCCGTCCACAACAAGGGGTGGACGGGCCTCTGCCAAGTTGAGCGGTCAGCGGCTCTGCAACGCGTCCAGGCCGACTGCCATCGCGACCACCAGGCGGCGGTCGAGCTGTGGGTTCTGCACCTCGATCACGTACTTGTCGCGCAGGCCCCACTTCTTGACCACGGAGAACGCCGGCTGATCGCCGATCAGGAAGTCGAAGTGGTACGGCAACCAGCTCAGCGAGTCGACGAAGCGGCGCAGCAGCGCCACCGGCAGACTCCGCTCCTGGCCCCGGGCCGGCCCGAGACCGGGCTGCTCGACGATCCAGGTCGACCGGAGCAGCGACGCCTTGAAGTCCTTACGGAACAGGCCGATGCCGTTGCCGGTGGCGTCGGTGACGTCGTACGTCGCGCCGAGGTCGATCGCCTGCCGTGCCTTGAAGCCGAGCACCGGCTGCTGCTTGGTGTCGTCGGTGTAGAGGGTGACCTGCTCCTTGAAGGCCATCCGCTTCTGCTGGGCGAAGGCGAGCAGTGCGCCTTCGGTGCCGTCCGGCGCGATCGCGCGCACCTCGTACTGGTTCACCATCATGCGTAGCCGCTGCCGGACGTAGAACCGTTGTTGACCCTGGAGCTGATCGACGCTCATCTAGCTGTCCTCGTTCTAACGAGTCTGGGGAATTTGAGGGCGGTCAGCGGATCGACGATCCGGAGATGGCCCGGGCGATGACCATACGCTGTATCTCCGACGTTCCCTCGAAAATTGTGTAGATCTTGGCGTCGCGATACCACCGTTCCACCGGATGATCGCGGAGGAATCCGGCGCCGCCGAGAATCTGCACCGCCTTTTCGGTGACCGACACGGCCACCTCGCCGGCCTTGAGTTTTGCCATCGAGCCCTCGCCGGCCACGAAGGGGCGGCCGTTCCGGCCCATCCACGCGGCACGCCAGACCAGCAGCCGGGCGGCGTCGATCTCCATCCGCATGTCGGCCAGGGCAAAGGCGACCGCCTGGTGTTCCACGATCGGGCGGCCGAACTGCACCCGTTCCCGGGCATAGTCGAGGGCGTACTCGTACGCGGCGCGGGCGATGCCGAGTGCCTGCGCGCCGACCGTCGGCCGGGACAACTCGAAGGTACGCATCGCCGCCTGCCCGCTCGACCGTAGACCGGTCCGGGCGCGGTCGAGTCGTTCCCGCAGTCGTTCCCGACCGCCGAGCAGACAGCGGCCGGGCACCCGTACGTCGTCGAGGAAGACGTCGGCGGTGTGTGACGCGCGTAGCCCGAGCTTGCGTAGCTTGCGGGTCGCGTGCAGCCCGACGGTTCCCGGCGGTACGACGAAGGCGGCCTGCCCACGGGAGCCGAGACTCGGCTCGACCGTTGCCGTCACCACGTGCACGCCGGCGATTCCACCGTTGGTCGCGTACGCCTTCTGACCGGTCAGGACCCACTCGTCGGTGGCCTCGTCGTAGCGGGCCCGGGTGCGGATCGCGGCGACGTCCGAGCCGGCCTCGGGTTCGGTGCTGCAGAACGCGGCGACCGCGGGTACGTCGACCGAGCCGTAACACTGGGGCACCCATTCGACGAGTTGCTCGGGGGTGCCGGTGCCGTAGATGGCGGCGACGGCGAGGGAGGTGCCGAAGATGCCGAGGCCGATGCCGGCGTCGCCCCAGAAGAGTTCCTCGCTGGCGATCGGCAGGCTCAGTCCGGTCGGATCGGCCCAGCAGTTGGCGACGAACTCGTAGCCGTAGAGCCCGACCTTGGCCGCTTCCTGGATGACCGGCCACGGGGTTTCCTCGCGGGTGTCCCACTCGGCCGCGGCCGGGCGCACGACCTCTTCGGCGAAGCCGTGCACCCAGTCGCGTAGATCGCGCTGTTCCTCGTTCAGGTCGAGCGAGAACTCGGTCATGCCAGCACCCGATCCCGTCCCGACATCCTGGTCAGGCCTTGGGAATGTTGAACAGGTCAGCGATCTTGGATGCCAGGGCCAGGTCGCCCTTTGCCTTCAGCTTGCCGGTCATGAACATCATCACCGGGTTGGCGCCACCGGTGACCACCTTGAGGAACTCGACCGGGCCGAGGGTGAGGGCGAGCTTCGGGTCCTGGGCGGGGGAGCCGTTGACCGTGCAGGCACCGTCGGCGATGACCACCTCGTACGTGTCGACGCCCCCGTCGGCCCGGTCGGAGATGTTCCAGTGGATGACCGTGTTCGTCGCACCGGCGCGGTCGGCCCGGAACAGCGTCGGCATCCGGTTGAAGATCTCGTCCAGGATCATGCCCCGCTGGTCGCTCTTCATGAGCGCGGCGATCTCGGCGTCCGGAGTGGACTTGACGAGCTGGGCGAACTGCTTCGGTTCCAGGGACGTGAACTTGGCCGGGTCGAAATCGGTCATGGGTTGCACCTTCCGAGGGAGACTGCGGTTACTGGGGCGTAACCTTACGCACGAGTAGGTATGCTCGCAAGGATGGCCAGCACCCCCACCTTCAAGCGACTGCCTCGGGCCGTACGCGAGCAGCAGATGCTCGACGCGGCCGTCAAGGTCTTCTCCCAGCGTGGCTACCACGCCGCCAGCATGGACGAGATCGCCGAGGACGCGGGAATCTCGAAGCCGATGGTCTACGCCTACCTCGGCACCAAGGAGACGCTCTTCATCGCCTGCCTGCACCGCGAGGGCACCCGGATGATGGAGGCGATCGTGGGGGCGGTCAACGCGGAACTCCCCCCGGACGAGCAACTCCGGCGCGGGCTGCGGGCCTTCTTCGGATTCGTCGGGGCACACCGAGACGGCTGGACCGTCCTCTACCGGCAGGCGCGGGGAGAGCAGCCGTTCGCCGGTGAACTGGCCGAGATGCGGGCCCGGGTGGTCGAGGTGGTCACCGCACTCCTGCGTCGCAACCTACCCGTGCCGTCCGAGGGCACCCGCGAGGTACGCGAGACAGACCTGGAGGTCATGGCGTACGCCCTGGTCGGTGCCACCGAATCGCTCGCCGACTGGCTCAGTGACCACCCCTCGGAGGATCCCGAACGGCTCGCCGCCCGTCTGATGAACGCCACCTGGCCCTGGCACCCTCCCACCGCGTAAGGAAGGGCCCCTTGTTATCGCTTTTTGTATAACAAGGGGCCCTTCCTAACGCCCGTAGGGCGTGGGTGGGTCAGCGGAGGGTGCCGGTCAGGTGCGGGCGACCGGAGTCGACGTCGTGCAGCGCGAAGTCCCAGGCCGGGCTCGCGCTGAAGGCGAGCGTGCCGGGCAACGGGATCGGCAGCTTGAACGCCACCTCCACGGTGTACGCCTCCGGCAGCCGCCCCTCAAGTGCTGCCAGGCAACGGGCCTTGCTCCACATCCCGTGCGCGATCGGGCGCGGGTAGCCGAGCAGCCGCGCCCCGATCCGGGAGGTGTGGATCGGGTTCCGGTCGCCGGAGACACGGGCGTAGGTCGTACCCACGCGTGGGGTGACCCGCCAGCGGCCGGTGGCGGCCGGCGGTTCCGGCCGGTCACCCGGCTCGCGCCGCTCACCCTCCGTCGGTTCCGGCTCCCTGCGCAGGTACGTCGACACACCGCTCCAGACCGGCTCGCCACCGACCGAGGCGGTGGCCAGCACCTCGAACTGCTGCCCGCGTCGGTGCGGCCGTAGGTCGGCGGTACGCACCGACAGGTCCAACGGTTCGCTCGCGTCGACCGGCCGGTGCAGGGTGATCCGGTTGGCGATGTGCACCAGCCCGAGCAGCGGGAACGGGAACTCCGCCGAGGTCATCAGCCGCATCGCCAGTGGGAAGGCGAGCACGTGCGGGTACGTCCCCGGCAGCGTGTCGGCGAGCCGGAACCCGCACACCCGGTCGTACGCGGCCAGGTGTCCCCGGTCGACGGTCAGGCCGTGCAGCCGTAACTCCGTCGCGGGCAGGGTCGGCGTCCCCTGGGACGGTGCCGGCGTCGTCCCGGGCGGAGTGGGCTTGCTCGACCGGCGGCGACCGGGCAGCAGTGCGACGATCGCCCGCCGGTAGAGCGCGCCGGTGGCCGGCACCCGGCTCAGCTCGACCACGCCACCCGTCACCGCCGGGCTGGCCACCTCGACCGTGGCGTCGTCGACCGCCCCGGCCCACCAGGGGGTGTCGTCCGCCGGGGGGAGGGTGAGTCGGACTGTTTCGTCGGGGTCGGTGTTTCGAGCGTTGTGGTCCGCCGGGGGGAGGGTGAGTCGGACTGTTTCGTCCGGGTCGGTGCTTCGAGCGTTGTGGTCCGGGGTGGGGACGGGGATCCGGACCGTGTCGTCCTCGGCCCGTCGGCCGGTGGCGGAGCCATCGGAGTTGGACATCATGCTCCCAGCAGGCTCTGGCCGCAGACGCGGACGATGTTGCCGGTGACTCCGGCGGAGGTGGGGGCGGCGAACCAGGCGATGGTCTCGGCCACGTCGACCGGGAGCCCGCCCTGCGCCAAGCTGTTCAGCCGGCGGCCGGCCTCACGCAGCCCGATCGGCATCCGCTCCGTCAGTCGGGTCTCGATGAAACCGGGCGCGACCGCGTTGACGGTGATGCCGCGCTCGGCGAGGACCGGGGTCATCGACTGCACCAGCCCGATCACGCCGGCCTTCGCCGTGGCGTAGTTGGTCTGTCCCCGGTTGCCGGCGATTCCCGCGATCGAGGAGACAGTGATCAACCGGCCGCCGGCCGGGATCAGGTCACGGTAGAGCAGAAGGTCGTTGATCCGTTCCTGACTCGACAGGTTCACCGCGAGCACCGAGTCCCAGCCGGCGGCGTCCATCCGGGCGATGGTCCGGTCGCGGGTGATGCCGGCGTTGTGGACCACGATGTCGACCCTGCCATAGCGGTCGCCGAGCTGGTCGGCGAGGCGGGTCGGCGCGTCGGGCGCGGTCAGGTCGAGTTGTACGGCGCTGCCCCGGATGTCGTTCGCCACGTCCGCGAGCAGGTCCCCGACGGCGGGTACGTCCAGTGCGACGACGTGCGCGCCGTCCCGGGCGAGCACCTGGGCGACGGCCGTACCGATTCCCCGGGCGGCACCGGTGACGAGCGCGACCTTGCCGGCGAGTGGCCGGTCCCAGTCGATCCGCTCCTGGTGGCCGTGGTCGCCGGGACCCGGGTCGGCGATCCGGATCACCTGTCCGGAGACGTACGCGGACCGGCCGGAGAGGAGGAACCGCAGGGTGGATTCGGTCGCCGTTTCGGCGCCCCGGTGCACGTAGACGAGTTGGGCGGTGATGCCGCGCCGGAACTCCTTGCCGATGCTGCGGGTCAGTCCTTCCAACGCCCGCTGGGCGGTGGCCTCACGCGGAGCGTCGCATGCCTCCGGGGGAGTACCAAGGACGATCACCCGCCCCGAGGCGCGGACGGAGCGGGCGTACGCGTGGAAGAAGTCGTAGAGCGGTCGGAGTCCGGTGGAGTCGGTGACCCCGGAGGCGTCGTAGATCAGTGCCGCTGGTCGTACGCGGGATCCCGCCGCTGCTCCTGCCCCTGTCGAGGGCTCCGTCACAGACACCGTCGTCGGGTCGGCGAGTGCGACACCGGCGGCGGCGAGCAGCTTCGCGACGGGCTCGTGCAGCCGTCCACCCGGGGCCGCGTCGAGCAGCACTGGCCCGGGTAGGAGAGGATCGCCGGGGCGGTACCGGCGCAGTCGGGGCGGATCGGGCAGGCCGAGTCGCTTGACGAGGGCGCGGCCTGCGCCGGAGTTCGCGAAGCTCGCGTACCTGTCACTCATAGGCGTAGCCTACTGGCGAGTAGGTTAGGCGCAAGCCCTGAAGGAGGAGGCGGGACCGTGGAGACCGTACGTCGCGTCGCGGTGGTCGGGGGCAATCGGATCCCGTTCGCCCGTTCCAACGGCCGGTACGCCGATGCCTCCAACCAGGACATGCTCACCACCGCGCTCAATGGACTGGTGGCCCGATTCGGGCTCGCCGGCAAGCGGCTCGGCGAGGTGGTCGCCGGGGCGGTGCTGAAGCATCCCCGGGACTTCAACCTGACCCGGGAGGTGGTGCTCGGCTCCCGGCTCGACCCCCGCACTCCCGCGTACGACGTCCAGCAAGCCTGTGGCACCGGGCTGGAGGCGGCGATCCTGGTCGCCAACAAGATCGCACTGGGGCAGATCGACGCCGGTGTCGCCGGTGGAGTGGACACCACCTCGGATGCGCCGCTCGCGGTCAACGAGGAGTTCCGCCGCACCCTGTTGAGGATCAATGCCTCCCGTACGCTGACCGCCCGGCTGCGGGCCGCGGCCCGGCTCCGGCCGCACCAGCCGTTCCTGCCGGAGACGCCGCGTAACGCCGAACCGCGCACCGGACTGTCGATGGGGGAGCACGCCGCGATCACCGCCCGCCAGTGGGGCATCGACCGGTACGCCCAGGATGCGCTGGCACTCGCCTCGCACCAGCGGCTTGCCGCCGCGTACGAACGTGGCTTCTTCGACGACCTGGTCACCCCGTACCTCGGGCTGACCCGGGACCAGAACCTGCGGCCGGACACGTCGATGGAGAAGCTCGCCGCGTTGCGACCGGTCTTCGGTACGCGGGGAGCGGACCAGGCGGAAGCCACCATGACCGCCGGCAACTCCTCGCCGCTCACCGACGGCGCCTCGACCGTGCTGCTCGCCTCCGAGGAGTGGGCCGCCGACCACCATCTTCCGGTGCTGGCATACCTCACCTTCTCGGAGGTCGCCGCGGTCGACTTCGTGCACGGCGACGAGGGGCTGCTGATGGCCCCGGTGTACGCGGTCCCCCGGATGCTCGCCCGCGCCGGGCTGAGCCTGACCGACTTCGACTACTACGAGATCCACGAGGCGTTCGCGTCGCAGGTGCTCGCGACCCTGGCGGCCTGGGAGTCGGCCGAGTTCTGCAAGGAGCGGTTGGGGCTCGACGGCCCGCTCGGCACGATCGACCGGTCGAAGCTGAACGTGAACGGCTCCTCGCTCGCCACCGGGCACCCGTTCGCCGCGACCGGCGGGCGGATCGTCGCCACCCTGGCGAAACTGCTCGCGGAGGACGCCCGCGAGTCGGCCGGTGGCAGGGCTGCGCGCCCCCGCCGTGGCCTCATCTCCATCTGCGCCTCCGGTGGCCAGGGTGTCGTGGCCGTCCTCGAACGCTGAACGCCAGTAGACCCGCCCGTCGGCGTCGATCCGATCGGACGGGTCTGCTGGCGTGGGTGATGTCAGGCGGTCTGCCGGTCGGGGGTGAAGAGGATCTTGCCGGAGCGCTCCTGCTGCCCGGCGTGGGCGAGGGCCTCGCGGTACCGGTCCAGCGGGTAGGTCGCCTCCACCGTGGCGCTGATCGCACCCTCCGCGACCAGGTCGGCCAACTCGGTGTAGATCCGTTCCAGTTCGGGGCGGGGGGTGTCCCGGATCCAGTTGAGGATGAAGAAGGCGCGGACCGAGATCCCCCGGTAGATCAGATCACCGAGCGGCACGACCGGGGACTGGCCGGTGACCGCGGAGAAGGTGACCACGCTGCCGCCGGCCTCGACCGAACGGATCAGTTCACCGACCTGCTCCGGGCCGCCCGCGCCCTCGAACAGCAGGCGGAGCTTGTTGTCGCCGAGGGCCGTGGCCACCCGGTCGCCGAGGTCCGCTCCCTCGATGACGACGAGGTCGGCGCCGAGTTCGCGTACCCGCTTGGCGGCCCCCTCGCGACGGACGACGGCGAGGGTCTTGATGCCGCGCCGCTTGGCGAGGGTGATGACGTACTGGCCGACACCGGAGTTGGCCAGGTTCAGCCCGATCCAGTCGCCGGGCTTCAGGTCGGCGTAGTCGTTGAGCAGGGCGTACGCCGTGGCCGGGTTGACCGGAAGCATGGCGAGTTGCACAGGATCAGCCTTTTCCGTCACCGCAACGACGTTCTGCGCCGGTACGACCACCTTGTCCGCCCAGGTGCCCTGGACGAAGGTCGGCAGGATGATCACCCGACGCCCGACCAGGTTCGGGTCGGCGGCGGTGCCAGCCTGTAGCACCCGGCCGGTTCCCTCGGCGCCGAGCGCGTTCGGGACCTGTGGGTAGACCCCGAACCAGCCGAGCGTGAAGAGCAGGTCGGCGGGGTTGATCGGGGCGGCGTCGACCGCGACGAGGACATCCTGGGCGCCGACGGTCAGGTTCGAGTTCTGGTCGAGCTGCACGGTCTCAGTCGGGTCGCCGCCGACGGCGGTGAGGAAGAGGTGGCTCATGGGTCGTTCTCCTTGCCGAATGGCCGCTGTAAGCGACTACTTGAGTTTGCCGCTTACGGTTGTAGCAGGCGTGGCCGCCCCTGTAAAGGTCTTTGGGACTTAGACCATTTCTGCGTACGCTGGGCCCCATGGGTACGCACGAGTCACCAGGAGAGAAGGAGCCGAAGGTGCCTGCCCGCGCTGCGGGGATCGTGGCTCTGCTCAACACGCGACCGCACGCCACGCCGACGCTGCCGGACACCCTGGACGACCCGACCACAGCGGCCGAGGTGCTCGCGCCCTTCGGTCAGCCGGCCGGAGTGCCGCTGACGCCCGGCCAACTCGACCAGGTCCGCGCGGTACGCGCCGACCTCATGGCGGTCGTCGACGCGGCCGACCCGGAGCACGCGGAGCGGGGTTGGACAAACCTCACCGCGGATGCCTCCGGTGCCACCTTCCGGCAGGTCTTCTCCACGCGGGGCGAGGCCCGGCTGGAGCAGGTGGCCGGCGACCAGGTCATCGGCCGGATCGCTCTCGACGTCGCGGAACTCGTCCGCGACAACATCTGGTCTCGCATCCGTGCCTGCGCCAACGAACAGTGCCGCCACGTGTTCTACGACACGACGCGAAGCCGGACGCAACGCTGGGACTCCTACGAGACCTGCGGCAACCGGGTGAACGTGGCCGCGCACCGGGCCCGGGGCAACAGGTCGCGCGGCTGACGTACGCCCGCCGAGGGAGGTCCTCCCCCACCGTGAGGGGCACCCGTCGCCTCGGTCAGACCCGCTTCCACTTCTGGTGCAGTGCCCCGTTGTTGCAGGCGAACTGCTGGAGTACGCCCCCGTTGTCGTTGACCATGTCCTGTACGTCGAGGCACTTGCCGCTGCCGATGTTTATCAACTGTTGCTGAGCGTTCATGACGAATAGCTGGGCCGGTTTGCCGGTGCAGGTGGCCCACTGGATCGCGGCCGCGTTCTCCAGGGAACCGTTCGCGACCTCCATGCACCTGTCCAGCAACCTGACCGTGCCGTCGGAGGGGAAGCTCCAGCTCTGGTTCTGGTCGCCGCGGGCGCCACAGTCCCAGATCCGCAGCCGAACCGGGCTGACCGAGACGGGATTGCTGATGTCGAGGCACCGGTTGCTCGCGACCCCGATGAGTTGGTAGCGCGGCAGGTTGGGCGTGGGGCTCGGCTTGACCGACGGATCGACCCTCGGCTTGGCGCTCTCCGGTGTACCGCTCGGGGTGGACGTCGGCGCGGGCCGGAAGCCGGTGACGATGCGCTGGAACGCCGACTCGCTCTCCTGCCAACCGGATTCAGGCGTGGCCCAGAAGATCGTGTAGCCCTGCTGCTTCCCCGTGACGACGTTGCGCTGGCGTACGTGGACCACGTCTTCGGTGTCGGTCCGGTAGGTCCACTCCCAGTCGGCCGCGCTCACGTAGTAGTCCGCCGAGGCGAGCGCGATCCGCTGATAACCCCGGAACTGCCCGTCGGTGGGTCGGCTCCGCTCCCGGCTGGTCAGATCGGCCAGCGGGTCGGGTTTCGGGTTGGCGGTCGGGGTGATCGCGAGAAGTCGCTGACCGGTCGGCTCCCGGAACTCGACCCGGGCGCCATTCCGCTGGATTCTCCACCCGTTCGGCACGGGCACGGTGAACCCGCTGCTGTCCTGGTGGCTGGACCAGGTGAGGGCGGGAAGCGGCCCGCCGCTCGGGGCAAGCGTCGATTCAGGCGACGGCGATGGCGTGACCTGATCGGTGTCAGCCGCACCGGGTTCGGAGGAATCGCTGCCCATTGCGGCCGGTCGTTCGCGATTGACCAGCGGTACGGCGACCGCGATGCCGAGCAGGACGACCGCCGCGAGGGCGCCGACCAGCCAGATCCGTCGCGTGTTGCGGGTTCGGGACGCGGGCGTGACCTCCTCGGTGTCCCACGCGCCGTCGGTGTCGGCGCCGTTGGGGCCGGCATCGGTGCCGGGGGTCGTCCCGAGGCCGGCGATCCAGCCGGCGCTCTCCGTCGATTCGGTGCTGCCGGCCCGTCCGGTGTCACCGCTCCACCCCGTGCCGGTCGGCTCGGTGGCCGGGGGCGCGGTCGTGGCGGACTCCTCGTTCCGGTCGGGAGCCGGCGGTTGCGCCAACCCGGGCGCCATGACAAAGGAGATTGCCGGCCGTGGGCGGGACTGGCCGTACTCGGGCTCGGTCCAACTGACCTTCGGCTCCACGTGCGGAGGTTCCTGGAGGATCTCCCGGAGCAGTCGCTCGGTGGAGTCGAGGTCCATCCGTTCGACCGGGTCCTTGCGGAGCAGACCTTCCAGCACCGGGGCCAGTGGCCCGGCGTGTTCCGCGACCGGTGGCGGCTCGGTGGCGAGCGCGGTGAGGCTCATCAGACTGGACGGCCGGGCGTACGGCGAGCGGCCTTCGACGGTGGCGAACAGGGTGGCACCGAGCGACCAGAGGTCCCCCGCGACGCCCACGATGCCTGACATGGCCCGCTCCGGCGCGATGTACGCGGGTGAACCGAGCACCACACCGCTGAGCGTCAGGTTCGTGTCCTCGACGACGGTCGCCAACCCGAAGTCGGTGAGCACGATCCGGCCGTCGTCGGAGAGCAGGATGTTCGCCGGCTTCACGTCGCGGTGCATGATTCCGGCCTGGTGGGCCGCGCGGAGCGCGCTCAGTACGCCCAGCCCGATTTCGGCCGCTCGGATGGGGGGAAGCGGCCCTTCATTGCTGATCGTCGCGTCCAGGGAGCGGGAGGGGATGTACTCCATGACGATCCACGGCTCGCCGTCGCTGGTCAGGACATCGAAGACCCGGACCACGTTGGGGTGGCTCAGTCGCGCGATTGCGCGTGCCTCACGCAGGGAACGTTCGCGCAGCTCCGTACGCGCCTGGTCGGTCAGGCCGGGCGGCGGAACGATCTCCTTCACTGCCACGTCGCGCTGAAGCATCTCGTCACGGGCTCGCCAGACCCGGCCCATGCCGCCCTGACCAATTCGCTCTACCAGAACATACCGATCAGTAATGTGGCGTGGTAGCTTCTCCCCCATTCCGCAGACGTTACCTGCCGCTTTGATCGGTCGATCTTGGCAGCCAATGCCACATTCAATTGTGGCGGTGTCGTCACGCTTTGCAGCGGCAAAGCCCGGTGTATTGCCCGCATTGCAGAGAATCCGAAGAATCCCGCAATCGCGATGAGGATGCCTCTGGTTTGGTCGCCTGGACCGTTGTCCCCGAACGGGGAGTTGCGCGGTCCGGACCGGAGGGTCGGGCGTACGTCCCCGGGGCGGACGCGTGTCCGTGGCTGGCCACGGTTGGGGCCCTCGCGTCGGTCGTGAAGATCACCCGCGAAGGTCGTACGATCCGTCCAGATGGTCCGTCAGCGGAAGTGAGGTTCCATGAGCACCGGGGTCGAAACGCTTGAGTTCCAGGCAGAGGCGCGCCAGCTCTTGCAGTTGATGATCCACTCGATTTATTCGAACAAGGACATCTTTCTGCGTGAGCTGATCTCCAACGCTTCGGACGCACTGGACAAACTGCGACTGGAATCGTTGGTCGACAAGGATCTGCAGGCGGACACGACCGACCTGCACATCGAGATCGAGGTCGATCGCGAGCAGCGCACGCTGACCGTACGTGACAACGGCATCGGTATGTCCCGGGACGAGGTCGTGGGACTGATCGGCACGATCGCGAAGTCCGGCACCGCGGAGCTGCTGCGGCAGCTGAAGGAGTCGAAGGACGCCGCCGCCTCGCAGGATCTGATCGGGCAGTTCGGTGTCGGTTTCTACTCGACCTTCATGGTGGCCGACAACGTCACGTTGGTCAGCCGGCGTGCCGGTGAGCAGACCGCCACCCGGTGGGAGTCCACCGGCTCCGGGACGTACACCATCGAATCGGTGGACGAGGCGCCTCAGGGCACCGCCGTCACGGTGCACCTCAAGCCGGAGGACGCCGAGGACCAGCTCTTCGACTACGCCGCCGAGTGGAAGATCCGGGAACTGGTCAAGCGTTACTCCGACTTCATCGCCTGGCCGATCCGGATGACGGTGCAGCGGCCGGCGGTCGAGGGCGAGCCCGAGGGGGCGACGGAGACCGAGGTCACGACGCTCAACTCGATGAAGGCGCTCTGGGCGCGCCCGCGTACCGAGGTCGCCGACGAGGAGTACAAGGAGTTCTACCGGCACATCAGCCGTGACTGGAACGACCCGCTCGAAATCATCCACATGAAGGGCGAGGGAACCTTCGAGTACGAGGCCCTGCTCTTCATTCCCTCCCAGGCCCCCTTCGACCTGTTCACCCGGGACGCCAAGCTCGGCATCCAGCTCTATGTCAAGCGCGTGTTCATCATGGACGACTGCCAGGCGCTGATGCCGGAGTACCTGCGCTTCGTCAAGGGTGTCGTGGACGCGCAGGACCTCTCGCTGAACATCTCGCGGGAGATCCTCCAGCAGGACCGCCAGATCCAGTTGATGCGCCGTCGGCTGGTCAAGAAGGTGCTGTCGACGGTGAAGGAGTTGATGGCCTCCGACGCCGAGCGCTACCGCACCTTCTGGCAGGAGTTCGGCCGGGCGGTCAAGGAAGGGCTGCTGAACGACTTCGACAACCAGCGCGCCATCCTCGACATCTCCTCCTTCGCCTCGACGCAGGACCCGGAGCAGCTCGTCACCCTCGCCCAGTACGTGGAGCGGATGAAGGAGGGGCAGTCGGACATCTACTACATGACCGGCGAGTCCCGCTCCATGATTGAGAACTCGCCGCACATGGAAGCCTTCAACGCCAAGGGCTACGAGGTGCTGCTGCTGACCGATCCGGTCGACGAGATGTGGGTCGAGGCGGTTCGGGAGTTCGACGGCAAGCAGTTGCGCTCGATTGCCAAGGGGCAGGTCGACCTCGACGCCGAGCAGGAGAAGGAGGAGGACGAGCCGGAGCGCGCACAGCAGAAGGAGGAGTTCGCCCCGCTGCTGTCGTGGCTCTCGACGCAGTTGTCGGAGCAGGTGAAGGAGGTTCGGCTCTCGTCCCGCCTCACCACCTCGCCGGCGGTGCTGGTCGGCGACGCGCAGGACATGACGCCGACGCTGGAGCGGATGTACCGCGCGATGGGGCACGAGGTGCCGCAGATCAAGCGGGTCCTCGAACTCAACCCGACGCATCCGCTGGTGAGCGGGTTGCGTAAGGCCCATGAGCAGCGAGCCGACGAGCCGGCGGTCGCCGAGACCGCCGAACTGCTCTACGGCACCGCGCTGCTCGCCGAGGGCGGTGAACTCGCCGACCCGGCCCGGTTCGCTCGCCTCCTCGCCGACCGACTGGCCCGTACCCTCTAGAACCCCTGATTTGTCGATCATGAAGTCGGCGCGGATTCCAGCCCCGGGATCCGCGCCACTTCATGATCGGCGGCGTTCGTGGTCAAGTCGGCCGCGCTGGCGGTGACCTGGGTCGGAGCGGCGACCGGCAGTGCGGGAGAATGAGGTACGTGACGCAGAGCAACCAGAATCGCCCCCAGGTCCCCAACGTGCTCGCCGGCCGGTACGCCTCGACCGAGCTGGTCCAGCTCTGGTCGCCGGAAGAGAAGATCCGGATGGAACGGCGGCTCTGGCTCGCCGTACTCCGCGCCCAGCGGGATCTGGGTGTGCCGCTGCCGGACGGCGTGGTCGAGGCGTACGAACGGGTGCTCGACCAGGTCGACCTCGACTCGATCGCGGCCCGGGAGCGGGTCACCCGGCACGACGTCAAGGCACGGATCGAGGAGTTCAGCGCCCTCGCCGGACACGAGCACGTGCACAAGGGGATGACCTCCCGCGACCTGACCGAGAACGTCGAACAGCTCCAGATCCGCGCCTCGCTGGAGCTGGTCCGGGACCGGGTGGTCGCCACCCTTGCCCGGCTCGCCCGGCTCGCGGTCGAACACTCCGACCTGGTCATGACCGGGCGCTCGCACAACGTCGCGGCGCAGGCCACCACGCTGGGCAAGCGGTTCGCGTCGGCCGCCGAGGAACTGCTGATCGGGTACGAGCGGCTGAGTGACCTGATCGACCGGTACCCGCTGCGGGGGATCAAGGGGCCGGTCGGCACCGCCGCCGACCAGCTCGACCTCTTCGACGGGGACGACGAGCGCCTGGCCGAGCTGGAACGACGGGTCGCCGGGCACCTCGGCTTCCGGCGGGTGCTGGACAGCGTCGGCCAGGTCTACCCGCGCTCACTCGACTTCGACGTGCTGGCTGCCCTCGCCCAGACCGCGGCGGCACCGTCGTCGCTGGCCACCACGATCCGGCTGATGGTCGGCCAGGAACTGGTCACCGAGGGCTTCCGCCCCGGCCAGGTCGGCTCCAGCGCGATGCCGCACAAGATGAACACCCGGTCCAGCGAGCGGGTCAACGGATTCGCCGTGGTCATCCGGGGTTACCTGTCGATGGTCGGTGAACTCGCCGGTGACCAGTGGAACGAGGGGGACGTCTCCTGCTCCGTGGTCCGCCGCGTGGCGCTCCCGGACGCGTTCTTCGCCGCCGACGGCCTGTTCCAGACCTTCCTGACCGTGCTCGACGAGTTCGGCGCCTACCCGGCGGTGATCGCCCGCGAGCTGGACCGCTACCTGCCCTTCCTGGCGACCACGAAGCTCCTGGTCGCGGCGGTCCGCCGGGGTGTGGGCCGGGAGACCGCGCACGAGGTGATCAAGGAGCACGCGGTCGCGGTGGCGTTGGCCATGCGGGAGAAGGGTACGGCCGAGAACGACCTCTTCGACCGGCTCGCCACCGATGGTCGGCTGGGCCTGACCCGGAGCGAGATCGACGCCCTGGTCGCCGACCGGTCGGCTTTCGCGGGCGCGGCGTCGGCCCAGGTGCGCGCGGTTGCCGACCGGGTCGCCGAGGTGGTCGCGGCGCATCCGGACGCGGCTGGCTACCAGCCCGCTCCGATCCTCTGACCTGTTGATCCACTGACCCGTTCCGGAGCCCGTGGTGGCGTACTGGAGTACGTCACCACGGGTCGACCGGTCAGGTCTGCGGGCGGGGTGTCGGCGTCTCCGCCGCACTGCGCAGGTCGGGCGCGGTCGGCGGCTCGGACACCCCGATCGGATCAGGCAGGATCTCCGCGCTGTGCGCCAGTTCGGCGGCGGCGAGCGGCTCGTCCGGCAGCGGCGCCTTCGGCTGCTCCCGGATCACGACCGCGGTACCGTACGCGCAGAGTTCCATCCACATCTCGCCCACCTCTCGGTGGTCGAAACGCATGCCGATCACGGCGTTCGCGCCGAGCCGGCGGGCTTCTTCGCCCAGATTGGCCACCGCCTCCGTCCGCCACCGGGTGAGGTTCTCCGGCGCTTTCGGGTCGTATGCCCCACCGCGAAGGTTCTTCACCCCTTCGCGGTACGGGTTTCGGGTTCGGGCCATCGATGACACTACTTCGCCGAGGACTGCGCGGATCTCGTACCCGGGAAGGACATCCGTCGTCACGACCAGCACGTGTTGATGCTCGCAGAGCAGCGGTGGAGGCAATTGTGAGGTCTGTTCACGTCGGCTCATGATGCAAAACCGCGCGCGGCGGTAGAACGACGTGGCGGGACGCGAAGGGCGTGGCGGGCACGCAATCGTGTGCCCGCGGATGAACGGCGCGGTCGGCCGGATCGGTCCGCTGGTGTCGCAAACCGCGCGGCGCGGACGCCCGGGGCGATCCGGAACGTCCGCGCCGTACCCCTGAGGAGGACTAGACCCCGGCGACCGAGGTGATCCAGGACCGGTTGTACGCCACGCTGCCGTAGTTCTGGATGTTCACGCCGTCGGCGGTCGAGGCGACGCCGACCTGGGCGCCGTTGTAGAACTCCGGCCCGCCCGAGTCACCGCGCCAGGCGTTGCCGTTGATCCGGGTGCTGCGGATCGCCCGGCCGCCGTACGCGTCGGTCACGTTGGTGCTGGTGACCCGGACGTTGGCGGTCTTGAGCGTGGTCGAGGCGCCACAGCCCTCGTAGCAGGTCATGCCCCAGCCGTAGATCGAGTTGGTCGAGTTGACCGGCGGGTACGCGCTGGAGAGCGTCACGTACGAGGTGCTGATCGCCGTCGAGAGTTGGAGCAGGGCGAGGTCGTAGCGGGTGGAGTACGACGAGACGCCGCTGGTGACGCCGCCGGAGGTCCGGTTGACGCTGCCGACCCGGACCGACATCGTGCCGCTGACGCAGTGCCGGGCGGTGAGCACCCAGCGGGACGCGATGATGGTGCCGGAGCAGGTGAACGAGCCGTTGCTGAAGACAGCGGCGGCCCAGGGGGCGGACGTGACCGTGCCGCCGCCGATGATCAGCGGAGTGACCGGCGCGTCGCTCGCGGCAGCGGCGGAGGGGGCGACGAAGACACCGACAAGTGCGGTGGCGACGGTCGCCAGGGTGAGGCGGATGCGCATCTAACGGGCTCCTTCCGAGGGGGGCACCCGGGGTTTCCGGGTCGGGTCGAGCCACCGACGGCGGTTGGGTGTCCGCCATACGGCTTTGAAGATCAAACGTTTGGCGTACCGGTCCCAGACGTTTGACGCCACACGCTAGGACGTTCGTCGTCCATTCACAAGAGTCAAATCGAAGTATCACGATATGATCTTGGGGCGATGACCGGTCCGTACAACAGAGATCGCCACCGGCGGAGCCCAACGCGGACCGTCGTCGCCCCGCGATCGCGCCGGTCGGCAGGGGGTGTGCGATTTTCCACAGGCTTGTCCACAGGGCGGCCGGTGCGTCGTGCGGCGGCTCTGCCAGGTACGCTTGCCCCGCTCGCCCCTATGGGCCGGCACCCAACTGCGTACACAGTCAGGAGTGCCCAGTGCCTCGCGTCGTCGTCGACGTCATGCTCAAGCCGGAGATTCTCGATCCTCAGGGCCAGGCCGTCGCAAACGCGCTGCCTCGCCTGGGTGTCAGCGACGTCTCCTCGGTGCGCATCGGTCGGCGCATCGAGATCGAGTTCGCCGGTGAGCCGGACCTTGATCGGGCCCGGGAAATCGCGGACAAACTGCTGGCCAACCCCGTGATCGAGGATTTCGCGATCCGTGTGGTCGATGCCGAGGATGAACATCCGTGACGGCCCGGATCGGTGTGGTGACCTTCCCTGGGTCACTGGATGACGGCGATGCTGCCCGCGCGGCACGCATCGCCGGTGCGGATGTGGTCCGGCTCTGGCACGGTGACCCCGACCTGCACCAGGTCGACGCCGTGGTGCTGCCCGGAGGCTTCTCCTACGGCGACTACCTGCGTTGCGGCGCGATCGCCCGGTTCGCCCCGGTCATGGAGTCGCTGATCGCCGCAGCCCGCGAGGGCATGCCGGTGCTCGGCATCTGCAACGGCTTCCAGATTCTGTGTGAGGCGCACCTCCTTCCGGGCGCGCTCACCCGCAACAAGCACCTGCACTTCCGGAACCGGGACCAGTGGCTGCGGGTCGAGGCGGTCAAGACCGCCTGGACCAACACCTTCCAGCCGGAGCAGGACGTGCTCATCCCGGTCAAGAACGGTGAGGGCCGGTACGTCGCCGACCGTTACGTCCTCGACCAGCTCGAGGCCGAGGGTCGGGTGGTCGCCCGCTACCAGCGTGGCAACCCCAACGGCTCGGAGCGTGACATCGCCGCGATCACCAACGAGGCGGGCAACGTGGTGGGCATCATGCCCCACCCGGAGCACGCCGTGGAGGCATTGACCGGCCCCTCGCTCGACGGCCTCGGCTTCTTCACCTCCGTTCTCAAGCACCTCGCGGGAGTCCCGGCATGACGACCCAGCCCGACACGGCGTCGAGCGAGGCCGGTGGGGTGACTCCGCCGCTCGACCAGCCAGTGACCCACGACACCGAGGCCGCCACACCGCAGGCTGCGGCGAATGGCTCCGCGCCTGCGTCGACCGGTCTTCCGCCCGCGCAGGCGGTGCCGGCAGACGCGACCGCGGCGGCGTACCCGGACCTCGACACCGTCGATCGGGCGGTGAGCACCCCGGACGAACTCCAGCCGTACCCGGAGCTCGGGCTCCGTGACGACGAGTACGACCGGATCCGGCAGATCCTGGACCGCCGGCCGACCCAGGCCGAGCTGGCGATGTACTCGATCATGTGGAGTGAGCACTGCTCGTACAAGTCGAGCAAGGTGCACCTGCGTCAGTTCAGCGAGAAGGCACCGCCCAGCGACCGGATGCTCGCCGGCATCGGTGAGAACGCGGGCGTGATCCAGATCTCGGAGAAGCTGGCGGTCACCTTCAAGGTCGAATCGCACAACCACCCCAGCTACGTCGAGCCCTACCAGGGCGCGGCCACCGGTGTCGGCGGCATCGTCCGCGACATCCTCGCCATGGGTGCCCGCCCGATCGCGGTCATGGACTCGCTGCGCTTCGGTGCCGTCGACCACCCCGACACCGCCCGGGTACTGCCCGGCGTGGTCGCCGGCGTCGGCGGGTACGGCAACTGCCTCGGCCTGCCGAACATCGGTGGCGAGATCGTCTTCGACCCCTGCTACCAGGGCAACCCGCTGGTCAACGCCCTCTCCATCGGCGTACTCCCGGTGGACCGGTTGCAGAACAAGGCCGCCGCCGGGGCGGGCAACATCGTCGTCCTGATGGGCGCCAAGACCGGTCGCGACGGCATCGGCGGGGTCTCCGTGCTCGCCAGCGCCACCTTCGACGAGGGCAGCGAACAGCGTCGCCCGGCCGTTCAGGTGGGTGACCCGTTCACCGAGAAACTGCTGATCGAAGCCTGCCTGGAGCTGTACGACGCCCAGCTCGTCGTCGGCATCCAGGACCTCGGCGGCGCCGGCCTGACCTGCGCGCTGACCGAAACCGCGGCTGCCGCCGGCACCGGAATGCGGGTCTGGCTGGAGCGGGTGCCGCTGCGCGAACCGTCGATGACCCCGCACGAGATCCTGGCCAGCGAGTCGCAGGAGCGGATGCTCCTGGTCGTCACGCCGGAGCAGCTCGACGCGGTGCTCAAGACCGCCGAGAAGTGGGGCGTGCTCGCCACCGCCATCGGTGAGGTCACCCCCGCCCAGGCCGACGGCGAGCCGGGACGGCTGCTGATCACCTGGCGCGACCACGTCGTGGTCGACGTACCGCCGGGCTCGCTGGTGGACGACGGCCCGGTCTACGCCCGGCCGATGCGCGAACCCTCGGACCTGATCCTGCTCCAGGCGGACCGGGCCGAGACGCTGCCCCGCCCGTCGACCCCGGAGGCGCTGCGCGAGACCGTACTGCGCATGATCGGCTCGGCCAACCTGGCCGACAAGTCCTGGGTGACCGAACAGTACGACCGTTACGTGCTCGGCAACACCGTGCTGGCCCAGCCCGAGGACGCGGGTGTGATCCGGCTCGACGAGGAGACCGGCCTCGGTGTGGCGCTCTCCGTCGACGGCAACGGCCGGTACGCCCGACTGGATCCGTACAACGGGGCGAAGCTCGCGCTTGCCGAGTCGTACCGGAACGTCGCGGTCACCGGCGCCAAGCCGATCGCGGTCAGCGACTGCCTCAACTTCGGATCCCCCGAGGACCCGGCCGTGATGTGGCAGTTCGCCGAGGCGGTACGCGGCATCGCCGACGGTTGCGCCGAACTCGGTATCCCGGTCACCGGTGGCAACGTCAGCTTCTACAACCAGACCGGTGCGGCGGCGATCCACCCGACCCCGGTGCTTGGTGTGCTCGGCCTGCTCGAAGACGTGGCGCAGCGCGTGCCGATGGGCTTCGCCGCGAAGCCGGGCGGTGACCACGACCTGGTCTTCCTCCTCGGTGAGACCCGGCTGGAGCTTTCCGGTTCCGAGTGGGCCTGGGTGACGCACGAGCACCTGGGCGGCGTGCCGCCCCGGGTCGACCTGGCCGGCGAGCGGGCCCTGGCGGACCTGATCGCGTCGGCGGCGCGGGTGGGGCATCTCACCTCGGCGCACGACCTCTCCGACGGTGGCCTCGCCCAGGCCCTGGTCGAGTCGAGCCTGCGCCGCGGCGTCGGTGCCCGGATCACTCTGCCGGACGACTTCACCAGCGGTTCGATGCCCTTCGTCTACCTGTTCAGCGAATCTGCGGGGCGGGCACTGGTGACGGTGCCGCGTGGCCAGGACAAGGCTTTCGTCGCGCTCTGCGAGGAGCACGGGGTGCCGGTGACCGCACTCGGGATCACCGACCCGGCCGGTGGCACGTTGGACGTACGCGGCCAGTTCACCCTCGGGTTGGACGAGCTGCGGACGGCCTTCGAGTCGACTCTGCCCCGCCTCTTCGGTGAACTCTCGTCGGCCGACGTCGAGTCGGTGGCACCGGTGGCCCCGACCGGCACCGGACCGGCCACGGTCACCAGCGTGGTGAGCGTGCAGTCCGACGAGTCGGCGGCGGCGGACGCGGACGTGGTCAACGAGTCGACGGTGCTACCGGCGTCAGCCGTGACCGAGCCGGAGGCGTCGTCGGCGGACCAGACGACGGGCGAGGACGAGGACCCCCCGACGGAGGCTTCGGCCGCAAACCAGCCGTGACCGAGGCTCTGGTCGGCACCGTCTACGCCCAACCCGGTTCCGGGGCTCGCTTCGACTGGGGGCTGGGCGGTGCCACCGAGCTAGGTCGGGTCTGTTCGGCACTGGTCGTGGTGGACGTACTCTCCTTCACCACCTCGGTCGAGGTGGCGGTGAGCCGGGGGATACGGGTGTACCCGTTCCCGTGGGGTGCACAAGCGGCCGAGTACGCGCGGCGGGTCGGCGCGGTGGCGGCGGTGGGGCGTCGAGAGGCCACCCCGGACCACCCCTGGTCCCTGTCGCCGGCTGCGTTGCGTACCGCACCGGTCGTCTCCGACCTGGTGCTTCCCTCACCGAACGGTTCGACGATCTCGGCCGCCGCCAGCGCGAGCGGGGTGCCGGTGGTGGCGGCGTGCCTGCGTAACGCGCCCGCCATCGGTCGCTGGCTGGTCGACCAGGGGTACGGCACGACAGCGAGACCGATTGGCGTGATCGCTGCCGGCGAACGTTGGCCGGACGGCACCGTCCGGCCCTGCGTGGAGGATCATCTCGCGGCGGCGCTTGTGCTCGACGCGCTCGCTACCGTTCCCGGCGGACTGTCGGTTGAGGCGGCCGTGGCACTGGCGGCGCTCAGCAGCGTGCCGGACCTGCCGGCGGCGGTCCGGGGCTGTGTTTCCGGGCGTGAACTGAACTACCTCGGATTCGGCGAGGATGTGGAGATCGCCGCCCAGGTGGGTGTCTCCCAGGTGGTGCCGTTGCTGCGCGACGGGGTGTTCGCCGCCGCCTGAGTCGCCTGCGCTCCATAGAGGAAACCGCACCCCACGGCTTCGCGGGGTGCGGTTCTCTGTGTTTCGTACGGGTTCTGGCTTCGTGGACTGTGGAGGCTGGCCGGGGATCTTCAGCCCCGACCAGCCTCGATGATCAGTCGTCCATCCAGTCCAGCGGGCGGCGCTCGCCCCGGTTCGGCTGCTGCCCGCCCGGTGCCGCGCCACCCCGGCCACCGTGCCCGCCCTGGGCGGACTCGTCGTAGTAGCCGCCCTGCTGCTGGTCGTAGCCGCCCCGGTCGTCGTACCCGGCGCCGCCGCGTTGCTGCTGGTCGTAGCCGCCACGCTGGTCGTAGCCGCCGGCCTGGGGCTGGTCGTAGCCCCCGCCGGCACCGTAGCCCGGCTGCTCACCGTAACCGCGGGCACCGGCGCCGTACGGGTCAGCGCCCTGCTGCTCGTAACCGCCGCCCTGGCCCTGCTGCTCGTAACCGCCGCCGCCCTGGCCGTAGCCCTGGGCGCCGTACGCCTGTTGGTCGGCGCCGTAGCCCCGGCCGGCGTCGGCCGCTCCAGGCCCGTAGGAACCGCCCTGCGCGTACGGGTCGGCCGGCGGGGCGTACTCGTTGCCACCCGCACTTGGACCGTCGTAGCGCCCGGTGGGCTCGTCGTAGCGCCCGGCCGGTCCGGCTGGCGGGTATCCGCCAGCGGTGGGGGGCGGGTACCCGCCAGGCTGCTCGCCGTAGTTGCCGCCGTAGCCACCGGCACCCGAGCCAGGGGTGTTGCCGTAACCGCCGGCACCTGAACCAGGGGCGTTTCCGTAGCCGCCAGCGCCGGAACCGGGTGCGTTGCCGTAGCCGCCAGCGCCCGAGCCAGGGGCGTTGCCGTACTCGCCGCCGGGCCCGTAGCCACCGGCCTGGGCGCCGTAGCCGCCCGCGCCGGAGCCGGGTGCGTTGCCGTACGCGCCACCCGGGGCGTTTCCGTAGCCAGCGGCTCCGGCGCCGAACTCACCCGGTGCGCCTGCGCCGTACTCGCCGCCCTGTGCCGGAGCACCGCCGTAGCCGTTGTCCGCCCAGCCGCCCGCCGCGGGAGCGCCGTAGGCGGCGGTCTGCGGCTGCTGCGACGGCAGGGGTGCGCCGTACGGGTCTGGGAACTCGTCGTCGACCAGTGGGCGGTTGTGCATCATCGTCGGCGCGTCGGCGATCGACCGGCTGATCGCGGTGGCGTCGCCACCCATTCCGGCGCGGTTCGCCACCCGGGTCGGGTCGGCACCGCTCGGGTAGCCGGCCGGAGCTGCGGTACGGACGCCGCCAGTCTGCGGGGTGTCGCCCTCGTCCTCGTCGGTGCTCTCCTTGCGCCGCATCCAGAGCAGCACGATGGCACCGACGCCGAGCGCGACCAGGAGGCCACCGACGATGATCAGGAGCCAGGGGCCCATGCCACCGCCGGAGCTCTCCTCGTTGCTCGCGGCCTGCTGGCCGGCGCCGGGAGTCACCTCTTCGTCGGTGGGGGCCGCTTCGTCGGTCGGTACCGCCTCGTCGCTCGGCGGTGCCTCCGCACTCGCGGAGGGAGTGGCGGCACCGATGGCCAGGACGAAACGTACGTCCCGCAGCGTCTGGTTCGCGGTCACGTTGACCTGCTTGCGCTGGTCCTTGCCGTCGAAGCTGGCGCCGAGGTTGACTCGACCCGGGCTGATGGGATTCGACGTGGTGCCGACGAACTTGAAGGCGCCGCTGTTGCTGGTGGTGGCGTCGAAGCTGTGGTTCTGCGAGTCGAGCAGCACGACCGAGGCGTTCGGCACCGGCTTGCCCTCGTTGTCGCTGACCCGGCCGGAGATCTCCTTGACCGTCTCCACCGCCGGCTCTGTGGGCTGCTGTTGATCTGGTCCGCGTACGGTCAGACCCCGGGCGTCACTGTCCTGGTCGGCCCCGAAGCCCGCCGATACTCGCACGGAACCGTTCTTGGTCTGGCCAGGGTTAAGCGCGCCAGCAGTGAGTGTGGCGGTGAAGGTTGCTGACTCGTTCGGGCCGAGTGACTGAGCGGGAACATCGCAGTTGCCGCCGCAGGTCAACCCATCGAAGACTTCCACCTTGACGCTGTAGGTCGTCGCCGCAGGGTTGTTGTTTTTGACCGTGAACGTAAGTTGCGCGGTCTCACCGCTACGTAGAGTGCCCGCGCTAAGCGTGGTGATGGCCACGTCAGGATCGACGGCGAAGGCCGCTGTTGCGGGGATAGCGAGTAGGGCACTGGTTGCCAGAGCCACGACCACACCGGCCCGTCGCTTCCAGGCATGTCGGTGTGTTGTCACGTCCACCGCCTTCCGGTCTGACTTCTCGGACCAGGGTTCACTACCGTACGAATACACCGTCGGCAACTATGCCTTGTTCGGGTGGAGTCGCGCGACCCAGGGGCAGCGTAAATTGCCACGACGGCAGGCCGTATCGTCCCGTCGTGTCCTCTCCGTACAGTAAGTCCTCGCTGGTGGCGGCCGTGGTCGCGGAGCTCGACGCTGGTCGTACCCCGGCACGTGAACTGCTCCGGGATGCCGTCCGCGCGCTCCTCGCGGAGCTGGCGCGGACCGCTCCTGGCCGTTCGGTGGAGGTACGCGTTCCACCTTACGGTGCGGTTCAGTGCGGAGTGGGGCCGCGACACACCAGGGGTACGCCTGCCAATGTCGTGGAAATGAATCCGGTCACCTGGATTCTGTTGGCTACGGGCCGGCTCGGCTGGGCCGATGCGGTCGCGTCGGGACGGGTCCAGGCCAGCGGGAATCGTGCAGACATTTCGGCCTATGTCCCACTCGAATAGGCCACCACGCACCATTTGGGCGTAACGGTAAGGAGCCAAACGGTGACTTTCTGTACTCTCTCCGGCTCGCGTACACTGTCTGACGACGGAACTTCCAGATTCCCGTGCCCTAGGCGAGTCCGAGCAGATCTGCACAGTGCGGATCAGCCTTCAGTTTGAGGAGCGGCAGGTGCCCCGAGGCGACGGCCGGTTGAGCCATGAACTCGACCCCCAACGGCCCGGCCCGCAAGACGCCTGCGGCGTGTTCGGGGTGTGGGCGCCGGAGGAAGAGGTCGCGAAGCTCACCTACTTCGGCATGTACGCACTACAGCACCGGGGCCAGGAGGCGGCGGGCATCGCCGTCAGCGACGGCTCGGGCGTGGTGGTGTACAAGGACCTCGGCCTGGTCGCCCAGGTCTTCGACGAGCCGACCCTGGCCAGCCTGCGCGGTCATCTCGCGATCGGGCACACGCGCTACTCCACCACCGGCGGCTCGACCTGGGAGAACGCCCAGCCGACGATCCGGGCCAACAGCGCCGGCACCACCATCGCGCTCGCCCACAACGGCAACCTGGTCAACACCACCGAACTCGCCCGACTCGCCCGCGAGCGTGGCATGGACTCCGACGGCTCGACCTCCGACACCGCCCTGGTGACGATGCTCCTGGCCAGCCGCCCGGACCTGTCGGTGGAGGCCGCCGCGCTTGAGGTCCTGCCGATGCTGCGTGGGGCGTTCAGCTTCGTCTTCATGGACGAGAACACGCTCTACGCCGCGCGGGACCCGCACGGCGTACGCCCGCTCGTCCTCGGCCGGATGGAGCGCGGCTGGGTGGTCGCGAGCGAGACCGCCGCACTCGACATCGTCGGCGCCAGCGTGGTCCGGGAGATCGAGCCCGGCGAGCTGATCGCGATCGACGAGCACGGCCTGCGCTCCGCCCGGTTCGCCGTGCCGGAGCCGAAGGGCTGCCTCTTCGAATACGTGTACATCGCCCGCCCGGACACCAGCATCGCCGGCCGCAACGTCTACTCGGCCCGCGTCGCGATCGGCCGGCAACTGGCGAAGGAACACCCGGTCGTGGCCGACCTGGTGATCCCGGTGCCGGAGTCGGGAACGCCGGCCGCGATCGGGTACGCCGAGGCGTCGGGCATCACGTACGGGTCCGGGCTGATGAAGAACCCGTACGTCGGGCGTACCTTCATCCAGCCGTCGCAGACCCTGCGTCAGCTCGGCATCCGGCTCAAGCTCAATCCGCTACGGGAAAACGTCCGGGGTAAGCGGGTAGTGGTCGTGGACGACTCGATCGTCCGCGGTAACACCCAACGGGCGATTGTGCGGATGCTGCGCGAGGCCGGGGCACTGGAGGTGCACGTACGCATCTCCTCGCCGCCGGTCAACTGGCCGTGTTTCTACGGCATCGACTTCGCCACCCGGGCGGAGTTGCTCGCCAACGGCCTCGACAACGACGGGATCCGCCGCTCGATCGGGGCCGACAGCCTCGGCTACGTGTCGCTCGCGGGCCTGATCGCGGCGACCGAGCAGCCGAAGACGCGGCTCTGCCGGGCCTGCTTCGACGGTGAATACCCGATCGAACTGCCGGCGGGGAACCTGATCGGCAAGCACGTACTCGAAGGTGTCGGGCGTCGGGTCGCGGACCACGCGCCGGAGACCGGCGACGGTCCCGACGGGGCCGCCGTCGACACCCCCGAACCACTTGTCAGCAGCCCGGGCGCACGTGACGCACTGCAGCGCCCTTAACTATCCGACCGGCGCGGCCCACGCCCCGCGCCCGGTGAGTACCAAGAGTCGAGCGATCCTCGACCGCTACCCGACGCGGCTCGCCGCGAGGAACAAAGGGGAGAACCGTGACGCACGTGTCTGAGCGCAATGGCGCAGGTAGCGGCGCGCCCGAGGGCGCTGGCTCCGGTGGTGGCGTGCGCCAGCCCTGGACCGCCGGGTCCGGTCGTGCCACCCGTAAGCGCAGCGTCTCGTACGCGGACGCCGGGGTCTCGATCGAGGCCGGCGACCGGGCGGTCGAGCTGATCAAGTCGAAGGTGCGGGGGGCGCAGCGGCCCGAGGTGATGGGCCAGCTCGGCGGCTTCGCCGGCCTGTTCCGGCTGGACACCACCAAGTACCGCAACCCGGTCCTCTCTGCCTCCACCGACGGCGTCGGCACCAAGCTGGTCATCGCCCAGCAGCTCGGCATCCACGACACGGTCGGCATCGACCTGGTCGCGATGGTCGTCGACGACCTGGTCGCGACCGGCGCCGAGCCGCTCTTCCTGCTCGACTACATCGCCACCGGCGAGGTCGTTCCGGACAAGGTCGCCGAGATCGTCGCCGGTATCACCGACGGCTGCCGGTACGCCGGCTGCGCCCTGCTCGGTGGCGAGACCGCTGAGCACCCCGGCGTGCTGAAGCCGGACGAGTACGACATCTCCGCCACCGGTGTCGGTGTGGTGGAGGAGAGCGAGATCCTTCGCCCCGAGCGGGTCGAGGTCGGTGACGCGGTCATCGCGATGCGCTCCTCCGGCCTGCACTCCAACGGCTACTCGCTGGTTCGGCACGTGCTGCTCGGTGCCGGCAGGATGCGGCTGGACACGGTGATCGAGGACTTCGGTCGGCAGCGCACCCTGGGCGAGGAACTGCTGACCCCGACCAAGATCTACGCGCAGGACTGCCTCAAGCTGATCGCCGAGACCGAGGTGCGGGCGCTGGCCCACATCACCGGCGGCGGTATCCCCGGCAACCTGGTCCGGGTGCTGCCGGAGAACGTCGACGCGGTGGTCAACCGGGCCACCTGGCGTCCGCAGCCGATCTTCGACATGGTCCAGGCCAAGGGCCGGATCGAGGACCCGGAGATGGAGTCCACCTTCAACATGGGTGTGGGCATGTTCGCGATCGTCTCGGCCGAGGACGCCGACCGGGCGCTTGCCTGCCTGGCTGGCCGGGGCGTCGAGGCGTGGCAGGCCGGCGAGATCATCGAGGGGACCGGCGAGGTGCAGATGATCGGCCACCACACCCGGGGTTGATCACTGAACGTGCATTCGTGCATACCTGATCCATTGCCGTGATCCTTCGCATACCCGATCAGCACTTCACCCGGGTGGCCACCGCAACCTAGCCTGAGGGGCACCTCAGGTACGGGGAGGAGGGGCCGATGGCTGCCTTGCGGCAGAGGCCAACCGGGATGCGGGGCATCGCCTCGGTGCCGACGTACGTGGTGATGCAGCCGACCACGCTCTGTAATCTGGACTGCTCGTACTGCTATCTCCCGTTTCGTGCCGATGATCGGAAGATGCCCATTCCGGTGGCGGCCGCCGTCGCGGGGTCGGTCAACCGGTGGGCGCGGACGGACCGTTTCTCCGTGGTGTGGCACGGCGGCGAGCCCCTCGCCGCCGGCCGGGAGCATCTGGCCGCCCTGATGGCCCCGTTCGACGACGGGGTCGAGCACCATGTGCAGACCAATGCCACGTTGATCGACGACGCCTGGTGCGAGTTCTTCGCGACCCACCAGATGCGGGTCAGCGTGAGCGTGGACGGTCCGCGCGAGCGCAACGCCGACCGGGTGGGGCGGGGCGGGCGGCCGGCGTACGACCGGATCGAACGGGGCATCGAGGCGCTGCGGCGCAACGGTGTCGCCTTCTCGGCGCTCTGCGTGGTGACCCGACCCGAGCCCGGCCTCGCCGCCGAGTTGTACGCGTACTTCCTCGACCTGGGGTGCGACGTGCTCGGGATCAACATCGAGGAGATGGAGGGCGTCAACGCGCGGCTCAACGCCCACCCGGAGGCGGACGTCACCGGGTTCTGGAGCGAACTGGTCGCGGCCTGGCGCCGTACCCCGACGATCCACCTCCGCGAGATCGAGTGGTCGCTGCGGTACGCCTCGGCGGTTCTCGACGACACCGCCGACGACCTGCTGCCCCGCCAACTCGATCCGATCCCCACCGTCGCCTACGACGGTTCGGTGGTCCTGCTCTCGCCGGAACTCGCCGGCTTCTCCGACCCGCAACACGGCGACTTCACCAGCGGAAACGTGTTGACCACCGGGCTGGCCGAGATCATCGCGGGGGCGGCGGGCCTGCCCTGGGTGCGGGAGTTCCTGACCGGGGTCGAGTCCTGCCGGTCCGGCTGTCCGTACTTCGGCTTCTGTGGTGGCGGTCACGCCGCCAACCGTTACTTCGAGCAGGGACGTTTCGACGGTACGGAGACCAACCACTGCCGTAACAGCAAGATCCGCTTACTTGAGGGAGTGTTGGACCATGCCCGAGATGACCAGCGTACGGTCCGTTGAGCCGGCTGGGCCTGGAGAGCCTGTCGGGAGCGCGGCCCTGGAGGCGGTGACCGATCGCGTCCGTGCGGCCCGTAGCGGCCTCACCAGGCTGCTACAGGAGGCAGAGGAGGCACGCCGGGAACGGGCCGAGGTGGCGGACGCCGGTGGTGGGGCGGTCTGCGCGTGGAACCACTTCGAGAACATCCCGACGTTCTACAACTGGAACAATCGGCCGCGCTGAGACGAACAGGCGGTCCCGGAGGGTACGCGTGGTGCGGCTCCGGCGCGGACCGATCAGGCCGGGTACCGCCGACCGGTCGAGGAGCTGCCGCACGGGTCGAAACACGATCCGCACGGCAGACCCTCGACCGGATGGAACCGCGTCGGTCAACGGTGTGCCACACCATCCGGACACGCGTGAGCACGCGGGCGTTACCGCGTGCTCAAATGTGCCCGACGGAGGTCAGCGGGCTGGAGGCGACCAGTTGTCTGGGCCGTCGTCCGCGTCGTGGTCCTCGTCATCGTCGTCGACATACTCTTTGTAGTCGTCGTCGAAGTCGTGGTCCGACTTGCCGCTGCCGCCGAGTTCTCGCTGCAAGGCGGCGAGGTCGGTGTTCGGGGAGTGGTACTTCAACTCCCGGGCCACCTTTGTCTGCTTGGCCTTAGCACGGCCGCGCCCCATGGCTCGACCCCCTCGCACAGAATTCGGGGCAGCCCGAAGGCGGGCCCCGATGACGTCAGGCATCTCTCGTGGCTCTTACGGTACATGGGTATGCCCGCCTTCGGCACCTCGGGTTACCGCCGGTGGTGCCCGCGCGTCGAGGTTGACCCGACCAGGCGGTTTTCCACCCCGGTAACGACCGTGCCGGAAACCGGTCATGACGGCTCGATCACCCTGTGCTGCGGGTTCCCGTCGAGACCGACCTTAGCCCTTGATGACGGGCGAAACGAGGCGAATCGTCTGTGGTGTCCCGTATACGGAACGCACCTCACCCGGGCTCCTGCCGGTCGACGTCCGTCTCCGGTTCTGCCCTGTCGGGGTCGGCCGTAAGGAGCGGCCCCGGGCTCCGGTCAGCCGTCATGATCTGGTCGGACGGTGGAGGGGACGGCGTCCGGTCCGGGCGTGGCGCGGACCGGACGCCGAGCGACAGCCGCTCCCGTCGTGCGGACGGTCTGCGGAATCGCCGCGTTAACGCCCCTGACGAGTCGCTGTGGGGCCGATCAGGTGAGGTGGATGGAGCGGAGCCGGCCGACCTCGGCCATCCGCCGCTCGGCCAGCCGGTCGGCGGCAACCGCCGGCGGCACGCCCTCGGCGTCGGCGAGCCGCAGGATCTCGCGGGTGGTGTCGAAGATCCGGGTGGCGCGGAGCTTCGCCCGCTCGAAGTTGAAGCCCTCGATCTCGTCCGCGACCTGGATCACACCGCCGGCGTTCACCACGTAGTCCGGCGCGTAGAGCACGCCCCGGTCGGCGAGCTGCTTCTCGATGCCCGGGTGGGCGAGCTGGTTGTTTGCCGCGCCGACCACGATGGTGGCCCGCAGGGCGGGCACCGTCTCGTCGTCGAGCGCGCCGCCGAGGGCGCAGGGGGCGTACACGTCGATGTCGGAGGTGATCAGCGCGGTCGCGTCCGCCACCAGGTCCACCTCCGGGTACGTGTGCCGGGCCCACTCCAGCGCCTTCTCGTTGACGTCGGTCGCCACCACCGAGGCGCCGTCCTCGATCAGGTGCCCGACCAGGTGCTTGCCGACCTTGCCGAGGCCGGAGACACCGATCCGACGTCCAGCGAGGGTCGCCGAGCCCCACTGGTGCTCGGCGGCGGCGCGCATGCCCTGGAACACGCCCCAGGCGGTGAGCACGGACGAGTCACCCGCGCCGCCGTGCTCCACGCTGCGGCCGGTGACGAAGCGCGTCTCGCGCGCCACCACGTCCATGTCCTGGACGTACGTGCCGACGTCACACGCGGTGTAGTAGCGCCCGCCCAGCGACTGGACGAAGCGGCCGTACGCGCGCAGCAGCGGCTCGGTCTTGAGCTGATCCGGGTCGCCCCAGATGACCGCCTTGCCGCCGCCGAGGTCGAGCCCGGCGAGCGCGTTCTTGTACGCCATACCCCGGGAGAGTTCGAGCACGTCGTGCAGTGCGTCCGCCTCGTTGGCGTACGGGTAGAAGCGGGTCCCGCCGAGCGCGGGGCCGAGCGCGGTCGAGTAGATGCCGATGATCGCCTTCAGACCGGTCGGCTTGTCCTGGCAGAAGACGACCTGTTCATGACCGGCCGAGATCTGTTGGTCGGTGTTGGCGAAAACGCCCATGACTGCTCCTGATGTCGGTGTGCGCCTTTGTGGGACGCGGACCTCTCCGGTGGCCGGCGGGGTGACGCCGGTGCTGCCGAGCCTAATATCGGCCGTCGCGCCGTAGCGGGGCCGGCCGGGGGACGACCTGTCCCAACTGGCGGGGCGGTGGGCGGTGATCGGCGCCGTCGGCGGCAGGGAAGTCGGGTTTCGTGGGAGGATCGCGCCGTGCCGTCGCTCTTCGCTTCCTACCTGCGGGTGTATGAGCCGCTGACCGCCTTCGACCGGGACCGCCAGATCTTCTGGCGCCAGTACGTCAAGGAGGGCCGGGCGGTCGCCCCGTTGGAGGGGCCCGGGCGGCAGCGTACGGCGGTGATCGAGGCGCTCGGTGCCGGCTGGACCAGGCTGCCCGATCTGCCGGACGAGGCGTACGTGCTGGAGGCCGACGACACGCTGCTGGTCTGCCCGTGGAACCTGCGGGTCCGGGTCGCCGAGGCGGCGCTGAGCGCCCGGGACGGGGTGCCGCCGGTGCTCGCCGACGCGTTCGTCCCGCCGATCCTCGCCGGCCAGGCCAAGGCGGTCGTGGAGGACTTCCGCAGCGGGGCGCGGGTGCTGGAGCACGGGGTGCCGCGGCTGCACGAGCAGATCGCCACCTGGGGCGTCCCGCTGCGCTGGTTCGTCTTCGTCGACGCCGCCGAGCGGGACCTGACCGTACGGCCGGAGCGTCGGGTGCTGCGCTACCGGACCGAGATCTCCAAGGCCCGGCGGCGGGCGTCGCGCGGGCTGGCGGTGCTGCGCAAGACCGTGGGGGACGCGCCGATCACCGAGGCGGTCGAAGAGGGTGCCCGGTGGCTGGAGGAGTTCCACCCCCGGTCGGTGGTGGAGTTGGACTACGGCGGCCTGGTGCAGTTGCTGCCGGACGAGGCGCTGACCGACGACGACTCGCCGGCGCTGGTCGCCGAAGGGCTCGCGGGACTGTCCCGGGGTGACGCCGAGGCGGCCACCGAGGCGTACGAGAAGTTGGTCGCCCGCTGGCGCGCGGTGCAGTTGCTGGAGCGTTGCAACTAGCTCCGGGCGGCCTCGTGGCCGGTCGTACCGGTGCCGGCCAACCGGTTCGAAGAGTGATCGACTGGTGACCGACTAGGGGATTGATTAGGGGATCGAAACATGAATCCCCTAACCCCGATTGAGTCGATCTTGCTGAATGGGGGATCGCTCTTCATGATCGCGTTTTGGCTGGTCAAAGGGGCGTGGAGCGTTTCCAACGCGAGGTCGACTCGTAATCTTGGGGTTACGATGGGCCACAATGCGCCCGAATAAGACAGGTTTCAGTATAGAAAAGTTGTATAAATCGGTCATTGTTCATCCGTCCATCCAGGGACGTTCGGCCGTTCGGCCCATGTCGGACATCGGGGACTAGCCGGACCATGGGAGACGCGTCGGCCGGCGGGACCCCGGCCGATGTCTATAGGCACCTGTGGAGGAGTGACCGATGGCATCGCGTACGCACGAACCAGAGCCGCTACTCACGCCGGCCGAGGTGGCGTCGATGTTCCGTGTCGACCCGAAAACCGTGACCCGGTGGGCGAAGGCGGGCAAGCTCAGCGCAATCCGAACGTTGGGTGGCCACCGGCGTTACCGCGAGTCGGAGGTTCGCGCCCTGCTGCAGGGGCAGATTCCCCAGCAGCGTCAAGGCGACTGACCCCCGACCGGGGCTGGCCGCGAATCGTTTCAGGGGCGGCAGAGATACGGGAAACCGTACCTCTGCCGCCCCTGATTCGTGCCTGCCGCGCCCACCCGCGCGGCTGGCGGTCAGCCAGCCGCCACCGCCAGTCGGTCCTCCTCGACCAACCGGCCGTCCCGCAGCACCAACACCCGGTCGGCCAATTCGATCAAGGTCGGATCGTGGGTGGCCACCAGCGCCGTCATCCCGCGGGACCGGACCAGCGCCTGGAGCAGATCCATCATCGCCCGGCCGGTCTCCGAGTCGAGCTGTCCGGTCGGCTCGTCGGCGATCAGCAGCGGCGGATCGTTCGCCAACGCCCGCGCCAGCGCCACCCGCTGCTGCTGCCCCCCGGAGAGCTCGTACGGACGCTGGCCCGCGTGCCCACCCAACCCGACCAGCTCCAGCAGCATCGCCACCCGCTGCTCCCGCTCCGCCGCCGGCACCTTCGCCAACCGCAGCGGCACCCCGACGTTCTCCGCCGCGGAGAGGATCGGGATCAGCCCGAACGACTGGAACACGAACCCCATGGTGTCCCGGCGCAGCGTCAGCAGGTCCCCCTCCCCGGCCGCCGTCACCTCCCGGCCGGCCACGAAGATCTGGCCGGTGGTCGGCCGGTCCAGGCCGCCGATCAGGTTGAGCAGGGTGGTCTTGCCGGCGCCCGAACGACCCCGGACCGCGACCAGCTCACCCTGCCCGGCGCGGAACGACACCTGCCGCAGGGCGTGCACCACCCGGTCGCCGGAACCGTAGTCCCGGCTGACGCCCTCCACCCGTACCAGGTCCCCGCTCACAACTGCTCCTTCTGAGGTTCGTCACCGGAGCGGACCTCGACGTGGTCCAGCTCCAGATTCAGCTTCACGCGGTCCCGTAGGGCCAACGCGTCCACGAAGGCCGCCGGCAACTGCATCCGGCCCGCCCGGTCCAGCACCGCGTACTCCTCGGTCACCAACTCCTCCAGCCCGTCCGCGCCGATCCGGGCCGACCGCCGTACCTCCGACGCGGTCCGCCCGTCGCGGATCGCGACCGTTCGGCGGACCTGGGTCGCCACGTTGTGGTCGTGGGTCACCACCACCACCGTGACGCCCAACTCGGCGTTAATCGCACGCAGCGCCTCGAAGACGGCGGCCGCCGTCGCCTCGTCCAACTCGCCGGTGGGCTCATCGGCGAAGAGCACCTCGGGATCGTTCGCGACAGCCACCGCCACCGCACACCGCTGCTGCTCACCGCCGCTCATCTGGCCCGGCCGCCGGTCCGCGCAGTAGCCGACCCCGGCCATCTCCAGCAGCTCCGACGCCCGCTTCCGCGCCGCCCGCGCAGACGTACGCCGGGCCAGCCGCATCGGCAGCTCGACGTTCTCCCGTGCGGTCAGGTACGGCAGCAGGTTCCGTCCGGTCTGCTGCCAGACGAAGCCGACCGTGCTGCGGCGGTAGCGCAGCCGCTGCTTCGCCGACATGGTCAGCAGGTCGAAGCCGGCCACCCGGGCGATGCCCGCGGTCGGCACGTCCAACCCGGAGAGGATGTTCAACACGGTGGACTTGCCGGAGCCGGAAGCGCCGACGATGGCGATCAGCTCGCCACGGTCGATCACCAGGTCCAGCCCTTGCAGCGCCACCACCTCGACGCCCTCGGTCTTGAAGATACGAACCAGGCCGTCGCAGACGATGTGTCCACGGAGGCGATCGTTGCCGCCGGCCCGCTCCGCCGCACGTTCAGCGGCGCGGCGCTGCAACGCCGCGAGATCGGGTACGGCAGTGGTCAGGGCAGCGGTCATCAGTTCTCCTCTCCGAGCCGGAGCACCTCGCCGAGGCGCATCCGTCGGTTGATCAGGTTTTCGATCGCGAGCGCGGCGGCCAGACCGACCACCACCAGTAGCAGCACCCCACCCACCAGCAGCGGATCGAGGTGGGTCCGGGCAGCCACCCCGGCAGTGAAGGTGGAGAGGTTGAGCGCCGGGCCGAGCAGGCCCGGCAGGACCGCCCCGACCACCCCGCCGGCAAGCACCGCGGCGCCGACCAGCGGAAGCAGCTCGTACACCAGCAGTTGCCGTCCCTGCCGGCCGGAGAGACCCATCGTGCGCAACCGGGAGAGCACCTTGCCCCGGGTACGCGCCTCGGCGACGACCGCGAAGCCGACCGCGAGCAGCGCCAGGCCGGTCGCCCCCAACCCGCCGATCGCGAACGTCAGGCTGAGCAGTTCGTTACCGCCGGTCCGGTCCAGCGAGCGCCGGTAGTCGGTCCGGATGACCAACTCGGCCGGGACGGTGGTGCCGGCGGCGGACTTGCCCGTCGCCCCCTCGCGCCACTCGCGCTGCCCGTCGTCGGCGGTCCGGAGCAGTGCCGTCCGGTCATAACCGTCCCCGGCGAGCAGGAACCGGTTCGGCAGGACCGGTTTGAAGTCCGGCACCGGCAGCGCCTGCCAGGGCAGCACGACGAAGCGTTCGACGTCGAGTTCCAGGCCGGGAAAGGTCGGCGCGACCGTGCTCGTGGTGAAGGCGTACTGCCGGCCCTGCACGTTCGCCACCGCGCCCTTGCCGACCTGCGCCGCGACCGTCGGTGAGACCAACGCCGGGACCGGGCCGTCACCCCGGGTGGCCTGACGCAGCGCCGCCGGCACCCCATCCGTGGGGATCCCGCTGTGCCGCATCACCTCCACGAACTTCGGTACGTCCACGACCACCACCTGGGCCTGCCCGAGTTCGTGGTCCGCGGCGCCGGGCCCCGACCGCAGTTGCCGGGAGTTCTCCAGGGAGACGGGGGCCACCGCCGTCACTCCGGGCAGGGCGCTGATCCGGTCGGTCGTGGTCGCCGCGAAGGTGACCCCGGTGAGGCTGGCATCGGCCGGGATCACCTGGTCGGCGGCCTCGTCCCGGGCGGTGGAGATGGTGTCCGCGACCACGCCGCTGAACACTCCCGTGGTGATCGCGATGACCAGTACGGCGAGCGGGCCGATGGTCACCGGGGCACCCCGGCCGGCTCGCACCAGCCCGAGGAAGAGCACCGCCCCCCGGGCCCGTGCGGCAACCTGTCCGATCATCCGCAGCGGCCAGGGCAGCACCCGGAGTGCGATCAGCGCGGTGCCGACCGCGAGCAGTACCGGCACCGAGACCAGGTACGGGTCCACCCCGCCGTTCGGTTCGAGCCCACGCCGCCGGAGCAGGAACACCCCGAGCGCGGCCAGTGCGAGCACGCTGATCTCGGCCGTGAGCCGTCGGGCCGACGGTCGCTGCCGAATCAGGTCCTGGCGACGTACGACGAACGTCACCCGGCGCTGGCTCGACATCGCCAGCACCGCGACGGCACCGGTGGTGATCACCGCGAGCACGGGGACCAGCCACTCCGTCCCCGCCGAACGACCGGGCACCAGGGTGCCGAGCAGCCAGCCCATGAGCACCGCCAGCGGCTGGACCAGCACCGACTCGGCCAGGACCCGCACACCGATGGTGCTCGTCGAGGCACCCCGGGCGCGGAGCAGGGCCAGCTCCTCGCGACGGCGCTCCAACGACAGTCGGGCGGCGAGCAGGATCAGACCGATCAGGCTGGCCAGTACCCCGGTCTGCACGACCGCCAGCAGCGCCCGTACGGAGGCCAACCGCTCCCCGATCTTGACCAGCGCGGTATCGAGCGACGTGGCCACCTTGCTCTCCAGCACCGGCGGGGTCTGCTTGAGCTGGGTCAGGGCGGTGATCACCGATTCGATTCCGTCGGCATCCAGCCGTTTCTCGTCGACCCGGTAGTACCAGTTGTAGACGGGCATGCCCACGTCCCGACGGGCCAGGTCCATTCCGGCCCAGGTGGTCACCGCCATCGTCTTGAACGGGTCGCCGTCGGCCATCGGCACCAGCGGCTCCACCGCCAGCCGCATGTCGTTCCAGATCGGCGCGGTCGGGTCCAGCGGGTCGAAGATCCCGACCACCTCTACGGCGGTCGGCTTGAGGCCGCCATTGACCTCGAACTTGCTGCCGACCCGGAGCGACAGCACCTCCGCCGTCAGTTGCGACACGGTGATCGCGATCCCGCCACCGGGAGCCCGTCCGTTGGTGGCCGGCCAACCGCCGTCAACCATCCGGACCGCTTCCTGGAGCCCGGTCTGAGCCCGTAGCGCCATGCCCGGCTTGGTGTCACCGTTGAGCGGGATGAAGTCGCCGGAGGCGTTCACACCGTTCGGGCCGACCGTGGCCGAATACCATCCGTCGTCGATCAGCCCCGGCAGCGGTTCCGGCAGCTTGTCGCGGTACTTGTCGAGCGAGTCGACCCCCGCGGCTGCCGGCGCGGTGTTGTCGGGTTCGATGACCATCGGCATTGAGATGTCCCGCACCAGAGGCGGCAGCGTCGCCACGTCGGCGGCGAGTCCCCGGTCGGCGTACTCGTTCGCGAGTCGTGGTGCGCCAGTGAGTAGTGCGGCAGCCAGCAGCCCGAGTACGGCGAGCAGCCCGACCTGACCGGCGAAGGCACGCAGCCGACGTAGCGGCCCGGACCTGGTGAGTGTCATCAATGTCTTCCTCGGGTTCGCCGATCCGTTTCCCGTGCCCTGAGCCGGTGTGGGGTCGCCCACCACCGCTCCCCCTGTCCGGCGGCTCACCGGTCGTCCCCGATCCGGAGTTGGGCGGCGACCAGGCGCTGCCGCATGGTGGCGGCCACCAGCCCGCTCAGCAGGAGCGCGAGCAGCAGCAGGCCGAGTGTGGTGCCGATCACCGGCGGCCAGTCCACGTCGAGCAGTGGCGTCGGCGACGGTCGGTCCGCCGACGGGGTGAGGATCACCAGCGGCGCCATGGCGGCGGCGACCGCGACCCCGACCCCGAGTCCGACGAGGACGCCGATCCCGGAGAGGAACGCCTGCTCCGCGATGAGCGACCGGGCCAGCAGCCGGTGCCCGGCGCCGAGGGTGTGGAGCACCGCCATCTCGTTGGCCCGCCGACGCGCGGTCGCGCTCACGTCGACGGCTATGCCGACCGCGGCGAGCAGTAGCGCGCCCAACGCCGCAGCGAAGAGCGCACCCCGCGCGCCGACCCCGTACGGGTCGACCCGGCCGGCGATCGCCTGGCGGTCGAGCACCTCCAGGTCCGGGAGCTGAGCTGCCGCGTGTGCGGTGGCTGCCTGCTGGCCGGGCTCGGTGGCGATCCACCACTCCTGCGGCGACCGGATGACGCCGCTGTCGTTGAAGAACACGTTGTTCAGCGAGGGGAGGTCAGCGAGGATCGCGGCCGGTTCGGTGTCACCGGGGACCGACTCCACCGTACCGATGATCTTGGCCTCGGCCTTCGCCACGCCGACCGGTATTTTTACCGTTTCACCGACCTTGGTCCGGAGCGCGGCGAGTACGGGTGGGGTGACCAGCACCGGGACCGGCGCGTCGCCGGTGGCTCGGGTGATCGCCATCTGCGTCACCCTGACACCTGTGCTGTTCGGCGGACCGATGTACACATAGCTGGTCGAGAGGGAACCCGGACCGGCGATGGCCGCTTCCTCCCGGTCGAACGGGTTCACCACCCGCCATTCGGTGCCGGGGCGCAGGTCGACCTGGGTGGCGGCGTCGCCGCCGCCGGCACGTAGCTCGGTCAGCAGCCAGTCGACCTTCATCCCGCTCTGACCGGTGCCTTCGGTGGTGAATCCGGCCAGTCGGGCCGGGGTCGCGCCGGCCGGCAGGTCGATGGTGAACCGGAGCACTCTGCCGTTCTGGCTGGTGCCGATCGGCACCCTCAGCAAACTGCTGTTCGAATCGACAAAAACGGCCTCGCTCCGGATCTGGTCGGAGACCAGGTCCGGTCCATTGACGGTGGTGCTGATCACGCCGGAGAGCTGTCGGGCACCCGCCGGCAGTTCGGTGTACGGGACGTTGACCCGCTGTCGCCCGAGTCCGCGCAGGACGTCGGCGGCGGACCCACCATGGACCAGGTCGTCGCGCATCTGGATCAGGTCGGCGCCGGCGAGGGCGTCGATCGCCACCAGCGAGGCCGGCTCCGCCGCCGGGCCCAGTTGGAGATTCTCCCGCCCGGCCGCCAGCACCGTGCGGGCACCGGGCAACGCGGCGAGCTCCGCCGCGCGTTCCTCCCTCGGGATCCCGGTCGTCTCCACCAGCCGCAGGTCTGCGCCGACCTGGTGGTTGGCCTGGTCGACCAGGGACCGTTCGGAGGTGCTGGCCAGGCACCAGGCCAGGGTGCTGACCGCGACCGCGAGGGCGAGCAGCAGTACGGGCCCCGCGTGCGGGCGCCGGCCGGCCTGCCAGGTGCCGAACATCGTGGCGGTCCAGGGCTTCCGGTCGACGAACCGTTCCGCCAAGCGGGTGAGCGGTGGCAGCACCCGTAGCGCGACCACTGCCCCGGCCAGCACCCCCAGTGTCGGGGTGGCGGCGAGCAGCGGGTCGATGCCGAGTTGACCGGTGGACCGCGCACTGGACAGGGGTGAGGAGTACTGCCGAAGCTGGAACCAGCCGAGTACGGCCAGGGCGATCAGGGCCAGGTCGATGCCGGCCCGCTGGGCGGCGGCCCGCCGGCCCGGTCGCGAACGGTTGGCGAGTTCGGCGACGTACGTGCCACTGCGGCGTAGCGACGGACCGGCGATGGCCAGTACGCAACCGACTGCGGCAAGCCCGGCGACCAGCCAACTCATCGGTCGTGGCTGGGTGTCGAAGCGCAGCCCCACGGAGGCCAGCATCGGTATCCGGTCGGCGAGGTGCAGGCCCTCGGTGGCCAGCAGCGGGGCGAGCAGTGCCGCCGGCAGGGCGACGAGCGTCGCTTCCCGTACGGCCAAGCCGGCGATCTGGTTGCGGGCCGCCCCACGGGCTCTCAGGAGGGAGTTCTCGCCCCGGCGCTGCTCGACCAGGAGTACGGCGACCAGCACCAACGCGTAGCCGCCGAGCACGATGACGAGCAGCATCGGGGTGACCAGGGTGGACCGGCCGACCAGGTTGGCCCGTTCGAGCCGTTGGGCCAGGGCGTCGATGGAGGTGGTGGCGACACCGGAGGTGCCGAGTCCGGCGGCCTTGGGTAGTTCGGTGGTCAGCCGGGAGATCGTGTTGCCGAGCCGGCTGAGCTGGGCCGCGCTGGCGCCGGTCAGGCCGGGCTCGACCAGCCAGGCGGCGCTGGCACTGGCGATGAAGTGGCTCATGAAGTCGGCCTGGTCAACGACGAACGGGCCGTACGTGGACGACTGTGGCAGATGTCCGTCGGCCACGTCCGGGGAGAGCCGCCAGTAGCTTGCCGCCGGGTCACGTGGGTGCCAGATGCCGACCACCGAGAGGTTGGTGATCTTTCCGCTGACCCGGTCGGTGACCGGTACCTGGTCGCCGACCTTCACGCCGAGGATCCCGGCGATCCGCTCCGCGAGCACGGTCTGCACCGGGCTGAGGCCCGGTTGCGGCCACGCGCCGGAGCTGAGGTCGGCGTGCGCGGCGAGATCGTTGAGGAACACCACCGAGGCGAAGACCACACCGTCGGCGTCGGGCACGGCCTCGCCGACCTGGCCGGAGAGTTGGCGCCCGGCGCCGTATCCGGCGGACGAGACCGAGGTGGGCAACCCGCTGAGCCCTCCGGCGACCTCCTTGCGGAGTGCCGCGTCCCGCTGCCGGAGTGCCTCTATTGATCCACCGGTCGAGCCGCGGACCAGCAGCGACCGCTCCTGCGGACTGGCGGAGTCGATCGCCCTCTCGGCGCCGGTCTCGACGACCTGCTGGCTGTAGCCAGCGAGGCCGGTGAGCAGGGCGGCGGCGATCAAGGTCGCCCCAGTCGCGGCGAGTAACAGCCCTCTCACCGCACGGGCGCGCCGTAGCACCAGCCTCATTCCACCGCGTCCCCTCGTTGCCTATCGTGGCGACGCCACCGGCCGCCCTCATCGCTCCTGATTGGTGAGCTGGCCGGAAAGGTTCGCAGTCGGTGGAAGAAATTTTTCCCACCGGCCGTTCGTGATGCGGCCATTACCTAATCGAGATCAACTCGTTGCGAACGGGAGCGGGCAAGGCTACCAGGGTATTCCCGCAGGTCAGCGCCAATGTCGATGGCTTCATTGGGACTCTGCGGGACGCGGCTACCGAAAAAGGTCGGCCCTTCGAGCGCTCCGTAATTCCGCCCAATAACCCCTTATCTCGCTGGTGTCGACGGGTCGGTGATCCGTGTCATTGACCAGCACTCGCAGTCCGCCGCCCGGCCAGCCAGCGGAACCCTCGGCCCGCGTCGTGTCGGCCGCGCGATGAGGTGGAAGTCGGCCCAGCGCGCGGTGGAAGTCGCCCGGCGTGCGGTGGAAGTCGCCCGGCGTGCGGTGGAAGTCGGTACGTCTGCGCGCCGAAGGGATCGATGACGTTCACCCTGCGTGGATCTCGCGCCGCGCGTACCGCGACTGGCGGCTAGCGTCTACCCCATGGTGGTGCAACCGCAGATCGGCGACGTCTTCGGCGAACTGTTGCGGGACACGCTCGCGGTCGCGACCGGGATCGGGCCCCGACCGCTGGTCGGTGGGCGGTTGCCCCGTCCGGTCATCGAGGTCATCGAGCGCGACGACGGCCTGATCAACGGTGCTCCGGCCGCCCACTATCTGGACGGGCCGGAGGACTGGCAACCGTACGACCACCGGGCCGTCGACCGGGTCCGGGGCCAGGTGCTCGACATCGGGGTGGGCGCCGGGCGGATCGCGCTGGAGTTGCAGGCCCGTGGGGTGCCGGTGACCGGGCTGGACATCTCGCCCGGCGCGATCCGGGTGGCCCGCAAGCGGGGCGTACGGGGCCTGGTGCTCGGCACGGTGGACGAGTACGCCACCAACACCCACCGGTTCGACACCTTCCTGCTGCTCGGCAACAACCTGGGGCTGATCGAGGGGCGCGACCGCGCGCCGGGGTTCCTCGCCGCGCTGGCCGCGCTCGCGAAACCCGGGGCGGAGATCATCGCGCACGGCACCGACCCGTACGGCACCACCGACCCGGTGCACACCGGCTACCACGAGCGGAACCGGGCTCGGGGCCGGCTCGGCGGCCAGTTGCGGTTGCGGCTGCGCTACCGCGAACTCGGCACGCCCTGGTTCGACTATCTGGTCTGCACCCCGGACGAGCTGGCCGAGCTGGTCCGGGGCAGCGCCTGGCGGCTGGTCGACGTGGACGACGCGGATGCGCCGTACTACCTGGCGACGCTCCGGTTGGTGGGCTGATGGAACCGACGCAGTTGCGCACGATCAGCAAGCGGATGTCCAAGGTGCTGCGGCACGCGCCGGAGAGCGTGGGGCTGACTCTGGACGCCAACGGTTGGGTGCCGGTAGCGGAGCTGCTGGCGGCGCTCTCCCGGCACGGGCGGCCGGTGACCCGGGACGAGCTGGACGCGGTGGTGGCCGGCAACGACAAGCAACGGTTCGCGGTACGCACCGGACCGGACGGGGTGGACCGGGTACGGGCCAGCCAGGGGCACTCGGCCCGGGTGCAGGTGGACCTGGCGCTCATCCCGGTCACCCCACCCGAGCAGCTCTACCACGGCACCGCGGCGGTCAACGTGCCCGCGATCCTGGTCGAAGGGCTCCGGCCGGGGCGCCGGCACCACGTACACCTCTCGGTCGACGTGGCGACGGCGGTGACCGTCGGTCGACGCCGGGGCGGTGCGGTGTCGGTGCTGATGGTCGACGCGGCGAAGTTGGCCGCGCGGGGGCACGACTTCTACCGCAGTGACAACGGGGTGTGGCTCACCGACGCCGTCCCGCCTGACGTCATCCGCCCGCTGGCCGACTGAGCGTCGGTCCGGCAGGTGCCGGCGGGTCGGCGGGGATGCCGGCGGTGAGTACGGCGTACGCCTGCCGGCGCAGGTCGGCCAGGGTTGCGGTGTCGTCGGCCAGCCAGGCGTGCAGTGCGGTGTCCCACGAGGTGACCGCCGCCCCGGCCAGCAGGAGTGGGTACGGGTGCCACGGGGAGAGCCCGGTCCGGGCGGCGACGAACTCGACGATGGTCTGTCGTAGCCGGTGGTTCAGCATCAGGTACATGCTGATCAACGTGGGCTGACGTTCCAACAGGCGCAGTCGTACGCTGATCTGTTTCTGCTCGTCCTCGTCGAGGTCGAGTGCGTTGAGCACCGAGCTGATCGCCTGCAACGGAGTCTCGTCGGGTGGACTCGCGGCGAGTGCCGCGCGCAGGTGGTTGATCCGCTGATGCGCCACGTCGCCGAAGAGGACGTGCTGTTTGGAGGCGAAATAGCGGAAGAAGGTGCGTACCGCGACGTCGGCCTCGGCGGCTATCTCCTCGACCGTGGTGTGTTCGTAGCCCTTCTCGCCGAAGAGCCGTAGTGCGGCCTGTTCCAGCGCCGCCCGGGTCTCCAGCTTCTTGCGCTCCCGACGGTTCGCCGGCGGGTCCGTGTGCGGCTCCCGTCGGTCAGCCGACGGTGCGGTGGCGGCCGGCGGCGCGGTGGGCAGCGCGGACTCCGATGATGTCACCCCCACAGGATGGCATGGCGACTCACGTGTCATCTTCTGCCACATGGCACGGCATGTCAGGTGGCGCGCGATGACGGCACGTCAGCCTCGACGAGCTCACCGAACCCGCCCCCGCCCTCACCTCCTGAGAAGGAAGGGCCCCCTCTTATCGTTTTTTGTATAGGAGGGGGCCCTTCCTAACCGTCACACGGGTGCCGTGGAGCAGTGGCGCAGGGTCAGACCGCGACGGTTGGGGGGAGCGGCGCGGGCGGCAGACCGCCGTCGCCGTCGACCACCTCGTCAGGCGTACCGTCCTCGGTCAGGTCGACCATGGTGATGTCCACCTTGCCGTCGCCGTTGGTGTCGAACTGGAACAGGTCGGCCTTGCCGTCGCCGTCGGTGTCGGCCACCCAGAGGTCGGTACGACCGTCGTTGTTGGTGTCCGCACGGATCAGGTCGACCCGCTCGTCACCACGCGTTTCGACGGTCTCCTGCGGCTCGGTGGTCGGCTGCGACTCGCTCATGGGGGAAGCCCTTTCTCCGGCTGACTGAGGCGGTGCTCGTCCGCAGTACCCAGAACCGCGGCCCCGCATACGCTAGCCGTCGGCGGGGCTGGCCCGGTGCCCTCGATCCGGCCTCGACGCGCGCCTGGCTCCGCAGCCTGTTCAGGGTGGAGCCGGCCGATGACACGAGGGGTTCACCCCTTGCGCTGGCAGGCGTCGAAATTTACCTAATCCCCTTCTTGGTGCCGAATCGCCTCGTTAGTCTGCTCTCTACGCGAAGCTCGCTTTCCGTAAAACGGGGGACTTTATGAGGAAAAAGTTTCTTACTGCCGTCGTTGCCGGCACTCTGATGGCGGTGGGACTCGCCGCACCCGCGCACGCCGAGGAAACCACCGTCACCCTCAACGTCGCTGCCGCAGGTGGCCTCACCATCACGGTTCCGGCCTCGGTGAGTCTCGGCACCGGGGTGGGGGGCACGACGGTCAGCGGGCAACTGGGACCGGTCACCGTGATCGACCAACGAGCCTCGCTCACTCCGAACTGGACGGCCACCGTCATCGCCACCGACTTCACCACCGGTGGCGGCACCCCCGCCGAGACGATTCCCAACATCAACATCACGTACTGGTCCGGTGGGGCCACGGCCACCGCCGGCAGCGGCACCTTCACGCCCGGTCAGGCGTCGGCCGGCGACGCGGTGATCATCAACGTCCCGCGTACGGCGTTCAGCCACACCGGTGGCACCGCCAACAACTTCGCCACCTGGAATCCCACTGTGGCGGTCGCGATTCCCGCCGACGCCGTCGTCGGCGTGTACACCGGGACGGTGACGCATTCGGTCCTCTGACCGCGTCCGGCGGCTGCTGCTGCTGGCGTCCGCCGCCATCCTGGCGTCTGGACCGCACACGGCACCAGCCGTCGCCGTGCGCGGTTCAGCGGATCAGCACGTCGCGGGGAGAGAACACGTCGCGGGGAGAGAACACGTCGCGGGGAGGGGGCCGGACGGCGAGGCGGTGGGGCTGGGAATACAGCTCCTGGAGATTCCCGCCGCGCGGGCGAAGGACCCGCGTGCGCGGGCGTACATCATCGACCACCTCAAGCCCGGAACGACCCTCAGCCGTCGGGTCGAGGTACGCAACACCTCGCCGGAGCCTCAGCAGGTCGATCTCTACGTCGGGGCGGCGACGGTCGAGAGGAACGTCTTCACCGCTGCGGACGGCCGTGGCGGCAACGAACTCAGCGGCTGGGTGAGCCTGGAGTCCAGCAGTGCCGACCTTGAACCTGGTGACCGGAAACAGGTGGAGGTCACCGTCGCCGTACCGGACACCGCCTCGAAGGGCGAGCGGTACGGGGCGGTCTGGGCGCAGATCACCAAACCACCCACGGCGCAGGACAACGTCGGCAAGATCCATCGTGTGGGCATTCGGATGTACCTCGACATCGGGTCGGGCGGCGAACCGCCGACCGACTTCCGGATCGACGGGCTCGCGGTCGGCCTGGGCGGCGGTGAGTGGCCCGTACTCACCGCGCGGGTCCACAACACCGGCGGACGGGCCTTGGACATGGGCGGTTCGGTCTCCCTGACCAGCGAGTCGGGCAGGGTCAGCGCCGGACCGTTCACCGTGGCGAGCGGCGTCACGATCCTCCCCGGAGAGAGCGGCCAGGTCAGCGCACTGATCGACCAACCGCTGTCATCCGGCCGCTGGGATGTCCGGATGACCCTGTTCAGCGGGACCGTCGAACGCACCCTGGAGGGGCGGGTCTCCCTGTCAGGCGCCGTCGCAGCGGCCGAGTCGTCCGGCCCGCGACCGCTTCTGCTCTCCCTCTCCATCGGCGCCGGGCTGGCGTTGTTACTGGTCACGACGGCGTTCGCCGGGTATTTCCTCCGCCGGCGGCGCACTCGTGACACCGCCGGAGCGCTCTGAGTCGGAGTGCTCCGGGGCGGAGCGGCGGCGAGCGGCGGGTGCCGCCGAAGTACGAGCGGAACGCCGGGGCACCAGGTGACCGAGTTGGCGGCTCGGGTCGTACTGCATAGGGTCGCCGCATGAACGAGCGTTTCGTAGTGATCGGGGCCGGGACGATGGGCTTGGGCATCGCCTACGTCGCCGCCACCGCCGGTTACGAGGTGGAGCTGGTCGAGGTCGACCCGGAGCGGGCCGCAACGGCCACTGTCGCCCTGGGGAAGCTGCTGGACCGGGCGGTCGAGCGGGGCAAACTCTCCGCCGAGGAAGCCGCCGCCGGACGTACCCGGCTGGTGCTCCGCCGCGACCTGGCCGAGGTGGCCGACGGACCGGACGTGATCGTGGAGGCGGTGCCCGAACGCCCCGACCTCAAGCGGAGCGTGCTCGCGGCGGCAGCCAAGCGTCACCCCGCCCTGCTCGCCACCAACACGTCGAGCATCGCGATCGCCGAGCTGGCCGACGCGGTTCCGGACCCCGATCGCTTCATCGGGCTGCACTTCTTCAACCCGGTCTGGGCGATGACGCTGATCGAGGTGGTGGTCGGGGAGGCCACCAGCGCGGAGACCACCGCCGCCGCGGTCGCCCTCGCCGGTCGGCTGGGCAAGGACCCCGTCGTCGTACGCGACCTGCCCGGGTTCGCCACCTCGCGGCTCGGGGTCACGCTCGGGTTGGAGGCGATCCGGATGGTCGCCGACGGGGTCGCCGCTGCGGCCGACATCGACAAGGCGATGACGCTCGGCTACCGCCACCCGGTCGGGCCGCTGGAACTCACCGACCTGGTGGGGCTCGACGTACGGCTCGACATCGCCCGCACCCTCCAGGCGGCGTACGGCGACCGGTTCGCCCCGCCGCCGCTGCTGGAGTCGATGCTGGAGCAGGGCCGGCTGGGCAAGAAGTCCGGACACGGTTTCTACCGCTGGGTGAACGGGGTCAAGCAGTGAGCGGCGTCGGACCGGCCGGCCTGCGGATCGAGGAGCGGGACGACCGGTTGGTGGTCACCCTCGACCGGCCGGAGAAGCGCAATGCCATCGACGCGGACCTGGTGGCCGCGTTGCACGAACTCTGCGCCCGGTTGGAACGGGAGCCGAAGCTGCTGCTGCTCACCGGTGGCTCGGAGGGTGTCTTCGCCGCCGGGGCAGACATCGCCCAACTGCGGGAACGAGACCGGATCGACGCCCTGGCCGCGATCAACTCGGCCGTCTTCGCCCGGATCCGGGCGTTGCCGATGCCCACCGTGGCAGCCGTCGACGGGCCGGCGCTGGGCGGCGGAGCCGAGCTGTCGTACGCGTGCGACCTGCGCATCTGTACGGCGCGAGCGTTTTTTGGCCAGCCCGAGGTGCGCCTGGGCATCATCGCCGGGGCGGGCGCCACGCACCGGTTGCCGGCCCTGATCGGCGAGACCCGGGCGAAGGAACTGCTCTACACCGGTCGGCGGATCGACGCCGCCGAGGCGCTGCGGATCGGTCTGGTGAACCGGGTGGTGGACTCCCCGGCCGATCTGCTCGGTGTCGCCCACGAGTTGCTGGACGAGATCGCGAAGGCGTCGCCGCTGGCGGTACGCCTGACCAAGCTGGCGGTCGACGCGCCGGCCGCCGCGCATCCGCAGCTCGACCTGCTCAGCCAGGCGGTGCTCTTCGAGGATCCGGAGAAGCACCGCCGAATGACCGAGTTCCTGGACCGGAAGAACCGCTGACGACCCGTTCGACCCTGCCCGCCGGCCGCCGTCAGCGGCTGGCGTACGGGTTGCTGTCCCCGTCGAGGTAGCCGACCCGGTCGACTCCGCCGTCGAAGTCGACGTCGACCATGACCTGGTCGGCTCGGCCGTCCTCGTCGAGGTCGATGATCGAGTGGTCGGCGCGCCCGTCGTGGTTGACGTCGGTCGCCCAGGTGTCCGCCCGGCCGTCGAGGTCGGTGTCGCGGGCCACGGCGTCGATCAGGCCGTCGGCGTTGGTGTCGGTGGCGACCCGGTCGATCACGCCGTCGGCATTGGTGTCACTGGCGATCTTGTCCACGACGCCATTGTCGTCGTAGTCCCGCAGGGCGGTGTCGAGCGAGCCGTCGTGGTCGCCGTCGATCAGGGTGATCTCGGCGGTGCCGTCGCTGTCGGCGTCCCGCTGCGCCAGATCCACGATGCCGTCGCCGTCGAAGTCGGTGAGCACCTCGGTCGAGCCGTCGGCGTGGTGCTCCACCACCGTTTCCGGCTGGAACCCGACGAGGTCGTAGCCGGGCAGTTCGTCGGGGGTGGCGCTCGGGCCGAGCCCCTGCTCCTCCACGCCGGTCGAGTCGAAGTCGACGTCCTCAATCAGCGGGTTGGTGAAGTCACTCATCGTCTGTCGCCTCTCGGTCAGCTCGCTCGGTGTCAGCGAAACCGTACGGCGACCGGTGCCCCCGGTTGCTCCCGGAAACGTGCCAGACCGCCGCCGACCGACGTCAGTGCCGGATCTGCACCCCGGCACTGTCCAGCGCCTTGATCACCTGAGCGGACTCGCCGAACCCGATGACCAGCACCGCGTCCGCGCCGAACTGCTTGATCTCCTGCGCGCCCGCGCTGAAGTCGACCGGCGGGGAGTCCGGCTTGGCCGGCGGGTCGTAGCTGAGCAGCTTGAGCCGGTCGGCGGCGATCCCGGCCCGCTCCAACTCGGCCCGTACGTTGCCCTGGAGGCCCTCGCCGTACGAGTCCTTCCGGGCCACGATGGCGATCTTCTGCGACCCGTCCCGCATGATGACGTCCGCCAACGCGCGCCCCTGGAGGATGTCCGAGGGGGCGGTGCGGAAGTAACGGCCCTGGTCGTCGATGGTGGTCAGACCGGCGTCGGTGTTCGACGGGGAGAAGAGGACCAGACCGGCCGCGACCACGTCCGGCAGCACCGCACGGGAGACCCCGGAGGCGCCGGCACCGATGATCACGTGTACGCCGGCCGCGACGTGCTCGGCGACGGTCGCCTTTGCCACGTCCGGGTTGGTCCCGTCGTCGCCGTCGACCCAGATTGCCGGTTCGCCGAGAACCCCGCCCGCGTCGTTGATCTCGCGCATGGCGAGTTTCGCGCCGGCGGCCATCGGCGGGTACGCCAGCGAGAGGTCACCGGTCTGCGGCAGCAGCCCACCGATCTTCAGGGGGGAGCCGTCGCGCCGGTCGGTCTTGCCGCCGACCTGCTTTTTCGGCGCTGGCGGCGCCTGGGTGCTCGCCGCCGACTCGTCGCCGGCCCCGACGAACTCGGTCTTCCCCTCGTCGATCTTGGCCTGTTCGCCGAAGTGCATGGTGGCGTAGCTGGCGGTGGAGGGCTCACCGGCTTCGGTGAAGCCGCCCCGATTCAGCGAGACGCCCCGGTACTCGATGTCCGTGCCATTGCGGGCGATCGGCAGGCACGACTTGATCGAGTCGCACCGCTGGCCGCCGGTGGTGACACCGTTGATCTGCTTCGCGATCTCGGCCGGTGCGGTCGAACCGGCAAGCTGCGCGGCGAGCGCGCTCACCGCGATCGCGTCGTAGACCTCGGCCGAGTAGAGGAAGTCGGTCAGTCCCGGGTCCTGTCCGGTGACCCGCTCCTTGAAGTCCTCGGAGAGGGGGGTCAGCGGGATGGTGCCCTTCATGCCGTCCAGTAGCTTGGTCTGCCCGTCGAACTCCTTCACGAAGGAGTTCTGCATGTTGCCGTCGGTGCCGTAGAGGCGCACCGGAGACGCGGCCGGCTGTTCCGCGTCGTCGGACCCGCAGGCGGTGGTGGCGAGCAGAAGCGCGGCGCAGGCGGCGAGACCAGCGTTGCGCGAGCCACGTCGTACGAGCATGACGTCGTCCTTCCTCCCCGAAGGTCCGCTGCGCACACTAGCGTGTCGTTGGCCAACGGTGTGACGGTGGTCGCAATTGGATCTTCCAACCCGCCGGTAATATACGCGGTTTCATCGATTCTGGCTGTTCGTGCTCGTCGGCTTGACCTCGCGGCATACCCTTCCGCACGTGATGGACGTTCCCCGGGACACGCTGGATGACGCCAACGCGGTGCTCCGCTCCGCGCTGGTCGGCGACAGTGACGCGGTGGTCGGCACCTTCGATGCCGTGGTCGACCGGTCCGGTGTGGCGGGGGCCTACGAGGTCGCCTGGTATCTGGCCGCCACGATGGTCGGCGACCAGGTGCCGCGCGGTAGTTGGACGCTGGAGTTCCCGGGCATCGACGAGGCCGGTTACGACGCGCGCTGGGTTGCCCGTTTCGTCAGCGCGTACGCGAACTCCGACATCGACACCGCCGAGGCGCTCTTCGGTGCAGCGCTGACCGACGGTCAACTCCCCGACTGTCTGCTCACCCTCGCCGGTTCCGCCGTGGCGACGCTGCGCCACCGGGCACCCTGACCTGCCCCGGCACAGCGGCACAGCCGCCGGTAATGGGAGCCTGGACGGGTGTTGGAGAAGGTTCGCAAGCTGCTCGCGATGGCCGAGGACCCGGCGTGTACGGCGGCTGAGGCGGAGGCGTTCACCGCCAAGGCCACCGAGTTGATCGCCCGGTACGGCGTCGACCGGGCTCTGCTCGCCGCCCGGGACCCGGCCACCGACCCGGTCGGTGATCGGGTTGTCGACCTGTTGGCACCGTACGCGTTGGACAAGGCGGGGCTGCTCGCGGCGGTCGCGGACGCGCTGCGGTGCCGGGCCGTACGGCGTCGGTCGGAGTCGGGCTTCGCGATGCACCTGTTCGGTTTCGCCAGCGACCTGGAACGGGTCGAACTCCTCTTCACCTCGTTGCTGGTGCAGGCGGCACACGGGCTCGCCGCCACCCCGGTGCCGGAGGGAGACCAACCGGCGGCGTTCCGGCGTTCCTGGCTCGCGGGTTTCGCGTACGCGGTGGCGGAGCGACTGCGTACGGCCGAGTCGGCGGCGGAGGCGGCGGCGGGTACGGACACCTCGACGCGGGACACGTCGGTGGCGCTGGTGCTCGCCGATCGGAGCGGTCAGGTGCAGCGGCGGATGGCCGAGGTCTACCCGAGGCTGCGTACCGCGTCGGCCCGACGACTGGCCGGCGGCGGCGCGGGCCACGGTGCCGAGGCGGGACGTCGCGCCGACCTGGGTGGCACGGGTGTTCACGCTGGCACGACCAGCGAACTGCCGGGCCGATCCGGTTGATCACCGGGCCGGTCGGCTGGTCAGTTGGTGCTGGCCCGGACGGAGGCGGCGTACCGGGAGAGCAGTTCGTGCCAGCCGGCGGTGAGGGCCTCCCGATAGCCCTCGGCGGCTTCGCCGTGCCGGTCGAAGGCACGGTGTTCGAGTTCCACCCGGGTCTGGTCGACGCCGTCGGGCAGGAACCGGACCTCGACCTCGCTGGCGTTGCTCGGGTCGGGGACCGGTAGCCGGTCGGGGGCGATCTGCCAGGTGAAGACGAGCCGGTGGGGCGGCTGCCAGTCCAGGACGCGTCCCCAGTCGGAGCGGAAGCCGTGTGGCCCGATCTCGTACGCCATCCCGCCGGTGTGCGGCTCGAAGCCGATCTCGGCGAGCGCCCCCGGCCCGGACCACGTGTACTCCATCACCCACCAGTCCGCGAGTCCTCCGGTGAAGACGGCGAAGGCGTGTTCGGGCGGGGCGGAGACGCGCAGGGTGCTTCGTAGGGAGTACCTGGTCACGTCCTGGTGGATGTCGGCCGGGTCGGTGGTCTCCTGTCCCATAGGCCCGGACCATACCGGCCCCTGACCCCCGTTGCAGCGTCCATCCGACCAGCGGTTGAATCTCTGCGCCGAGCGCGCGGTCACGCCGTGTCGCCATGGATGTACGACGATCCGATTCCCCCGCCCGGTCTGGCTTGGTCGGTATGGGGCAAGTGCTATGCGGGCCGCGATCCCGAGGCGAATTAGATTAATGGCCATCGATTCATTGGGGAGCCTCTCCGCGACCCGTCGAGTAAGGAGTCCGCGATGGTCAGACGACGCTTCCTCCGCGCCGTGGCGGCAGCCCTGGTGGCGGCCTGTTCCGTGATCGGCGTACAGGCGGTCGGCGGGGCGCCCGCGGTGGCCGACGCCACCATCGCCGTACGCACCGTCTACTACGACGCCAGCCGTGCCGGCGAGTTCACCACCAACTTCACCCAGGCGGCGCAGATCTGGAACAGCCGGGTCAGCAACGTACGCCTGGTCGCCGGCACTCCGGCGAGTGTGGTCATCTACGTCGACAGCGGTTGGCCCCGGGCGTACGTGACCGGACTCGGCTCGGGCCGGGTCTACATGGGATGGCAGGCGGTCAACCAGGGCTACAACCGGACCCGGATCGCCACCCACGAACTCGGGCACATCCTCGGCCTGCCGGACAACCGGACCGGGCTCTGCTCCGACCTCATGTCCGGCAGCAGCGCCCCGGTCTCCTGTGCCAATGCCAACCCGAGTGCGGCCGAGGCGGCCAGGGTCAACTCGCTCTTCGCGGGCAGCCTGGCGACCGTGCAAGCCGATGCCGCGAACCCCAAGGTGTACGTCTGGAACAGCAACTGACCTGGTCAGCCCACCCGGGACGGGGTCGATCGGCGGTGACGCTGGTCGGCCCCGGCCGTCCGCCCGGAGGCGCGCCCGTCCCGGTCAGCGCACGACCCTGCCGGAGTTGTGCCGTCCCACCGCGCTCAGTGCCAGCAGCGGGCCGACGATCATGAACACCATCCAGGTGAGAAAGATCGTCACGAAGCCGATGCCGACGAGGAACAGCGCCACGTTGATCCAGAACAGCACCCAGTACGACACCATCAGCGCGATGCCGGCACCGACCCGTCCGGCGTACATGCTGCCGATCCCGAAGATCCCGAACAGTCCGGGGACGAGTTCCAGTGCGACCGCCGCCCCGGCCGACTTCGCGGGGACCACCGGCACGGCGTACACCGGCTGTCCCGGGTGCGGCATCCCGTACGGCTGCTGCTGCACCGGCAGGTACGGCGACGGCGCTGGCGCGTACTGCTGGGCCGGCGGGTACGGCTGGGTGGGTGGGTGGTGCTGAACCGGCGGATTCGGTTGCGCCGGCGAGGTGGGGGCCGGCAGGTGGTGCTCCACGGGCAGTTCGAACGACCGTGTCGGGGGAAGGTGCGAGGGCGGTGGCGCTGGGTGCGCGCCGCTCGGATCGGCCCACGGGTCCTGCTGCGGGTGCGGATAGCTCATGAGACGCAGTGTGGCTACCGGGCGCTATCTGTCGCTTCGTCCGATCGGCCGTTGGTACGTTGCGCTTCAGCCACGGGCGCTTCGGAGCAGCACGAGACGTCGATGCGTGTACCGTCCGATGTGGCGGCCTTCGCTGGTTGTAGCGGCCGGCGGGGCCGCCGCCCAGACCGCTACCTGGGGGAGCGACCATGCCGCCTGCACCCATTATCGACCCGCGATTTTCGGCACGCCTGGCTGAGCTGCGTCTCGCCCGTGGCCTGTCTCTGCGCGATCTCGCCAGACGTGTCTACTTCAGCAAGAGCTACCTGCATGACTTGGAGACCGGCCGCTGCCGGCCAACGTCCGAGACCGCCCAGCGCCTGGACGACGTACTCGAAGCAGGCGGGGTGCTCGCCGCGCTGGTCGTCGACGCACCAGCCGTAACCACGCCGGACGACGACCAGCGGATCGCGTACGTGATCGACCGGCCCGCCCGGTTGGACGCGGCAGCCGTCCACCATCTCGCCGAGGTACTGGCCGCGCAGCGACGCCTTGACGACGTGCTGGCCGCCCCGGTGATGCTGCCGTGGGCGGTACCTCAGTGGCGTACCGTTCTGGATCTCACCGCACAGGCTCGCGGCCCCCACGCTCCCAAGCTGCAAGCTGTCGCTGCGGAGTGGACCCAGTTCGTTGGTTGGTTGCACGCCGAGGCCCGCAACGACAGCGACGCAATGCAGGTGCTGGGCGAGGCCCTTGACCAAGCTGATGAGATCGACGATGGCCCGCTTGCGGCCCAGGCGGAGAACTTTCGTGGCTACCTTGAGCGCCAACGGGGGAACGCCCGGGGCATCGTTCGGCACTTCCTCGCGGCGTACCACACGCCCGGGGCGACCGCACTGCAACGGGTCGGGGACGCGGTGCAGTCCGCGCACGGCTACGCGCTGCTGGGAGACCAGTCTGCCGCCGGACGCCTGCTGGGTGAGGCGAGCGACCTCACCACCGCCGCCGAGGCCGAGACGCCGCCGGCTACCGCGTACTGGCTGACGCCCACGTTCTCCCGAATGGGCATCGGGCTGGCCTACCTGGCACTCGGTGACACAGTCGCTGCGGAAGACAACCTGCGTGCAGGACTGGATGGCCTGCCAGACGACCAGCGCGGTGCCGAGTGGACAACGGAGTACCGGCAGGCGCTTGCCGGCATCGGCGGCTGAGGGGCTGTCCGACGCTCACCGGACAGGTGCCGGACAGGTAACTCCTGGTGACGATCTTCGTGCGGCCTAACGATAGGGGCAGGCGCGGCGAGGGGCACACACCTACCTCCGCCTGGTGGTGGCCCCACAAGTGGGCCCCTCAGCGCAAACCCGACGAACGCCATCCCGACCTGCGGCAACAGTTCGCGGTTTCCGGTTGCGATCAGCACAAGCGCGAGCAGCCCGTTCAAGCCGAGCAGTACGGCCACATCAACGACGAAGCCGGCCCAGCCACCAGCGCTGAATGCCGCCAGATTCTTGGCCCAGACAGCCAGCATTCCTGGCCTGGGACCGCCGGTCCTGCTCAGGGGTCCGTTCTCCGCTGGCATGGGCCTGTGTTCAGGTCAGGTCGATCCAGTAGCCCAGCTCCACGCGGTCGGCCGGGATCACGATGTCCGCGACCTCGACCACCTGGTCCCCGGCGTACGTCTGCCGGCCGATCGTAACGACCGGGGTACCGCCCGGAATGTGTAGCGTCTCCACTTCGTTCGCCATTGGCATCCGAGACCGCACCCGTTCCCGAATGCCGGTGATTGTCACACCAAGGCTGTGCATCTGCGCGGTGTTCCCGCCGGGCCATGGCTCCCGGTTCGGATCGGCCACCGGTGTGCCAGCCACCATGGCGAGCAGGTAGCACGAGGTGGACATCTGCTGGGCGACACCCTCGGTGTAGAACACGAACCGACGCTCCAGCAGCATCGTCCCGGCCGGCACCCCGAACAGGTCGGCGGTGGCGACGCCAGCAGGCACCTCGTGGAACGTCTTGTCCAGCCGGTAGTCGTTCCACCGGACACCTTGGTCGACGGTGAATGACGTCTCGGGCGACTGGTCGCCACGGATCTGCTCCAGTTCGCGGCGGTACCGCTCGGATCCGAGCCGACGGATGGGCAACACCGGTCGCGCGAAGGTGCCGCGTCCCATCTCAGTGATGGCCAAGCCCTCGGAGCGGAGCAGGGCGATGGCTTCGCGGGCAGTACCGCGTGCCACGCCGAACTCCGCCATGATGCTGGTCTCGGACGGCAGGATGGATCCAGCAGGAATCGCACCGGACATGATCCGGTGACGCAGTTCGTCGGCGACCCGTCGATATCGGGGCCGCTCGTGCGGGGCAGGCACGTTCGTCACCGTACCTTCGATCAACGTGGTTCGGACGGTTGCCCTTCCCGTCCATGCACCTATCTAGACGGGCAGTCTATACGGGTGTAGCTTGCTCTTAGGTGGCCAGCGCAGAGGGTTGTTTTAGGGGTAGGCAACCTGCGCTGGTCACCCTCCCCAGTCGACGGAGGTGGCAGATGTCGATCAACAGCACTCGCCGAAAGTGGTTCCTGGACCCGCCAGACGAGCCGCCAAGCCCAGCCGTTCTGCCCGTAACGCCACGGGTCACGGAGCCGATCAGGCGCAGCGACCGGGAGCCGGTGCCGGGTATGGCGACGGTCGGTCTTTCCCGCCGAAATGGCACCGGGACGCGGTCGGTTCGGCGGAACTCGGGGCGGTGGTCGGCGTGACCAGCGATGCGGTGGAGCAGGTGCGGACGGCGTTGCGGGTGGTCGAGTTGCACAAGACCATGCGGTGTGAGCAGTGCACCGAGGACGGGTGTCCGGCGCTCGCGGCGGCGGAGGGTCTGACCAAGCCGGGTGAGTGGTGAGCGTGCTCCTGCCGCACCAGCGGCTGCGGCTGACCCAGTTGCGGGCGCGGAAGATGGTGCGCCGGCACTGGCCGGTCGGCGGGCGCTGCCAACGCTGTCTGATCGGACGGACCTGCACCGCCTTCGTCCGAGCCTGTGTCGTGCTGGAAGCGATGGGTGACAACTACCAGCCCTACCCGCTGCCCGAGCCGTACGTGATCCGGGAACTGGTCACCCGGTTCCGCAACGACATCGACCGCCCCGTCTTCTGATGAGCCGCAACGACGAACCACTCACCCCGGCCAGCATCTGGTGGTCAGCCGGTATGACCATCACCGGACACACCGGAGGCCGCCGCTGCCCCCAGTGCCGCCCGGACGGGTGTAACCAACTTGCCTGGGCGATCCGGCAACGGGCGGCAGGTAACCCGATCTCACCGGTACCGGTGCTACTGCGAGGTGCGACGCCGTGACCGCGCAGACCGAAACAGATGATCCGTCAGCCTCGATCAGCGGGCGGGTGGGGCGGGGAAGAGGAGGGCGGGGATGGCGGCGGCGGCCAGTTTGTTGGTTTCAGCGTCGGTGAGGGGCTGGTGGCGGGTCAGGAGGCGGAAGACGAGCGGCCCGAACAGGATGTCGGTGGCGGTTTCGACGTCGACGCCGGGGCGGGTCTCGCCCCGGTCCGCCGCGCGTTGCCAGAGATGGGCGAACGCACGGCGACGGTCGGCGAGGAAATACTCGCGGAAGTAAGCTGCGGCCTTCGGGTCGTCCACGCAGGCCGCGAGGAGTTGGGCGAAGATGTGCCCGTACGGGCTGGCGTAGAAGGCGCTCACCTGGCGTAACTGGGCGGTGAGGTCACCGACGGCGTTGCCGGTGTCGGGCAGCGGGAGCGCGTCAGCCATCATCCGGCCGAACGCCTCGGCCGCCACCGCCGTACGGCAGGGCCAGTGTTTGTAGATGGTCGCCTTGCTTACGCCGGTGCGGCCGGCGATCGCGTCCACGGTGGCGGTGGGCAGGCCGCCCTCGCGTAGCAGTTCTTCGGTCGCGCGGAGCACGGCCTCGTGGATGCGGTCACTGCGGCGGCCAGTGGGGTGGGCGAGGAGGGTTTCCCCGCCTACCCCACTGGCCGTCATGCCGTCAGCCGGCCCGGAAATTGTCATGGTCCGTCGATTCAACCAGCTCGCGCCATTCGGCGAGTTCTCGACGTACCGTCTCGTCGGTACGGAAGTAGTTCGGTTCACCACCGTCACCACGCGTCGCGCCGGTGATGAACCAGACGTTCATCAGGCGGCAGCAGCCAGGATGTCGAACTCGGCGTCGGTGAGCTCGATGGAGGCCGCCCCGATGTTCTGCTCCAAGTGGGCGATGGACGAGGTTCCCGGGATCGGGAGCATCACCGGCGACCGCTTGAGCAGCCAGGCGAGCGCGAGCTGGGCCGGGGTGGCGCCATGGTCACGGGCGATCCGGGCCAGCGGGCCTCCGTCGCGGGCGAGCGGGCCGTTGGCCAGCGGGAACCACGGGATGAAGCCGATGCCGTGCTCGGTCGAGTAGTCGAGCAGGGCCTCGGCGGACCGGTTGGCGACGTTGTAGAGGTTCTGCACCGAGACGATGTCGGCGAACTTCGACGCGGCCTCGACGTCGGCGACGGAGACCTCGCTCAGCCCGATGTGCCGGATCTTGCCCTCGTCCTGGAGTGCCTTCAGCTCGCCGATCTGGTCGGCCAGCGGGACCGCCGGGTCGATCCGGTGCAACTGGAACAGGTCGATCCGCTCCACCCCGAGGTGACGCAGGCTCAGTTCCGCCTGCTGGCGCAGGTACTCCGGACGACCGACCACCGTCCACTGGGACGGACCTTGGCGGGTGAAGCCGGCCTTGGTCGCGATGACCAGATTCTCCGGGTACGGGTGGAGCGCCTTCTTGATCAGCAGCTCGGCGACGAACGGACCGTACGAGTCGGCGGTGTCGATCAGGTCGACGCCGAGTTCGACCGAGCGCCGCAGGACGCGTACGGCCTCGTCGGGGTCGCGTGGGTCACCCCACACGCCCTCGCCCGTAAGTTGCATCGAGCCGAATCCGAGCCGGGTCACCGGCAGGTCCCCACCGAGCAGGAACGATCCGCTGGGTGCTGCGGTGACGGAGGGTGCGTCTGTCATCTGAACTCCGGGTCGAGTGAACTGAACTGACAGTTCAGTTTAGGTCGCGCGGAGCGGGTCGCCCAGTTCTCGGCCGCCGCCCTGATGCCGCAGACCGTGCCGGCCGAACTGCTGCTATGGTCCGGAAAGCAAAACGCCCACCTGCGGAAACGCAGGCGGGCGATGCTGTAGCCCGGCGAAAGGCTATGTGGCCAGGGGCGGGGTCGAACCGCCGACCTTCCGATTTTCAGTCGGACGCTCGTACCAACTGAGCTACCTGGCCTGGTATTGCTCGGGTCATGTTACCTGTCTGGCGGATGAGCCGCAGTACAGGTGACATTCCCCGAAACGCAGAACGCCGCGCGTTGGTACGCGCGGCGTACGGCGCTGGCGGTCCTGACGGGACTTGAACCCGCGACCTCCGCCTTGACAGGGCGGCGAGCACTCCAACTGCTCCACAGGACCTAGCTACTTACCGTGCACTTACACTTACACTTGCACCGCCCGGCTGGACGGATGTTACACGTGCCCCCAACGGGATTCGAACCCGTGCTACCGCCTTGAAAGGGCGGCGTCCTGGGCCACTAGACGATGAGGGCGGCCCCGCCATCATTGCACAAGGCAACTCCTGCGTTTGCTCCCATCCGGCCCCGCCGGCGGCTTGGAAAGCATACGTGATCGAGGGCCGGCGGACCAAACCGGTATCGGACGCGTCGAAATTGCCATCAAATCTACTTCAAACGCGTGATCCCGTACTTTTGCTTCAAAGCAGCGATCAGGCCGGGACAGGCGGTGAGGGTGCCGCTGCGGTCTCCACCCCCGTCGTGCAGCAGGATGATCGAACCGGGGCGGGCCTGCGCCAGCACCCGCTTACTGATCGCGGCGGCGCCGGGCCTGTCCCAGTCCCTCGGGTCGACGTCCCAGTGCAGCGGCACCATCCCCAGTTCCCGGCTCACCTGCACCACCGCCGGAGTCCACTTCCCACCCGGCTGGCGGTAGTAGCCGATCCGGGCCCCGGGTACCGCCCGTCCGATCTCCCCGTTGGTCCGGGTCAGGTCCGCCCGGATATCGGCCCGTGGCCGGCTGCCCAGTTCAAGATCGTGCTGCCAACTGTGGTTGCAGAGGGTGTGGCCCTCCCGCACGATCCGGGCGACGAGCTGTGGATACTTCCGGACCCGGGTACCGACCACGCAGAACGTCGCCTTGACCTGCGTCTTCCGGAGTTGGTCGAGCACCTTCGGAGTCCAGTCCGGCGACGGGCCGTCGTCGAAGGTGAGCGCGACCCCACGGGACCCCGTCGTCCGCCGGGTGTCGAGTGGGCCGACCGTGCTCCGGGGCGCGGGCGGGCGGCTCGGTGTCGGTTCGGTCGGCGGTGGCGTCGGCGCGGTCGTCGGCGCCGTGGTTGTCGGCGTGGTCGTCGGTGCCGGCTCGCTGGTTGCCGGCGTGAAGGGGCTGAACTGGGGGCGGCCCGCCTGATCATGCTGATCAGGCCCGCAGGCGGTGGCGAACAGCGCCACCAGGACCAGCCCGGCCGCGAGCGCGGCGGGTCGAGTCATCGTTGACTCCCGAGGGGTATCGGGCGAGGGGGTGCGGGGGCGGAACGCCTCACGCTAGCCCAACAAAGGACCCACCGTAGCCCCGGAAAAGCCGCTCGAATCAAGACGCCGATCGATCGGCGGAATGCGCCGGTCAGCCGGTCAGCGAGCGGTCGCCCGACTCGGGTACGGCCACGGTGAGCGTCAGCGCCTCGCTCAGGCTGGCCGGACGCAGCACCCCGGCGGGCAGTGCCTCGGCCCGCCAGCCGGGGCCGGCGGCGAGCAGCAGCACCGGCCGACGAGGGCTCGCCAGCACCGCCCGCAGTTGGGCCGGATCGCCGGTGGCCGGGGTGTGCGACCAGAGCACCACCACCGCCGGCCCGGTCCGGGTCACCGCGTCCACGAGCGCCGCCGACGGCATCCGCGCACCAAGCTGTCGGGTGGCCACCCCGGCCTGTGCCGCCGCAGCGGCCAACGCCTCCAACGGCAGCGTGTGCTGTTCCTCGTCCGCGCAGGAGAGCAGGACATGTGGCAGGTCCGGACGCGCCGGGCCACCGACACCGGGCGGCTTCAGGGTCTTGGCCGCCGTACGGGCCACCACCGAGAGCACCTCGGAGACGCATCGGGAGAGCAGGTGCTCCACCTCGATCAGATGGGCGGTGGCAGCATGCCGTTCACCGAGACCGGCGAGGACCGGGCGCAACATGCCGTCCCACGCGGCCACCACGCCCTCGGCGGCGATCGCCCGTTCGATCGTCTCGCACATCGCCACCGCGTCGAGCCGCATGGCCGCCCGCGCCAGCCCCCGGGCAGCCGGCCCGGCGTTCGCCACCGGGATCGCCCGGCCGCCGCCGTCGCGCGGCCTCACCACCGGCCGGTGCGTCGACCACCCCGACTCCCGATCGGGTACGTCGGCTCCCCGCTCAACCGACCCGGGTGCAGTCGTCCGTTGCGCCCAGCGGGCGGCCTCGGCGGGAACCACCCCCTCGGCGGTGAGCCTTCGCATGACCTCCAACCGGGCGAGATCCTGCGCGGTGTAGCGCCGGTGCTGGCCGGGTACGTGCTGGCTCGGCCCGAGGCCGTACCGCTGGTGCCAGGTGCGCAGGGTGGTGACCGCCACGCCGAGCCGGCGCGCGACCGTACCCGCGCTCAGACCGTCATCGCCCACCCGGCGGCTCCGCCGCGTTGTCGGTCGGCCCCGTCGACCCGCTCGCGGCACCGGCGGGAACACCGGCAGCGCCGGAGCCGCCGGTCGGGACGGTGGCGTTGCCGGCGACCGGGGCGGACTGGAGGTAGCGCTCGATCACCCCGACCAGCCACGGGGCGTACCGGTCCGGTACGGCCGCGATGTCGGCGCGTAGCTCCTCCGGATCGACCCAGCGCAGGTCGGCCACCTCCGTCGGATCCGGTGACACCGGCTGGTCCGGTGCGAAGGCGGCGCAGAGCACGTGGTCGTACTCGAACTCGACCCGCCCGGTGGACGGGTCCTCGGCGAAGTAGAGGTGGACCCCGACCTCGGTCAGCCCGACCGGGCCGACGCCCAGTTCCTCCATCAGTCGCCGGTTCGCCGCGTTACGCAGCGACTGGCCGGGCTCGGGGTGGCCGCAGCACGAGTTCGCCCAGCGGAGCGGGAAGCGGGTCTTGACCGAGGCGCGCTGTTGCAGCAGCACCCGGCCGGCCGGATCGACCAGCAGCACGGAGAAGGCCCGGTGCAGTTGCCCCGGCGGTTGGTGCGCCGCCGCCACGGTGGTGGAGCCGACCACCGTGCCGTCGTTGTCGACCAGCTCGACCAGGTGTTCCTCCCGGGCGGTCATCGGCCACCGCCGGTGACCCGGGCCGCGGCCAGCTTTCCGGAGATCAAGACCATCGGAACCCCTACTCCCGGCTGCGTGCCCGAACCGACGAAGACCACATTGGAGAGTGTGCGGTGCAGATTGGACGGACGGAATGGTCCGGTCTGGAAAAGACTGTGCGCGGCGGCGAACGGGGTGCCCGCGGCCATCCCGGCGTCGGCCCAGTCGGCCGGGGTGATGATTTTGGAAACCTCGACACCGTCGGCGAATCCGACGTAGCCCCGGTCCTCCAGGGTGGCCATCAGCTCGGACGCGTACCGCCGGGCCAGGTCGCCGCGCCAGTCCAGCGCGGCCCGGTCGAGGTTGGGCACCGGGGCGAGCACGTAGTAGCTGTGCCGCCCGGTCGGTGCCACCGACGGGTCGGTTCGGCTCGGGTTGGTGACCAGCAACGACGGGTCGGACATCAACTGGCCGCGCTTGATCACCTCTTGGAAGGTGCCCCGCCACGATCGGCCGAAGTGGATGTTGTGGTGGGCGATCCCGGAGTAGCCCTGGGTCGAGCCGACGTGCAGCACCACGCAGGAGGGGGAGTAGCGCAGCCGGCGCTGCCGGGTCGCCGGGAGCAGATCCCGGTAGGCCACCGGCAGGTCGGGGTTGAGCACCACCACGTCGGCCGGGATCCGTTCACCGTCGGCGGTGCGTACGGCGGTGGCCCGACCGGCGGCGGTCTCCACCTGGGTGACGGTGGTGTCGTACCGGACCTCCACACCGTGCTTCTCGGCCGCTCCGGCGAGCGCCTTCGAGACCGCGTGGATGCCGCCGCGCGGGAAGTAGACCCCGGCGACCGAGTCGAGGTAGGAGATCACGGTGTAGATGGCGAGCGCGTCGTGCGGGGCGAGGCCGGCGTACATCGCCTGGAAGGAGAAGATCCGCTGGGTTCGGGGGTCGCGGAAGAACTGGTTGACCTTCGTCTGTAGGCGGCGGAAGGCGCCGGCGGCGACCAGGCGTACCAGGTTGCCGGTGAGCAGGTCGGTCGGCGAGTCGAGGTTGCGTTCGATGAAGTCGTGCCGTTCGAGTTGCCACAGGTCCCGGGCGTAGTCGACGAAACGCAGGTAGCCGTCGGCCTCCCAGGGCCCGCAGACCCGGGCGATCTCCGCCGCCATCTGGTGCGGGTCGGTGTGCACGTCGAGCGTGGAGCCGTCGGGATAGTGGGCCCGGTACGCCGGGTCGAGCGGCGTCAGGTCGAGCCAGTCGGTCAGCTCCTCGCCGACCGCGTCCAGCGCCTCGGCGATCAGGTCGGGCATGGTCAGCACGGTCGGGCCGGTGTCGAACTCGTACCCGCCGAGGCTGAGGCGTCCGGCCCGGCCACCCGGCACCGGCTCCCGCTCCACCACCGTGACCTGTCGGCCACTGCCGGCCAGGTGCAGGGCGCAGGCGAGACCACCGAGTCCCGCCCCGACCACCACGACCCGGTCGGTCCGTCCACTCACGGTCCGCACTCGATCACCTCCTTGCTGCGATCCCTCATCATGCCCGCCGATGGGTCGTTACCACAGCAAGACGAGTAAGTGCGGGGAGATTGTGCTCCGGCGTGGGGCCTTGGGCGTCGCTGGAGCGTACCTTAGGGTTACGAGTTGCGTCGATTGGTGCGTCGATTACTCGAAGGAGCTGGGTGGTGGAACAGGAGGCGTCACCGAAGTCCGACCAGGCGCCGGGTCCGACGGCCGAGACCGATCCCGCCTTGGCCGGTCTCGCGGCGGCCGATCTCGCGGCGGCCTACGAGCGCTGCCGTGAGCTGCACAAACAGCACGGACGCACCTACTATCTCGCCACCCGTCTGCTACCCCGGTGGAAACGACGGCATGTCCACGCGCTCTACGGCTTCACCCGGTACGCGGACGAGATCGTGGACCGGACCGACGACCTGCCCCCCGCCGAACGCGCCGCCCAGCTCCGACTCTGGTCCGAGCGGTTCGTCGCCGGCCTGCGCGGCGGCCCGGTCACCGACCCCCTGCTCCCCGCCGTCCTGCACACCATCGCCACGTTCGACCTCGACCCGGAGGACTTCGCGTCCTTCCTGCGCAGCATGGCGATGGACCTCACCGTCACCTCGTACCCGAGCTACGACGACCTGCTCGACTACATGGAGGGCTCGGCGGCGGTGATCGGCACCATGATGTTGCCCATCCTCGGCTCCCCGGACCCGATCGCGGCCCGCGAACCAGCCCGCCAACTCGGCCTCGCGTTCCAACTCACCAACTTCATCCGGGACGTCGCCGAAGACCTCGACCGGGGGCGCACCTACCTACCCGACGAGGACCTGGCGACGTTCGGGGTCAGCCGGGACGACCTGGTCCAGGCCGCCGCCAGGGGCCGGGCAAGCGCCGCCATCCGGGAACTGATCGAGTACGAGGTGACCCGAGCACAGGCGCACTACGCCGCCGCCGCACCCGGCATCGTCCTGCTCAACCCCGCCTCGCAGGCGTGTATGCGGACCGCGTACGCGCTCTACGGCGGCATCCTCGACGAAGTCGCCGCCGCCGGGTACGACGTCTTCGTCCGCCGAGCCGTGGTGCCCCGACGTCGCCGGGCCACGGTCGCCGTCCGCGCCCTCCTCACCCGTACCGGCACCCCCGTCGCCCTGCCGGGGGTAAGGAAGGGCCCCTTGTTATCGGAATCTGTATAGGAAGGGGCCCTTCCTAACCGTCGAGGCAGGTGTGCAGTACGTCGACCAGGTGCTCCACCCGGTCAAATCCGGCAAGGTGGCGGGTGGCGTACGCGAAGGTGTAGTCCCGTGCCGGGTCGGCCCAGGCCACGCTGCCGCCGATTCCACCCATGCCCCAACTGCCGTCCTCCTCGACCTGCATGCCGAGCGTCCAGCGGACCGGGCGCTCCAACAGCAGGTCGTCACCGGTGTACTGGGCCCGGGTCGCCTCGGCGACCAGGTCGGCACCGAAGAGGCGTACGCCGTCCAGTTCACCGCCGGCGAGCAGACCCGCGTAGAGCCGGGCCAGGCCGGCGGCGGTGGCGTGCAGGTTCACGGCGGGCACCTCGGCGCCCCGCCACCGTGGACCGTTGAGTACGGCCAGGTCCAGGCAACCGGCCGGGTTGCCGAGCGCGCGGGCGCGCAGCGAGCCCGGGGCGCCGAGGATGGTGACCGGCCAGTCCGGGTTCCCGTAGCCGAGGTCGGCGCAGCGCGCCTGGTCGAGCGGGGCGAGCCCGAAGTGCAGGTCCAGTCGCCACGGCCCGGCGATCTCGTCGGCCAGGAACCGGCCGATGGTGCGGCCGTCGACTCGGCGTACCAGTTCGCCGAGGAGGTGTCCGTAGGTCAGTGCGTGTTCGGCGGCGACGGTGCCCGGCGCCCAGAGCGGTTCGGCGGCGGCCAGGTCGCCGGTGAGCAGCGACCAGTCGTCGAGGTCCTGTTCCGGGCGGGGCACCGGAAAGACGGGCAGGCCGGCGGTGTGGCTCAGCACGTGCCGGACGGTCGCCTCGGCACGGAACCCGGGCCAGTGCCGGGCGACCGGGTCGTCGAGGCCGATCCGGCCCCGTTCGACCAGGAGCAGCACGCAGAGCGCCGCCACCGGTTTACCCACGGAGTAGACGTTGACCAGGGTGTCCGGGCTCCACTGGCGGGTTCTGGCGGAGTCGCGCCAGCCGCCGTACAGGTCCAGCACCGGCCGTCCGCGGTGCCACACGACGAGGCTCGCACCGGTCTCAGCCACCGTGCCGGTTCCGGCCGTCGCTCCGCCGGGCAGGTCGTCGGTGGTGCCGGGTAACGGTCGGTGGTCCGGTGGACGCTCGTCGCCGAGCAGGGCCGCGAAGGCGTCCCGTACGGCGACGAAGCGCCGGTCCCAGTCCCCGTCGACCCGATCTTCGCGTACCTGGTCTGCGCTCACCCGACACACGGTAGGCGAGCGGAAAGGCGACCCGGGTGGTCCGGGTCGGTTCGGTGCGGGATGCTGGCTGGGTGACGCAGCCGGAGCAGTTCGACGTGATCGTGATGGGGCTCGGTGTCGGGGGCGAGGAGGTCGCTGGCCGGTTGGCGGAGGCGGGCCTGGCCGTACTCGGGATCGAACGCGGCCTGGTCGGCGGCGAGTGCCCGTACTGGGGGTGCATCCCGAGCAAGATGATGATCAGAGCGGCGAACGCCCTGGTCGAGGCGGCGCGGGTGGACCAGCTCGCGGGACGGGCGACGGTCACGCCGGACTGGGCACCGGTCGCGGCGCGGATCCGCGACGAGGCGACCGCGAACTGGGACGACAAGCGCGCCGCCGACCGGTTCGTCGGCAAGGGCGGGCGACTGGTTCGTGGCACGGGGAGGCTCGTCGGACCTGGTCTGGTGCAGGTCGGCGACGACGTCTTCCGGGCCCGTCGTGGTGTGGTGATCGGCACCGGGTCGAGCCCGGTGATCCCGCCGATCGAGGGGTTGGCCGGTACGCCGTACTGGACGAACCACGATGCGGTCGAACTGACTGAGTTGCCCGCTTCGGTGGCGGTGCTCGGCGGTGGGGCCATCGGCCTGGAGCTTGCCCAGGTTTTTGCCCGCTTCGGCGTACGGGTGAGCGTGGTCGAGGGTTCCGACCGGCTGCTCGCTATGGAGGAGCCGGAGTCGTCGGAACTCGCCACGGCGGCTTTGCGGGCCGACGGGGTGGAGATCCACACGGGGATGCGCACCGAGCGGGTGAGTCACGACAAGGACGGATTCACCCTGTACCTGGCGGGCGACGGTACGGTCCGGGCCGACCGGTTGCTGGTTGCCACCGGGCGGCGGGCTCACCTGGAAGAGCTGGGTCTGGAGAGTGTGGGCCTCGATCCGGCACAGCGTTACCTCGGCACAGACGACCGGATGCGGGTGGCGGACGGCATCTGGGCGGTCGGTGACGTCACCGGCCACGGTGCCTTCACACACATCGCGATGTACGAGGCCGGGATCGTGATCCAGGACATCCTGAGCGGCGGCGGTGCGGAGTCACGCGGCGATGATCGGGTGCTGCCCCGGGCGGACTATCGGGCGCTGCCCCGGGTCACCTTCACCGATCCGGAAATCGGTGCGGTCGGGTTGACCGAGCGACAGGCGCGTGACCGTGGGTTCACCATCCGGGTCGGCCAGACCCGGCTGCCGGACTCTTCCCGGGGTTGGATCCACAAGGTCGGTAACGAGGGTTTCATCAAGCTGATCGAGGACGCCGAACGCGGCATCCTGATTGGCGCGACGTCGGCCGGTCCGTCCGGCGGGGAGGTGCTCGGTGCGCTGGCCGTGGCGGTGCACGGGGAGGTTCCGGTGGCGACGCTGCGTCAGATGATTTACGCGTACCCGACTTTCCATCGCGCGATCGGTGACGCGGTGAACAATCTGAAGTAGCAACACGGTAGAACCCAGTTAATTTCTTGCAAGAAATTGCCGTACCATTGCGGCCGTGACTAAACGACTCACCGAAGTAGCGAAGAAGGCCGGTGTCAGCGAGGCCACGGTGAGCCGGGTGCTCAACGGTCGTGAGGGCGTCTCCGAGGCGACCCGGACCGCCGTGCTCACCGCTCTCGATGTGCTCGGCTACGAACGGCCGACCAAACTGCGGGGTGAACGGGCCCGACTGGTCGGTCTGGTCCTGCCCGAATTGCAGAACCCGATCTTCCCGGCGTTGGCCGAGGTGGTCACCGGTTCGCTCGCCCAGCGCGGTTTCACCCCGGCGCTCTGCGCCCGGACAATCGGCGGCGTCTCGGAGATGGACTACGTCGAGATGCTGCTCGACCACCAGGTCTCCGGGGTGATCTTCGCTGGTGGTTCGTACGCGCTCGCCGACGCCCGCCACGACCACTACCGTCGGTTGACCGATCGGGGTCTGCCGGTGGTGCTGGTCAACGCGGGCGTGGACGAGCTGGGGTTCCCCCGGGTCTCCACCGACGACGCGGTGGCGGTGGAGCAGGCGTACGGGCACCTGCGCTCGCTCGGCCACGAGCGGATCGGCATGGTGCTCGGCCCCGAGGACCACGTGCCGTCCCGGCGCAAGCTGGCGGCGATGGTCCAGGTTGCCGGCTGGTCCGAGGGTGACGAGTGTGTGGAGCGCTCCAGTTTCTCCATGGAAGGGGCGCGAGTCGCCGCGACCAAGCTGGTCGAGCGGGGGGTCACCGGCGTCATCTGCGCCAGCGACGTACTCGCCCTGGGGACGATCCGGGCCGCGCGACGGTTGGGCCGGTCGGTGCCGGCCGACATCTCGGTGGTGGGTTTCGACGACTCCGCGTTCATGACCTGCACCGACCCGCCGCTGACCACGGTTCGGCAGCCGATCGAGACGATGGGTCAGGCGGCGGTGGACCTCCTGGTCACCATGATCGAGGGGGTCGGCGTACTGCACGACGAGTTGCTCTTCGAGCCCGAGTTGGTGGTACGCGGCTCGACCGCCCCCGTTCCCGGTCGCTGACCAGCTCGCCGAATCGCTGACCAGCTCGCCAGATCGTTGACCAACCTGCCCGGCCACTGACCACCATCCGGCCACGGGACCGTCCCGTGCCCTGCAACGGCGCTCCGGCCGTCGACCGCTGCCTGCGGTCGGCGGCCGTTTCGTCGTCCGGCGTGCCGGCGTCGGATGGGCGGGTGGCGTCCGGCGGCCGATGTCCGACGTCCTGCGGGCAGCACCTGCGGCGTCCGCCGGGGCCACGCGTACACCGCCCAGTTGATCGGGTCGCGTCCATCCACGCTGCCCGGGGAACGGCGCTGACCAGGTGGGACGCGTCCGACCAGGCGTGGAGCGGCGGTCCGGGTCACCCGTGCGAGGCTCTCGGGAAAACAGTCGTAGTCTTTCGATTTTCAGTCGACTTCTTGCGGGAAGCGATTCGACTTTGTATCGTCATCGCCACGAAACATTGGCTCACCTGGCCCACCGCAGCTCCAGGGGTCAAGTCAGCTGGCGCATACAGATCAGTAGCAGAGCATCGCGGCGGTGGAGATCACCGCAGATCAGCGCAGGTCATCGAGACTCTCGTTCCCCGAAGGGATGGACAGATGTCCGTACCGCAGTACCGGAAGGCTGCGGCGTTCGCGCTCGCGGCCGGCCTGGGGCTCAGCCTTACAGCGTGCTCCACGAAGAGTGGCGACTCGTCGAACGATGCGAGCGGCAAGGTCACCATCACTGTCGACTGCCAGCCGGTCGGCGCCCAGAAAGAGCTGCTGCAGAACTGGAACGAAGATGTCGTGGAGTTCCAGAAGCAGAACCCCGACATCGTGGTCAAGAGCGTGAGCGTCGGCGAGCAGTGCAACAACCCGCCGGACTTCACCGCCCGCCTCGCCGGTGGCACCGTGACCGACCTGTTCTACGGGTACATGACCGACCTCCAGCAGGTGCTCGACTCGGGTCAGGCAAAGGACATCACCGAGTTCGCCAACAAGGAGAACGTCTCGACCTGGGACAGCGTCGACCCGGCGCTCAAGGAGGTCTTCACCGACGGCGGCAAGCTCTACGCCGTACCGGTGAAGAACTACTCGATGGGCCTGGTCTACAACAAGGTCCTGTTCCAGCAGGCCGGCCTCGACGTGAACAACCCGCCCAAGACCTGGGGCGAGGTCCGGGCCGCCGCCAAGAAGATCTCCGCGCTCGGCAACGGCATCGCCGGCTACTCGGAGTACAGCGCCGGCAACACCGGTGGCTGGCACTTCACCTCCCTGCTCTACTCCCAGGGCGGCCAGGTGCTGTCCCCGGACGGCAAGAAGGCCGCGTTCAACGACGCGGCGGGCAAGCAGGTCCTGCAGAACCTCAAGGACATGCGGTACGGCGACAACAGCATGGGCGACCGCCAACTGCTCCAGTGGGGTGACCTGCTGACCAACGCCGGCGCGGGCAAGGTCGGCATGTTCATCGGCGCCCCGGACAGCACCCAGGCGATCGTCAGCCAGTTCCAGGGCAAGTTCCAGGACTGGGCGATGGCCCCGCTGCCCGGCCAGGACGGCCTGGCGAAGGGGACGCTCGGTGGTGGCGAGGGCTACTTCTTCAAGAAGGACCTCACTCCGGAGCAGGTCAAGGCCGGCCTGAAGTGGATCGAATACCAGAAGCTGCTGCCGGGCAAGGGCCAGTTCGACTACGTCCGGCTCAAGCCGCAGAACTACCCGGTGGGCCTGCCCCAGCCGCTGCTCTTCGCCAACGGCAGCGAGGTGCAGAAGCAGGAACTGGAGCTGCGCAAGGCGAACGCGAACGTCGACACCACCAACTTCGCGCTCTTCGAGGCGACCCCGGTGCCGATCAAGGGTGAGCCCCGCAACGCGCAGGCGATCTACGCGGTACTCGACGCCGCGATGTCCGGGGTGCTGACCAGCCCGAACTCGAACATCGACGCGCTACTCAAGACAGCCGAAGAGAAGGTCAACCAGCTCCTCGCCGCCGAGAGCTGATCCGAGGCGGGTGGGGGCCGGCGCGCCGGCCCCCACACCAACCTCGCCGCACCGTCGGTGTCACTGACTCACCCAGGAGTTGCCTTGGCGATCACCACCGTCCCGGAGACCATCAGGAGACCGGGGCGTCCGACATCGCCGTACCGGACCCGGCCGAAGCGCACGAGCCTCGGCCGCAAGGTACGGGACAACCTCACCGGTCACGCGTTCCTGATCGGGGCGGTGCTCTGCTTCGTCGTCTTCTCCTGGTACCCGATGATCCGCGGCGTCGTGATGAGCTTCCAACGCACCCGGCGCGGCGAGACCACCTGGGTGGGTTGGGACAACTACGTCCGCATCGTCGCCGACCCCAGCTTCTGGACCGCCTGGCAGAACACGATCTACTTCACGCTCCTCGCCCTCGTCTTCGGGTACGTGCTGCCGTTCTTCGTCGCGATCCTGCTCAACGAGTTCCGGCACGCCAAGGGCTACCTGCGGATCCTGGTCTACCTGCCGGTGATGCTGCCCCCCGCATCGGCGCTGTTCCTCTTCAAGTTCTACGCGTACGACCCCAGTGAGGCGGGACTCTTCAACGCGATCCTCAAGGCACTGCACCTGCCGACGTCGCAGTGGATGCAGTCGCCGGAGATGACGATGCCGGCGATGGTGATCGCGTCGACCTGGATGAACATGGGTGGCGCGGTGCTGATCTACCTGGCGGCGTTGCAGAACGTCCCCGGCGAACTGTACGAAGCGGCCGAACTCGACGGCGCCGGGCTCTGGCGTCGGATCGTCAACGTGACCATCCCGCAGACCCGGCTGATCCTCGCGCTCCTGGCGATGCTCCAGATCGTCGCCACGATGCAGCTCTTCATCGAACCGCTGATCCTCGCCAACGGCGCGGGTGCGGAGGACTCGGCGACCTCGGTCGCGTACCTCATCTACCAGCACGGTTTCTTCCAGAACGACCTCAACGGCGCTGCGGCGCTCGGCGTGATCATGCTCGTGGTGCTGGCCGGCTTCTCCGCCGTCTACGTGCGACTGACTGCGAAACAGGACTAGGTAGGGCGACCCATGGCACAGGACTCCGGGACCCGCACACTCATCTCCCAGGCCCAGCTCAGCCGGGGGCGCGGCAGGGTGATCTATTGGACGCTGCTCACCGTCGTCGTCGTGGGGTTCACCCTCGTCTTCCTCGGCCCGCTCTACTGGATGGTCACCGGCGCGCTCAAGTCCGGCCAGGAGATCGCGCAGACCCCGCCGACGCTGCTCCCGCAGGATCCGCAGTGGCGGAACTACGCCGACGCGTGGAACAACCTGGACCTCGCGAAGCTGCTGTTCAACACGTTCTACTACGCGGCCGGCGCGGTGCTATTCCAACTCGTCTTTGACACCGCGGCGGCGTACGCCCTGTCGAAACTTCGCCCGATATTCGGCAACGTGATCCTCGGCGCGATGCTCGCCACGCTGATGATCCCGGCGATGGTGCTCATCGTCCCGCAGTACGTGACCGTGATCGACCTGCCGATCCTGCACATCAACCTGCTCGACTCGCCGTTTGCGATCTGGTTGCCCCTGGTCGCGAACGCGTTCAACATCTTCCTGCTGAAGCGGTTCTTCGACTCGATCCCGGAGGACCTGATCGCGGCTGCCCTGATGGACGGGGCGACGTCGCTCCGTACGCTCTGGTCGATCATTCTGCCGATGTCGCGTCCGATCCTCGGCGTAGTCTCGATCTTCGCCGTGACCGCGGTCTGGAAGGACTTTCTCTGGCCGAAGCTGGTCATGCCGTCACCCGAGACCCGGACGGTCAGTGTCGGCATCTACGCCTTCTCGGGCGGTACGCCGATGAACGTGGTGATCGCCGCATCGGTTATCGCCGCGATCCCGACCGTCATCATCTTCCTGGTCTTCCAACGGAACATCATGTCCGGTCTGACCACGGGCAGCCTCAAGGGATAGCTGCGCGTCATCCCCAGTGGCGGACAACGAACGTTCGCCCGGCACACATCCAGGTCTGGCGAACCCGCCGACGTACTGACCCAGAAAGCAGGTGCTCGTGTCCACAGCAGACAACAGTCCGTGGTGGCGTGGAGCGGTGATCTACCAGGTGTATCCACGTAGCTTCGCCGACGGCAACGGCGACGGCATCGGCGACATCGCCGGCATCCGGTCCCGGCTGAATCACCTGTCCGCGCTTGGCGTCGACGCGATCTGGTTCAGTCCCTGGTACCCCTCGCCGATGGCCGACGCCGGCTACGACGTGGCCGACTACCGGGACATCGACCCGGTGTTCGGCACCCTGGCCGAGGTCGAAGCGTTGATCGCCGAGGCCCACGTGCTCGGCATCCGGACTATCGTCGACGTGGTCCCCAACCACTGCTCGGACCAGCACCCGTGGTTCCAGGCGGCGTTGGCCGGTGGGCCGGGCGCACCCGAACGGGAGCTGTTCTGGTTCCGCCCCGGTCGGGGCTCGAACGGCGACCAGCGGCCCACCGACTGGGTCGGTGAGTTCGGCGGCGAGACCTGGACCCGGACGACCAACCCGGACGGCACCCCCGGCGACTGGTACCTGCACCTGTTCACCGCCGAACAGCCCGACTTCAACTGGGAACACCCACTGGTACGGGCCGAGTTCGAGGACGTACTGCGGTTCTGGTTCGACCGAGGCGTCGACGGCATCCGGATCGACTCCGCCGGGCTGCTGGTCAAGGACGGAACCCTGCCGGAGACGCTGCCCGACCGACCACACCCGTTCCGGGACCTCGACGGAGTGCACGAGATCTACCGGAGCTGGCGGCGGATCGCCGACGAGTACCCGGGCGACCGCGCCCTGATCGGCGAGGTCTGGATGCCGGACCGGCAACGGTTCGCCAACTATCTGCGCCCGGACGAACTGCACGCCGCGTTCAACTTCGACTTCCTCGGCTGCGCCTGGGACGCGGCGGCACTGCGGGAGAGCATCGACGGCACCCTGAACGCACACGAGCCGGTCGGTGCACCTGCCACCTGGGTTCTCTCCAACCACGACGTCACCCGGCACGTCACCCGGTACGGCCGCGAGGACACCACGTTCAGCTTCGCCAAGAAGCGCGAGGGGATCTTCACCGACCTCGAACTGGGGACCGTACGGGCCCGCGCGGCAGCCCTGCTCTCGCTCGCCCTGCCCGGTGCCGCGTACGTCTACCAGGGCGAGGAGCTGGGGCTCTGGGAGGTCGACGTCCCGCCGGAGCAGCGTACCGACCCGATGTGGCCGCGCTCCGGTTACATCGACCCGGGTCGTGACGGCTGCCGGGTGCCGCTGCCCTGGTCCGGGGACGCGCCCCCGTTCGGCTTCAGCCCGGACGGGGCCACCACCTCGCCCTGGTTGACGCAGCCGGCGGAGTGGAAGGGGCGTACCGCCCAGGCGCAGATAGGGGATCCGTCCTCGATGCTGACGCTCTACCAGGAGGCGCTCCGGATCCGTCGGGCCGAGGCCGGTCTCGGTGACGGCCCGATGAGCTGGCTCGACACCCCGGCCGAGGTGCTCGCCTTCGCCCGTGGCGAGGAGTTCGCCTGCGTGGTGAACCTCTCGGACGCCCCGGTGCCGTTGCCGGCGCACCGGTCGCGGCTGCTCGCCAGCGGGCCGCTCGACGGGGATCTACTCCCCCCGGACACCGCTGTCTGGCTCCGGACCGGAACGGCGTAGTCATGCCCCGCCGAGACACCGCCGGGGGTAAGGAAGGGCCCCTTGTTATCGCTTTTTGTAGAGGAAGGGCCCCTTCCAAACCCGCGACGGCACGGTGGTGTCCGCCGGTGGAGGGGACGCCGACCCCGTCTCCCGGCGGACATGCCGTACCCCCGATTTCTTCCGGCGGACATGCCGTACCCCCGATTTCTTCCGGCGGCGGTCGGACGTCCCGGCTCCGTCGCCACCCTCAACACCGGCCGCTCCACCGGCCGGTTCGCTCGAAGGGGAGGTCTACGCGCCCTGATCCATTGCTGATTGCGGCTCCACGCGGCTCCACGTACAGGGGAATTGGTTTTCCTGACGAAAGGGATCCCATGGCCATCCATGCTGCCGGCGCGCCCACGCCCGGCACCACCACCGCACCTCGCACCCACCGCGCCCGGGTCGGGCTGGCAGTTCTCGCCAGCACCGCGATGGCCGCGGCGTCGATCAGCGTCCTCACGTTCACGTCGGCTGCGCCCGCCCAGGCCGCCGGCCTCTCCCCGTTCGACATCGTCGGCCGCGGCGCCACCGTGCCCTTCGTCGAGCAGGAAGCGGAGAACGTCGCCCACAACGGTTCCAAGATTGGCCCGACCCGCTACTACGGTCAGCTCCCCTCCGAGGCTTCGGGCCGGGAGGCGGTGACCCTGGACGGGGTCGGCGAGTACGTCGAGTTCACCCTGACCCGGCCAGCCGACGCGGTGACCTTCCGGTACAGCATTCCGGACAGCCCGGCCGGCACCGGCCGGGACGCCACCATCGACCTGCGAATCAACGGCAATGTGGTCAAGGCCGTGCCGGTGACCTCGAAGTACGGCTGGTACTACGGCGGTTACCCGTTCAACAACAACCCGGGTGACACCAATCCGCACCACTTCTACGACGAGGCCCGGACCCTGTTCGGGTCCACCTACCCGGCCGGCACCAAGGTGCGGCTCCAGGTCAGTTCCACCGCCCAGTCGCCCAGCTTCACCATCGACCTCGCCGACTTCGAGCTGGTCGGCGGACCGATCGAGAAGCCGGCGAACGTGATCGACGTGGTGACGGACTTCGGTGCCGACCCGACCGGTGCGACCGACTCCACCGCCGACTTCCAGGCGGCGGTCGACGCCGGAGCGGCGCAGGGCCGGGCGGTGTGGATTCCGCAGGGCAACTTCACCCTCTGGGACCACGTGGTGGTCGACCGAGTGACGCTGCGCGGCGCCGGCCCGTGGTATTCGGTGCTCGGCGGGCGGCACCCGACCCAGCGCAACCGGGCCGTCGGCATCTACGGCAAGTACGTCCCGGGTGGCGGCTACACCGGTCCGGTACGCCCGCACGAGGCGAACGGTCCCAGCCGCAACGTCACCGTGCGGGACTTCGCCATCATCGGCGACATCCGGGAGCGGGTCGACGACGACCAGGTGAACGCGTTCGGCGGGGCGATGACGGACTCGGTCATCGACAACATCTGGATGCAGCACACCAAGGTCGGGGCCTGGATGGACGGCCCGATGGACAACTTCACCATCCGCAACAGCCGCATCCTGGACCAGACCGCGGACGGGGTGAACTTCCACACCGGGGTCACCAATTCCACGGTCACCAACACGTTCGTCCGCAACACCGGCGACGACGCGCTGGCGATGTGGGCGCAGAACGTGCCGAACGTCAACAACTCCTTCACCCACAACACCATCGGTGTGACGCTGTTGGCGAACCACCTGGTCAGCTACGGTGGCCGGGACATCAAGATCACGGACAACGTGACCGCCGACTCGCTCACCAACGGTGGCGGCATCCACGTCGCCAACCGATACCCCGGCGTGCAAGGGCAGACCGCGGTGCTCGGCACCTGGACGATCGCCCGTAACACCCTGATCCGCAACGGCAACTCCGACTACAACTGGCAGTTCGGGGTTGGGGCGATCTGGTTCTCCGCACTCAACGAGGCGTTCCAGAACCCCACCATCAACATCACCGACACTGACATTTTGGACAGCTCGTACGCCGCGCTGCACTGGATCGAGGGCCAGACCCGGGGAATCAACTTCAACAACGTCAACATCGTCGGGGCCGGGACGTACGCGCTCCAGGTGCAGGCGAACAGCCAGGTTTCCTTCACCAACGTACGAGCCAGCGGGATCGCCCAGCCCAAGCCGATCCACAACTGTGTCGGCAGCGGGTTCCAGATCACCCAGGGCTCCGGCAACTCGGGCTGGTACACCGACACCCCGGACTGCGGCCCCTGGCCGACGCCGGTCTGGAACAACGGACCGACCAGTCCGCCGCCGACGGGCACGCCGCCCACCACACCGCCCACCACACCGCCGACGACCCCGCCCACCACGCCCCCGACCACGCCCCCGGGCGGCAACCTGGCGCAGGGTAGGACCATCACGGCGACCAGCACCTCCCAGGGGTACGTGGCGTCGAACGCCAACGACGGCAGCGCCACCAGCTACTGGGAGAGCGCCAACGGCTCCTTCCCACAGTCGTTGACTGTCGACCTCGGTACGGTGGTGAACACCAACAGGGTGGTGGTGAAGCTGCCGCCGGGCTGGGAGACCCGTACCCAGACCTTCACGGTCCAGGGTTCGGCGGACGGGAGCTTCCCCGCGATCGTCCCGTCGGCCGGATACACCTTCAACCCGGCCACCGGTAACGCGGTGTCGATCGTCCTGCCGTCGGCAAACCGTCGCTACCTCCGGTTGACCTTCACCGGCAACACGGGCTGGCCGGCCGGTCAGGTCTCCGAATTCGAGGTGTACGGCAGCGGCAGCACTCCGCCGCCCACCACGCCTCCGCCGACGACGCCCCCGCCCACCACACCTCCGCCCACCACTCCGCCGCCGGCCAACAGCAACCTGGCCCTCGGTCGGCCGATCACGGTGACCACCGTGGCCGACGTGTACGGCGGCGCGAACGCGGTCGACGGCAACCCGAACACCTACTGGGAGAGCGCCAACAACGCCTTCCCGCAGTCGATCACGGTCGATCTCGGGCAGGTCCGGTCGGTGTCCCGGGTGGTACTGAAGCTCCCACCGGCGGCGGCGTGGCAGACGCGTACCCAGACGTTGTCGGTGCTCGGCTCCACCACCGGTCAGGTGCCGTACGCGACCCTCAAGGCATCGGCGGGCTACACCTTCAACCCGTCTTCGGGCAACACCGCCACGGTCACCTTCCCAGCGACCTCGCAGCGGTACCTGCGTCTGACGTTCACCGGTAACACCGGCTGGCCCGCCGGTCAGCTCTCCGAGTACGAGGTCTACGCCTCCTGAGGTTAGGAAGGGCCCCTTGTACAACGGAAAGCGATAACAAGGGGCCCTTCCTTCCCTCCCGTCGGCACTAATTGGGTGCGGGTGATGTTGCCCGTCCCGTCGGCCCGTAGGGCTTTCGCGCCACCCCTTCTGACGTTCCAGCCCGAAGTTGGAGGAACGCAATGAGAACCAACCCCGTCCCCTGGCGTCCGCTGGCGGCGACGCTCGCGACCGGACTGGTCGTGTCGCTCGCGCCAGCCCTGCCAGCATCAGCCGCGCCCGTCGACCAGACGAGCCCGACCAACCTCGCCGCAGGCAGAGCCGCCGCGGCGACCAGTGCCGCCGCCGGCCACGACGCCGCCAAGATCAAAGATGGTGACCAGGGGAGCTACTGGCAGGGCAGCGGTGCCTTCCCGCAGGCCGCCACGGTCGACCTCGGCAAGAGCGCCACCATCGACCGGGTCACGTTGAAGCTGCCCAAGGGCTGGTCGAAGCGGACCCAGACGCTCGCCATCCAGGGCAGCCCCGACGGTACGGCATACAGCACCATCGTCGGCTCGGCCAGCTACACCTTCAGCCCGTCGGCCGGGAACCTGGTGACGGTCAAGTTCCCGGCCACCAACACCCGGTACGTCCGGGCCGACGTCACCGCCAACAGCGGTGCTGGCGCCGCGCAGCTCGCCGAGTTGGAGGCGCACGAGGCGGCGGTCTCGAACGTCAACCTCGCCGCCGCTGCGGCGGTGGTCTCCGTGTCCGCGAGCAGCTTCGCCGACGTCTACGGGGCGGGCAACGCGAACGACGGCAACGCCAACACCTACTGGGAGAGCGCCAACAACGCGTTCCCGCAGTGGATCCAGGCTGACCTCGGCTCTGCCGTCAGCGTGAACCGGCTGGTGCTGAAGCTGCCGCCGGCCTCCGCCTGGCAGACCCGTACGCAGACGCTCAGCGTGCAGGGCAGTAACAACAGCGGTGGGCCGTTCTCCACCATCGTGGCGTCGGCCGGGTACACCTTCAACCCGGCCACCGGCAACACCGTGACGATCAACTTCAACGCCGCCGCCGCCCGCTACGTGCGGCTGAACATCACCGCCAACACCGGTTGGCCGGCCGGGCAACTCTCCGAGTTCGAGGTGTACGGGCCGACGGAGGGTGACACCCAGGCGCCGACCGCGCCCGGGAGCCTCGCCTACACCGAGCCGGGATCGGGGCAGATTCGGCTCACCTGGAACGCCTCGACCGACAACGTGGGCGTGACCGGGTACGACGTCTACGCCAACGGCGTGCTGCGTACCAGCGTGGCGGGGAACGTGTTGACGTACACCGACAGTCAGCCGGCGACGGCGACGGTGTCGTACTACGTTCGGGCGAAGGACGCGGCCGGGAACCAGTCGGGCAACAGCAACACGGTGACCCGTACCGGCACGCCGGGTGGAGACAACCAGGCGCCGACCGTGCCGGGGAACCTCACCTTCACCGAGCCGGGGTCGGGGCAGATTCGGCTGGCCTGGGGTGCGTCGAGTGACAACGTCGGGGTGAGCGGGTACGACGTCTACGCCAACGGCGCGTTGCGTACCAGCGTGGCGGGGAACGTGTTGACGTACACCGACAGTCAGCCGGCGACGGCGACGGTGTCGTACTACGTTCGGGCGAAGGACGCGGCCGGGAACCAGTCGGGCAACAGCAACACGGTGACCCGTACCGGAAGCACCCCCGGTGGCTCGAACCTGGCCGTCGGCAAGCCGGTCACCGCCTCGGGATCGACCTTCACCTTCGTGCCGACCAACGCGAACGACAACAACGTCGCCACCTACTGGGAGGGGAACAACTTCCCGAGCGTGCTGACGGTCGCACTGGGCGCGAACGCCACGGTCAACCAGATCGTGGTGAAGCTGAACCCGGACGCTGCCTGGGGTCCGCGTACGCAGAACATCCAGGTGCTCGGCCGGGAGCAGAGCAGCACCTCGTTCACCAGCATCTCCGGGGCGCAGGGCTACAACTTCAGCCCGGCGACGGGGAACACGGTGACGATCCCGGTCAGTGCCACGGTTGCCGACGTCCGGCTCTCGATCGCCTCGAACAGCGGCGCTCCGGGCGGGCAGGTGGCCGAGATCCAGATCATCGGCGTGCCGGCGCCGAACCCGGACCTGACCATCACCGGGATGGCGTTCACCCCGACCTCGCCGGTGGAGACCGACGCGGTCACCCTGTCGGCCACGGTCCGCAACGGCGGCAGCGCCGCCTCACCCGCGAGCAACGTCAACTTCTACCTGGGTACGACGCTCGCCGGCACCGCCTCGGTGGGTGGGCTGGCGGCGGGTGCCTCCACCACGGTCACCGCGAACGTCGGTCCGCGCAACGCGGGAACCTACCCGCTGAGCGCCAAGGTCGACGAGGCGAACACGGTGATCGAGCAGAACGACACGAACAACAGCTTCACCAACCCGTCCTCGCTGGTCGTCTCGCCGGTGGCCAGCTCGGACCTGGTCGTCTCGCCGGTGGCGTGGTCGCCGAGCAACCCGGCCGCCGGTAACACGGTCACCTTCACGGTGGCGATCAAGAACCAGGGCACGGTCGCCTCCGCCGGTGGCGCCCACGGCATCACGCTCACGGTGGTCAACCCGGCCAACGGCGCGGTGCTGCGTACCCTGACCGGTTCCTACACTGGCACGATCGCGGCCGGTGCCACCACCGCCCCGGTCAACCTCGGCACCTGGACCGCCGTCAACGGCCGGTACGACGTACGCGTCGTGCTCGCCGACGACGCCAACGAGCTGCCGGTGAAGCGGGTCAACAACACCAGCACCACCGGGTTCTTCGTCGGTCGTGGGGCGAACCTGCCGTACGAGATGTACGAGGCGGAGGACGGCCTGGTCGGCGGCGGCGCGCAGGTGGTCGGGCCGAACCGGGTCATCGGTGACCTGGCCGGTGAGGCGTCCGGGCGCCGCGCGGTGACCCTGAACTCGACCGGCAACTTCGTCGAGTTCACCACCAAGGCCAGTACGAACACGCTCGTCACCCGCTTCTCCATCCCGGACGCGCCGGGTGGTGGCGGGATCAACTCGACGCTCAACGTCTACGTCGACAACGTGTTCCACAAGGCGATCCCGCTGACCTCGAAGTACATCTGGCTCTACGGGGCCGAGGCCGGCCCGAGCAACTCCCCGGGTGCGGGTGCGCCTCGGCACATCTACGACGAGGCGAACATCTTCCTGGACGCCACCATCCCGGCGGGCAGCAAGATCAAGCTCCAGAAGGACGCCGCGAACACCACCACGTACGCGATCGACTTCATCAACACGGAACTGGTCGCCGCGGTGGCGAACCCGGACCCGGCCCGGTTCGCGGTGCCGACCGGTTTCACCCACCAGGACGTACAGAATGCCCTGGACCGGGCCCGGCAGGACGCCAACCTGATCGGTGTCTACCTGCCGGCGGGCACCTACCAGACGCAGTCGAAGTTCAACGTGTACGGCAAGGCGCTCCAGATCGTCGGCGCGGGTCCCTGGTACACCCGGTTCGCCGCGCCGGCAAACCAGGAGAACACCGATGTCGGCTTCGACGCGCAGGCGTCGGCGAACGGGTCGAGTTTCACCGGTTTCTCGTACTTCGGGAACTACACCTCCCGTATCGACGGGCCGGGCAAGGTGTTCAACCTCTCCCGCACCTCGAACATGACGTTCGACAACATCTGGGTGGAGCACCAGATGTGCATGTTCTGGGGCCTGGGGGTCACCAACACCACGATCAAGAACTCCCGGATCCGGAACACGTACGCCGATGGCACGAACATGACCAACGGCAGCAACAACAACCTGATCAGCAACGTCGAGGGTCGGACCAACGGTGACGACGCGTTCGCGCTCTTCTCCGCGACCGACAGCGGTGGCGGTGCCAACACCGGCAACGTGTTCGAGAACCTGACCGCCACGCTGACCTGGCGTGCGGCGGGTGTCGCGGTGTACGGCGGACAGAACAACATCTTCCGCAACATGTACATCGCCGACATGTTGACCTACTCCGGCATCACGATCAGCTCGCTCGACTTCGGTTATCCGTTCATCGGGTTCGGTCCGGGGCTCACGACGATCGAGAACGCCTCGATCGTCCGGGCCGGTGGTCACTTCTGGGGCGCGCAGACATTCCCCGCGATCTGGATCTTTGCCGCGTCGAAGGAGCTACGCGCCATCCGTATCAACAACGTCGACATCGTCGACCCGACGTACCACGGCATCATGTTCCAGTCGAACTACAGCGGTGGTCAGGCCACCCAGGCGGTGACCGACACCGTTCTCACCAACATCTCGATCAGTGGCGCGCAGAAGAGCGGTGACGCCTTCGACGCCAAGTCCGGATTCGGTATCTGGGCGAACGAGTTGCCCGAGCCCGGCCAGGGTCCGGTGGTCGGTTCCGCCACCTTCAACAACGTCCGGTTCAGCAACAACTTCCAGAACATCCGCAACACCACGTCGACCTTCACCATCACCGTCAACCCGTGAGGGTGACGCGGTACGTCGGCAGGCGGTAGCAGGTAACCGGTGACAGGTGCCGCCGGGAGGCTCGTTCTCCCGGCGGCACTGTCATGTCCGGGTCACTGACGTCGATCACTGTCCGGACCCCCGTCCCTGCTGGCACGGCCAGTCATATGATCATTTCATGTCAACATCAGCGGTACGGTTCGGACTCGTCGGGTACGGCTTCGGCGGGCGGTACTTCCACGCCCCCCTGATCGCCTCGGCCCCCGGCTGCGAGCTGGTCGGAGTGGTGACCACGAACCCGTCACGCCGGGACGAACTGGCCCGGGACCGGCCCGGTACGGCCGCGTACGACTCGTTGGCGGCGCTGGTCGAGGCGGGTGTGGAGGCGGTCGCGATCTCCACCCCGGCGGACACCCACGTGGCGCTGGCCCAGGAGGCGATTCGGTTCGGGCTGGCGGTCGTGGTCGACAAGCCGTTCGCGCTGGACCCCGTGTCAGCGCGGGAGACGGTGGAACTGGCCGAGCGCTCCGGAGTCGTACTGAGCGTCTACCAGAACCGTCGCTGGGACGCGGACCTGCTGACCGTGCGCCGGCTCATCGCGGACGGGGAACTGGGCGCGGTCACCCGCTTCGAGTCGCGGTTCGAGCGGTTCGACCCGGATCCGGGACCGCCGGCGGCGGGCGGCGGCACCCTGCGCGACTTCGGCAGCCACCTGGTCGACCAGGCCATGCTGCTCTTCGGCCCGGTCGCCCGGGTCTACGCCGAGATGCGGGTACGGGACGACCTCGGCGGTCTCGACGACGACTTCTTCGTCAGCTTGGAGCACGTCGGCGGCGTACGGTCCCAGCTCTGGGGCAGTTGGGTCCAGGGTGCGCCCGGCCCGCGGTTCCGGGTGACCGGCACCACCGGCAGTTACGTCATCGACGGCGCCGGCGGACAGGAGGACGACCTGATCGCGGGTCGGTCACCGGCCACCGAGGGTGAGCGCTGGGGGGTCGAACCCGAGGTGCGCTGGGGTCGTCTCCAGCGCGGTACGACCCGCAGCACCGTACCGACCGAACGCGGCCGGTGGGACACGTTCTACCCCGCCTTCGCCGCCGCCGTACGTGGAGCCGGCCCGGTGCCGGTCGACCCGTGGGACGCGGTCGCCAGCCTTGAGGTGCTCGCCGCGGCCCGGACCAGCGCGATCGAGGGCCGGGTGCTCGACCTCGCATAATCGTGAGACGCTGACCGATGTCTGGAAGCCCAGCGGGGATGGGGTTCGCGTGATGTCGTTCGGGTCGGTGGTGCCGTGGCGGCGACCCCGAGCAGGTGAGGGACGGGCACGGTTCACGCCGACCGTGGGCGGATTCGTCGTGCTGCTCTGGTTCGTCTGGGCCATGCTGGCCTGGTGGTCGGCACCCCGTCCGAGCGACGCCGACCAGGCGCGACGGGACATCGCCGCCGGTGCGGTGACCTCCGTCCGGACCGGCTGGGGTATTCGCCCCGGCGACTTCTGGGGTGCGACCCCCGACATGCGGGGCGACTACGGCGGCAGCGTGGTGGCCTGGACGACGACGTCCGGTCGGGTCCGTTACACCGACGCCGGTCCGCAGAGCACGATCGACCAGTCGGGCAACCAGACCGTCGGCGACATCCCGCCGCAACGCCGCCTGATCGCGGACCTGACGTCCGCGGTGGGACGCGGAGGTAGCGGAATCAACCTGCACTGGATCGGGTTCGCCGCCCAGTCGATCGCCACGGTGGCGATGGTGGTCTTCCTGTTCACCCTGGTCCCCGGAGCGGCTCCGGTCCACGGCACCAAGTGGTTCTGGTTCTGGATCTCGCTGATCCCGTACGGGCTGGGGGTGCTCGCCTGGGTGGGACGGGAACGGTGGCGGCCCGATCCGCGCGCGGCACTGGCGCAGAGGTTGCCCGGCGTCGACGGGCCGGGCTGGAAGCGGTGGCGCGGCTACGAGGGCTTCCTGATCGGCATCGGCCTCGGGCTCGCGTTGACCATGCTGACGTACGTTCTGCGCTGGATTCTCGGCCCCGTCGTCGTGCCGGGCTGACCGGGACCAGCAGCGACCGCCGTCCCGGCCGACAGGGCCGGAGACCGGCCTTCGGCCGAGAGCATGCTCACTCGGCTGGGACTCGGAAACCGGTTCCGCCCTACAGTGGCCCCCGGCGGCCCGGGTCGGTGCGGGGACCGCCGGTCGGCAGGAGTGGGGAGCTGGACGTGCGGGGTCGTGGTATCCGGGTACTGGTCGTCGGAGCCGGCATCGCTGGTCTGGCCACCGTCAGAGCGTTGCGTGACTGGGGGGCGACGATCGACCTGGTCGAGCGCTCCGCCGGCCTCACCACCACTGGCACCGGCCTCTACCTGCCCGGCAACGCGGCCCGCGCGCTGAGGACGCTGGGCCTGTTCAAGCCGGTCGCCGAGGCGGCCGTGGAGATCGAGCGGCAGCGCACCGCGAACAGCCGGGGTCGACGTCTCTTCGAGGTCGACGTGGCGCAACTGTGGCGCGGCGTGGGCCCCTGCCTCTCGCTGCACCGCGCCGAACTGCACCGGGTGCTGCTCGCCGGCATCGAGGAGCAACCGGTCCGCTGGGGTCGGCACCCGGTCACGCTGGTCGCGGAGGGGGAGCAGGTCGCGGTCGAGTTCGACGACGGCAGCACCGAGCGTTACGACCTGGTGATCGGTGCCGACGGGGTGAACTCGACCGTACGACGGCTGGCCTTCGACGGGGCGCAGCCGCGATCCCTCGACCAGTACGCCTACCGTTTCCTCGCCCCTCGGATCGACTCCGAACCGGTCTGGTCGGTGAGGTTCGGGCCGGGAACCCAGTTCCTGACCATTCCGATCAGCGCCGACCAGGTCTACTGCTACTACAACGCCGGCAAGGGGGGCGACCGACCCGGTTGGCGGGACGAGATCCGGGTCGGGTTCGGCGAGCCGGCGGCGACGCTGCTGGGCGCGCTCGACGACGCCGGGGCCGACGCGGTGTACGCCGGGCCGAACCGCGAGGTCGTGCTCGACTCGTGGACCCGGGGCGCGGTCCTGCTGATCGGCGACGCCGCACACGCCACGTCGCCGAACATGGCGCAGGGCGCCGCGATGGCGTTGGAGGACGCGCTCGTGCTGGCCGAGTCCCTGCGTACGGCAGGTACGGTCGGCGAGGCACTGCGCGGGTACGAACTGCGCCGTCGTCCGCGTACGGACTGGGTGCTCGGCCAGACCCACCGCCGGGATCACGCCCTCGGGCTGGCGCCGGTGCTGCGGGACACGGTCATGGCCGGGGTCGGCCGGCGGATGTTCCGGGCGAACTACGCCCCGCTCTTCCGCCAGCCCTGACCCGATCCCGCAGCCCTGACCGTCCCGTCAGCTACCGGCCCGGCGAGTTGGCCTAGCCGGTTCAGCCCATGCTCTTCGAGCCGTCGAGCGATTCACGGATGATGTCCGCGTGGCCGGCGTGCTGGGAGATCTCGGCGATGAGGTGTGCCGTCACTCGCCGTACCGACCAGGTCTTGCCCGGCTCGAACCAGGGCGCTGCCGGCAGCGGGTGGGACAGGTCCAGGTCGAGTGTGGCGATCAGTTCGTCGGTCTTCCGCGCCACCTGCTCGTACGCGTCGAGCAGGCCGGTGAGGGTCTCGCCGTCGACCATCCTGAAGGTGTCCGCCCACTCGGTGGGCTCTGCCTCGCCCCCGTGCTCCATCGCCTCGGCGCCGCCGACCATGAACCGCGCCCAGCCCTGCTCGGTCAGGGTCACGTGTTTGATCAGGCCACCCAGGGACAGCTCGCTCGCGGTGGTGCGGAGCGCCGCCTGCTCGTCGTCGAGGTCGCGGGTGGTGTAGCGGAGGAAGTAGCGCTGTTTACCCAGGGCTTCGAGCAGGTCCGCGCGCTCTCCGGTGAGAGTGCTGGTCGGCGTGGTCATGATGTCACCTTTCGGTCTGGGTCCGATGACTCAAAGTAAGTCAGCCCACCGACACTTCCGGGTCGAACCCAGTCTGGAACGATGCGGTCTGACGTGGACGTTGTGGTCGAGGAGCTGTACCAGGTATCCGGGATCAGACGGTTGGCCGAGCGGGTCGACTTCTGTGATCACTGCGTCGATCCCAACGCGGTTGAGGCTCTCCGCCGGACGCGGTTGACCGGCGGACCGCTCGGGACAACGCAAGTCCCTAACCGGGAACCCCGGGTGGGGACGACCAGCGCCAGGTAAGGGGCGGACGCCGTACCGGGGGTAGGGTGCCGGCGTGGCAAATCTCTTGAGAAACGTGGCGACACGCGTTGGCCAGATTGCCCGACGACGGTCCACCACCCCCACTCCGGGCCCCACTCCCGCCCAGGTCGCACGGCGGCGGCAGCTCGCGGCGCTGCAACGGCGACAGTTGACGTACGCACCGGAGCTGGACGGGCAGGCCGATCCGGGCGAGATTGTCTGGACCTGGGTGCCGTACGAGGACGATCCGCGTCAGGGCAAGGACCGCCCCGTGCTGGTCGTCGGCCGGCAGAGCCGCACCCTGTACGGCCTGATGCTCTCCAGCCAGAGTGAGCGCCACGGCCAGCGGCACTGGTTCGCGCTCGGACCCGGTGAGTGGGACCGGGACAACCGACCGAGCTTCCTGCGGCTCGACCGGGTGCTGACGATGCGGGAGGACAGCATCCGTCGTGAGGGCGCGGTGCTCGACCGGGCCCGGTTCGAGCGGGTCAGCGAGGCGTTGCGCGCCACGTACGGGTGGCGCTGACGGTATTGGGCGGGTCCGGTGAGAGGGCCGGACCCGAGCCGTCCACTCCTATCCGTCCACGATGAACGGATGACCGAACGGACGACCGAATGGTCGCACCAATGGGCGGGGCGGGCGCGCAATTCCGGAGTGGACGGATCGCGCCGCAAATCGCGCGTACGGTGGGCAGAAGATGGGCATTCTCGGAGGGATGGGATCGCCTGGGCGCGGCGTGTCGGCGTACTCTCGCCGGGCAGTGCTGGTCCGAGCCTTGTTCACCGAGCCGTGACGCCTCCCCGAGCGGGCGGCACGCCGTCCATTACGGTTTTTAGGCAAAGATTAGGAAAATGAGATCCGTCCGACAGTCGGGCGATTTTCGTAAGCTGATCTGGTAGGCGTCCAGCCGAGATTTAAGGCAGAAATAATCGTCCCGGCTCGAATAACGCACCGGCGCACTCGTACTCTTCCTGCTTGGAAGAAAGGTGTGCCTCCAGATGAAGTTGCGACCCACCCCCAGACAACGTCGGTCCGTCACCGCACTGCTGCTGCTGAGCGTCGCGCTCGCCGGTGGTTGCAAGGAACTGCCGACCACGCCCGGCGCGTCCGGACCATCCGGCTCGACCGGCATGGGCTCTACCGGCCCCACCGGCCCCACCGACCCGTCCGCCACTCCCGGTGCCCCCTCGGCCACCCCCGGTGGTTCCGCCTCGCCGAGCCCCTCGGCTACGGGCAGCGGTCCGAAGTCCCCCACCACCACCGCCGCCGCACCGCCGCCCACCTCGTCCGGTGGCTGGATCACCATCGACGCGGCTGCTCAGGCCGCCGCGACCAAGGCATTCTTCGCGCGCACGCCGAAGCCGGTGACCGGTAACCCGGTCCGGGTCGCCGAGTTCAACGTCGGCTGTAAGACCAGCCACCACAACAGCGACGACCCGATCGTGCTGCCGGGTCTGGCGGGTGCCTCGCACAACCACACGTTCTGGGGCAACAAGTCGACCAACGCCAAGTCGACCGCCGACTCGCTGCGGGCCTCCGCACCGACCACCTGCAACTCGCCCCAGGACCGCTCCGCCTACTGGGTGCCGACCATGTACCAGAACGGCAAGGTTGTCGACCCCGAGGACGTGACCGTCTACTACGGCTCCCGCCTCAAGGACCCGAGCAAGACGCAGCCATTCCCGTTCGGCTTCCGCATGGTCGTCGGCGACGCGAAGAACCAGGTCGACACCCCGGACAAGCAGGGCAACCACTTCTGGTGCGCCGGCATCGGCGGTGAGGTCGGCCGCAGCGCCGACAAGACCTTCCCGGTCTGCGCCCCGACCGCGCACATCGTCCGCCAGATCACCTTCCCGGACTGCTGGGACGGCAAGCACCTGGACAGCCCCGACCACAAGGCGCACGTGGCGAACGGTGACCACACCGGCGCCTGCCCGAAGAGCCACCCGGTGCCGATCCCCTCGGTGTCGTTCGTCATCGGCTACCCGCTGAGCGCGAACACCGACGGCATCACCCTGGCGTCCGGCACCTCCTTCTCGATGCACGCCGACTTCTTCAACGCGTGGGACGACGACGCCCTGGCGTCGCGGGTCCGCAACTGCCTGAACCAGAAGGCGAAGTGCAACTCGGCCGGTAACTTCTAGGCCGAAGGTCACCCTGCGCCACCAGACGGCGGCGGACGGCTCCCCGAACGGCGGGAGTGGTCCGCCGCCGTTGCGTGGTGCGTACCCCCCCGCGCTGGTTCAGGCGGGCGTGCCGTGGCGGCCCGCGCCCGCGGTGAAGCGGGCCGCGCCGGCAGCCGCGTCAGCGGCGAGCGAGTGCATGCCGTACCGGAGTTCGGCGGCGAGTGCGTCCGGTTCCGTTCGGCCGGCACCGGAGAGCAGGGCGAGCCGGTCGTTGCGCAGGCAGGTCTGGGGGAAAGCGGCGAGTTGGGCGGCGAGTTCCTCCGCCTCGGCGCGGGCACCGCCCGGGGCTGCGAGGCGGTTCACCAACCCCATCTCGTACGCCTCGACGGCTGGCACCGGGCGGCCGGTCAGGATCAGGTCCATGGCCCGGCTTTCGCCGATCAGCCGGGGCAGCCGTACGGTGCCACCGTCGATCAGGGGAACTCCCCAGCGTCGGGAGAGGACACCGAGGACCGCGTCGGATTCGGCGATCCGCAGATCACACCAGAGGGCGAGTTCCAGGCCACCGGCGACCGCGTGCCCGGAGATGGCGGCGAGCACCGGCTTGCGCAGCCGCATCCGGGTCGGTCCCATCGGGCCGTCGCCGTCCGGCTCCACCCGGTTGCCGCTCGGCGTACCAATGGCCTTGAGGTCGGCGCCGGAGCAGAACGTTCCGTTGGCGCCCCAGAGCACCGCGACGGAGGCGTTGGGGTCGGCGTCGAAGGCACGGAACGCGTCAGCGAGCGCGCGGGCGGTGGGGCCGTCGACCGCGTTACGGCGTTCGGGCCGGTCGAGGATCACCGTTGTCACCGGACCGCTGCGTTCCACCCGTACGACCATCGGTCCAGGATGCCCCGGTTCCGTTGGTTGTGGAACCGGTGACGTCAGAAGTGTCACCCCGGTCGTGCAGGATGGGCGCCAGGCGAACCGGGTCGGCACCTTAGACCGGCTGGACGCCACATCCGCCGGCGTCCGGGATCGACCAGCCCTGACCGGCTCGCGTCCGCCGGGTCGTGCTGTCGGTAATTCGAGTCCCTTCGATGTATATCGTCGAACATCTATCTACGTATCGGTAACATCGCGATGGGCGACAGTGGGTGCTTCGGAAGTGGAGATGTATCCGGAATTGTCGAGCGGAAAAGTGACACAAGCGAGTGTGACGGTTCCAACTGTCGTGTATCCGCCGGCCCCGAGAATGGGGAGCGATAACATCGCCAGGTACGGTCCTGTCGTGCCCGACGCCCCCCGACAGTTGATCGCCGACCGCTACCGACTGGTACATCCGCTCGGACAGGGCGGCATGGGCCGCGTATGGCAGGCCCGTGACGAAACGCTCGAACGGGATGTCGCCATCAAGGAGTTGGTGCCCCCGCCGGGACTGACCGACGACGAGCGCAGCGAGATGCGCGAGCGCTCGATGCGTGAGGCACGCGCGGTCGCCCGTCTCGACCAGGACAACGTGGTACGCATCTTCGACGTGGTACACGCCGGCGGCGACCCGTGGATCGTGATGGAGTTCGTGCAGTCGCGTTCACTGCACCAGGTCCTCCGGGCCGAGGGTGCGATGCCGCCGGCTCTTGTGGCACGGATCGGACAGGGCGTGCTGGCCGCGTTGCGCGCCGCGCACCGCGCCGGCGTACTGCACCGGGACGTCAAGCCGGCCAACGTGCTGCTCGCCGACGACGGTCGGGTGGTGCTGACCGACTTCGGCCTCGCCACGATTCCCGGTGACCCCCACGTGACCCAGACCGGCATGGTGCTCGGCTCGCCCGCGTACCTCGCCCCGGAGCGGGCGACAGACGGTCTCGTCGGCCCCGCCGCCGATCTCTGGTCGCTCGGTGCGACGCTCTACGCCGCGGTGGAGGGGCGCACCCCGTACAACCGGTCTTCGGCGATGGCGACGCTGGTCGCGCTGGCCACGGAGATTCCGCCGCCGGCCCAGCGCGCCGGTCTCCTGGCCGACCTGCTCGAAGGATTGTTGCGGCGCGACCCCGAGCAGCGGATCGACGCCGAGGAGGCGGAACGTCTGCTGAACAGGGCCGCCGCCGCGTACGCGATCCGCCCACCCGGGCCGGCGGGTCCGGCGGAGTTGGTGGTGCCGGCGGGCCTGCCGCGAGCAGGAGCCCCGGGCGCCCAGACCAACTCGGGTACACCGACCGGGCCGGCCGAGGAGCCCTACCCCCCGGTCGTGCCGGAACTCGTGCCGACCGCGACCGCCGCCGTGGCCGGCAGCGCGACCTTGAGCGGCACCCCGGCCACCATCGGCACCGGGACCGCGGCCACGACCGGCACCGGCACCGGCACCGGTACCGGGACCGCGGCCGTTGCCGGCCCGGCCGCCGGCGTGACGCCTTCGGCGCCGATGCCCACCGCCACACCAGTCGGGGTGGGTGCAGGGGGATTCGCGAAAGCCGGGAGCGGCGGCGCTCCTGGCGTTGATGCCCTACCGCCGAAGCGGCAGCGACGAGGGTTGGTGATCGGAACGGTCAGCGCCGCGGTACTGCTCGTGCTCATGGTTGGCCTCGCGCTGAGCGGTCACCTCGGTGGTGGTAGAGGGTCGGGGACAGAGCCGGCGCCGGGCGACAGTCAGTCCGTGCTCGCCGAGGCGGCGGTGTCGAGAACCCTCCCTCCGCCCGCGGCCGGCTGGCACTACTTCCGGGACAATCCGAACTTTTCCATGCTCGTGCCGGACGGGTGGCCGTGGCACCGTGACGGCAATCGGGTCGAGTTCCGCGAGCCGAACGGCTCGCGGACGCTCAGTGTCGAAGAGGTGGGTCAGGTCATGCCGGACCTGGTGGCCCAGGTGCGGGAGCGGGAGAAGTCCGAGCGTGGCAGCGGGCGGTACCCCGAGTATCGCCAGGTGCGGGTTGATGCGGTGGTCTATCACCTACGGGCCGCCGAGTGGGAGTGGACGTACACCCCGAAGGGCGACGTACGGATGCACGCCATCAGCCGGACGTTCGTCACCGCCAACGGCCAGGCGTACGCGATCGGCTGGATCACGCCGGACGACGTCTGGGTCAGCAGCCAGGAAGCCTTTTCGCTGGCGCTCGGGGGCTTCCAGATCACCTCGCCGCCAAGTTCGTCGGCACCGGGTCGGCCGGCATCTGGCCAGCCGACGCCAGGTCAACCGAGCGCGGGACAGCAGCTCCCGCCGCCGGTCGCGGGTACGCCCACGCCGAGTCCGGGGAACACCGGCCAGCAGGGAGTTACCCCGGCACCTCCGGCGGCACCGCCGGCGGCACCTCCGGCTGCTCCTCCGTCTCCGACCAAGCCGCAGCCCCCGGCGGTGGTCGGGGACGCGATCGTCAACAAGGGCAACGGGCGGTGCATCGACATCCCGGACAGCGTCGCCACCTCGGGCGTCCGGTTGCAGATGTGGAGCTGTGCGCACGTGGCGGGACAGCATTTCACCTTTCCCAGCGACGGTACGGTCCGTTCACTGGGCAAGTGCCTCGACGTGGCCGGGCGCTCGACGAGCAACGGGACGGCGGTCATCCTCGCCGACTGCAACGGCAACGCGTCCCAGAAGTTCACCCTGAACAAGGCGGAGGACCTGGTCAACGTGCGGGCGGACAGGTGCGTCGACGTGATCGACTCCAGGGACGGCAACGGCGTCAAGTTGCAGATCTGGGACTGCTCAGGCAAGGCCAATCAGAAGTGGCAACTCGGCTGAGCCCTGGCGCCGGTCGGCGGCGAGGGTCGGTTGGGCGCTCCAAACTGGTGGACAGGCAGCTTCGTCAGGGATAGCTTGACGTAGTGGATCAGTTGATGAACACCGCGCTGACCGTGGACGTGACCCCGGCTGCCCGCGCCGCCGAGCACGCGGCGGCGAACGAGGCCAGCCAGCAGGCGGACCTGCTGCTCGGCGGGCGACCGGTGCCCGGCTCCGCGCGGTGGCAGGCCGAACAGGACACTCCCGTCGGCGCGCAACGGGAGGTGGCGGCCCAGCTCCTCCGGTTCCGGATCGAGCTGAGGACGGGCATCGACCCGACCGGCAGCCTGATCGGGCTCCGCCGCTGGGGAGTGACCTGGGAGCTGATCGCGCGTGCCGCCGGAATCAGCCGCCAGGCCGCGCACGAGCGTTGGGGACGGCGCGTACGTCAGGTGCTCGACCCGTACGGGACCGGCGAACTCGGTGGTCCGGTCGCCGACGACGAGAAGGACCTGGGCTGAGCGGTGCTCCTACCCGGGTGCCGGGCGGCGGTTGAGGCGTTGTCCCATCGCCCGGGGCTCCGGCCGCAGTGCCGTACTCCCGGTGCCTGCGCCGACCGCGATCCCGTCGAACAGGTCGCGTACCGCCTCCCGCGCATCGTGCCGGGGGCGCCAACCCAACTCCTGCTCGGCCCGGGAACAGTCCACCAGCGGCACCCCGGCGGTGAGGTCGATCCACCCAGGTTCGGTCGGGAGCAGCCGCAGCCGCCACGCCGCCTTCGCCAGCATCCGGAGCAGGAAGATCGGCATCGGTATCGCCCGGCCGCCCAGATTCTCGGCGAGTACCGGCCCGTCGAGCACCGGCTCCGCGGCGATGTTGAAGGCACCCGACGCGTTGCCGCGCAAGGCCAACCGGTACGCCTCGGCGAGGTCGTCGGCGTGCACCACCTGAGCGCGTAGGCGCTTGTTCCGGGGTACCACCGGCAGCCGTCCCGAGCGCAACCAGGAGACCGGCAGCACCCGGCCGATGAAGTAGCGCCGGATCTGGGCACCCGCGTCCCGTTGGAACACCAACGCCTGCCGCATCCGGATCAACCGCAGCTCGGGGTGGTCGTGCTCGACCCCGTCGAGCAGCGCCTCCACCGCAGCCTTGTCGGTGCTGTCACCCGAACCACCGACCCCGGTCGCCGGCCAGCTCTCCGAGACCCGACGATCCTTCGGCCCCCGGGCGTACGCGCCGATCGACGAGGCGTACGCCAGGGTCGTCACCCCGGCCCCGTCGATCGCGTGCAGCAGGTGCCGCGTACCGGTCAGATTGGTACGCCGCAGCAGTGCCCGGCGGTGACTGGGCTGGATCTGCCAGGCCAGGTGGACCACCGCGTCGACGCCGTGCAGCACGTCGGTCAACCGGGGCACGTTGTCGGGTTCTCCGAGATCCAGTGCGTGCCACCGCACCCGGTCGTACGGGTGACCGGCGTCGGGCGGCGGTGGCCGCCGGGCGATGCCGATCAGCTCGATGTCCGGTTCGTCGGCCAGCCGGCGCAGCAGCGCGGTTCCGACGTTGCCGGTGGCTCCGGTGATGGCGATCCGCATCCCCGTCTCTACCCGCCCGACGTCCCGTCATACCTGTTCCACCGGCCCGGTTTGCTCCGTGTCGATCCGGGAATCCCTCGCCGATGCGAGCGGTGCTGACAAGACTCGAACAGGCGAACCAGCTGGACCGGGTGGGGGACCAGATCCAGCGTGGCATCTGGTCCGCGCTGCCCCGTCGCTGGATGCGGGACCTGCTGCACGGGGTCTGGCTCGGACATCCACTGCACCCGGTGCTGGTCCAGGTGCCGGTCGGCGCCTGGACCGCCAGCGCCATTCTCGACCTGCTGCCCGGCCAGCGTCGGGCCGCGACCACATTGGTAGCGGTCGGCACGATCGGCGCCGTACCAGCGGCGATCGCCGGATGGAACGACTGGGCGTCACTCTCCCAGGCGCAGCGGCGGGTCGGACTCGTCCACGCGATCGCGAACGGGATCGGCGTGGCGCTCTACGGTGCCTCCCTCGGCACCCGGCTGAGCGGCATGCACGGGATCGGCCGCATCCTCGGCTGGGCGGGCCTCTCCGCAGCGAGCGGCGGTGCCTTCCTCGGTGGACACCTCGCGTACAAGATGGGCGCCGGGGTCAACCAGGCCGTCCCCGAACTGCACCGCCTCGACGAGGGCTGGCATCCGGTCGCCGACCTCGGCGCGTTACCCGAGGCGAGCCTGGTGACCCGGAAGGTCAACGACGTCCCGGTGCTGATCTACCGGGACGGTGACCGGGTCACCGCGATGCTCGAACACTGCGGCCACCAGGGCGGGCCGCTCGGCGAGGGGGACGTCACCAAGGTCGACGGGCTGGTCTGCGTCGTCTGCCCGTGGCACGGCAGCACGTTCCGACTGGACAACGGCGAGGTGGTGCACGGCCCGAGCGCCACCGACCAGCAGACCCTGCCCACCCGGGTGATGGGCGGGGTGCTGGAGATCCGGCTCCCCTGACCGGGCACGTGTCCGAACCTGTCGGGGGCTTCAGTCCCTGCGGTGTCGACCGCCGTCACTGACGGTGCCGGTAGTGCTGGTCGCCGGTCGGCGTCGCAAACCGAGCACGGCGCCGATCTGGGCCCCGACGATGCTTGCCACCGCGATCACCGCCGACACCGCCAACGGCCGGTTGACGCTGCTCACCACGCTCGCCCGGGAGGCGCCGACCGCGTATGTGGTGACCTCGGCCGGCTGTTGGCGAGGCTGTTCCTGAGCCGGCGGCGGGGTCGGCTTCTCCGGCTCCGGCCAGCCGTTGGTGGGCGGTTCGACCGGCTTCGCCGCCGGTGGGGTCGCGACCAGGCCGGTGGCGTGCTCGCGTCTGCCCCGGTCTTCGGCGTCCGCCGGCAGGTGCAGTAGCTGGCCGGGTTTGATCCGGTCCGGGTTGCGGATCTCGTTGGCCCGAGCCAGGTCCCGGAACCGGTTGAAGTCACCGAGGTAGCGATCGGCGATCGTGCCGAGGTAGTCGCCCTCCTCCACCCGGTACACCGGGGCTGGTGCGTCCGCGGGGGTGCTCGGCGCCGCCAGCGAACGGGGTGCGGCTCCGGTGGCGGCGACCGGTTGGGCGAGTGGCGCCCCGCCGGTCTGCCCGTACGGTGCCGCCGCCCAGGCGCTCGGGGCGTACTCGGTCGTCGTCGACGGCCCGGCGGCGATCGCTGCCGGCGCGTACCCCGCGGTCGTCGCGGTGACCGGCGCGTAGGACGCGGCGGCGACGGTGCCGGCCGCCACCGACGTGGCCGCGGTCGCCGCCGGACTCGTCACCAGGATCAGGGCAGCCGCCCCGACCAGGGCCGCCACCGCCCGCTGCTGCCGGCGCAGACCGGGCAGTCGGAGCGCCGGCCGGCGCAGAATTCGGGCGGGCAGTTCCACGAGTACGGAGAGCGCGAACGTCGCCCAGCCCAACCAGCCGACGATCGCCAGTGCGCGCAGGAAGAGCTGCCCGTCGTCGCGGCTGGTGAGGGTGTCCCCGATCTCGGCGAGGGTCGGCACGTGGTCCGGCAGCGGGTTGCCCGCGACGGTGAGCAGCGCGATCGGCGCGCCGACCACCAGTCCGACCAGAATGAGGAGCGAGCAGAGACCGGTGAGGATCTGCCCGGTACGCCGGGCCGCCGATACGCGCGCTGCGGGCATGACGTCGCCTCCCTAGCTACGGTTCCGTACGGAGCAGAGCGGTGGCAGTGCCGCGTACGGTGACGGTGTTACCGAGTCCGAACAGGCCGAGCATGATCCGGTTGTACTGGACGTCGACGACGACGGTGAGGTCCTGTCCGTCGGCGACGGTGTCGAAGGTGACGTCGACCAGGGTGGCGTCGTCGACGTCCTCGATGTAATCCGCGATCGCGGTTTCCGCGTCGCCTTCGTCCACCACGATGCCGTTACCGCCGATGGCGGTCCCACGGTTGATTTGCTGGCCGCCGACCCGGGCCGCCTCGGCCGCCAGGTTGTCCGCCCGTTGCATGCTGCGTAGCTGCCCGGCCCCGTCGAGCGAGAGGCCGATGACCGCGATCAGCCCGGTCGCCGCCACCGCCAGGAAGGCGCTGACCCGGCCGGCGTCCCGTCCGTCAGCCCTGGCCATCACGTGCCACTCCCGCTCCGGCTGCGGTAGCGGTCGACAGGGGAGACGAAGGTCGACTCGCGCCAGTCGCTTGCGATCATGTTCAGCGCGGGCATGCTCAGGTCCTCGTAGACCACCAGGCAGTTGACCGTTGCCCGTACCGACACGTCCGACCCGAGCGGCTGGTTGAACGCGTTGTCGAGCGACGTCTCGTTGTCGCCGACGATGCCGTCCAGCGCGATCGTGATGGACGAGCAGGTGAGGTCCGACCAGGCCAGTTGTGCTGTCACAGCCGCCGCCGCGCCCTGCTGCGCCTCGTCGGGAGAGCGGGCGATGGACGCGGCACGGGCGGCGTCGTGGGCCGCCGCCCCGACCGCCTCGTCCGCGAGGGCGGTCCGACCGGCCATGGCGGCGAGCAGGAGCAGCCCGATGAAGGCGGGTGCCAGCACGGCCGTTTCCACCGAGACCGACCCTCGGCTCTCCTGTCGTCGGGTGCGCCAACTCATGGGACCACGTCCGTCAGCCGTTCCACCGTGCCGTGCGAGGTCTCGCTGATCGGGGGGAGCGGTATCAACGGCACCACGCGGATGGCCTGCCCGGTCACGGTCGCGCTCACCTCGGTGTCGCCGGGACCGACCGGGGTGACCTCGACCTCCGCGTCGACCAACCAGTCACCGGCCCGGTCCAGGAACACCCAGGCCCGGGTTTCGCCGACGCCGGCACCGGCCTCGTAGGTCCGTTGTGCGTTCACCGCCTCCTGGGCGGCGTTCAGCGCGGTCGAGCGGGCCATGTACCAGATCGCCGCCTGGAGCGAGACGAAGACCAGCACGAAGATCGCGGGGAGGACGACGGCCAGTTCCACCGGCGACGCCCCCCGGTCCCCGTTCCCGGACGCCCCCCGGTCTCCGTTTCCGGGCGCGCTCCGGTCTCCGTTTCCGGGCGCGCTCCGGTTCCGGGCCACCGGGGTGGTCCGGAACCGGAGGATCGCCGGAACAGCGCGCATCGGGTCAGTTGTCGACGCCCGGCGGGTTCCCACCGACCGGGTCGGCCGGGTCCGGGATGTCGTCCAGCCACGCGTTGGTCATGGTGAAAATGAAGGTGGTCACGGCCATGGCGATGACCACCATGCCCAGGATGATCACGGCGGTCGGGACGGGGCTGTCGCCGCGATCCCGCTCCTTGACATCGCGCATCTCGGCCCAGCGCAGCGCGATGGCGGTGGACAGATAGAGGACGGGCCTCATGACGTACTCCTCTTTCCTGGTGGATTCATTTCGATCGGGGGTCGGGGGTCAGATCCGGGCGATGAACGGGTAGAGGATGAAGCCGATCAGGACGAACACCAGCAGCGCGCCGGGAATGTCCAGTCGACTGGTGACCGCCTCGGCCTTGGCCAGGCTGTCGGTACGGATCTGGTCGCGCAACGAATCAGCGCGACCACGTAACGTGTCGTGCACCTGGGCGCCATCGGTCCCGGAGGACTGCATGATCGCCCCCACGTCGCCGAGTTCGGCGACGCCGATCTTCTCGGCGAGGTCCCGCAACTCGTCCCAGGGCGAGTGCATCTGCAACTGCGCCATCCGCAACGCCTCGCGGATGCGTTCGAACACCCAGCCGTCGCAGACGGCGGCAGCACGTTCGAGCGCCTGCACCGGCCCGTGTGCCGCCGAGAGCTGCAGGGCGACCAGGTCCAGATAGGCGCAGACCGCCTGCCGGAACTCCCCGCTGGCCTTGTCGGCCTTGGTCAGGACACTGCGGTGCGCCATGTACGCCGCGAGCGCGCCGAGCAGCAGACCGGCCACCGTGGGCACGACGATCGGCAGCCGTACGCCGGCCATGAACAGGGCCGCCACCGTGACCACCGGCAGTGCCAGTCCGATCAGGCCGCTGACCACCACCGAGAGCGTGTACTGCTCCGACGTCTGACCGATCAGGGCCAACTCGCGGGTGGGCGGGCGGAGCCACCGGGTGACCCCGCTGATCCACTCCAGATCCCTCGACGTGGTCGTGCTCCGTACGGGCGCGGCCGGCTGGTGCAGCCTCCGCAGGGCTGGTCCGAGTGCGGGAGTCGCCGGTAGCGCCTCCCGGAGCAGGAGGAAGACACCCAGTCCGGCCGCCGAACCGCCGAGCACCCCGATGGTGAGCTGCCAGTTGAGGATCACGCCAGCACCTCGTCCGGTGTCGGGGCGGCGAGGAAGCGGGCCGGGCGGGGCGGTTGGCTCATCGCCCGTACCCAGGCCAGCAGCGCGATGAAGGCGCTCCCCAGCACGATCATCACGAGTTGGCCCGAGGCGCTGCCGTACGGGCGCATGTAGTCCGGGTTCACGAGCCCGTAGCCGAGGACCAGCAGGGTCATGCCGGTCAGGAAGCGGACCGCGAACCGGGGCTGGGTACGTTTCGCCTCCACCTCGCGTCGGGTGGCCACCTCGGCCGCCGCCGCCGAGGCGATCGAGCCGAGTACGTCGCCGAGCCGCTCACCGCGATCGGTCAGGTGCAGGATCAGTGCCGCCACCACCTGGTCGCAGACCGGGTCGGCGATGTCGTCGGCGAACCCGAGCAGCGCCGGCCTCGCCATCCAGCCGGCCTGGAGTCGGGCGGCGAGCAGGCGTACCTCCTCCTCGATCTCGACCGGGGTGGTGGAGACCGTGCCGATGATGGCCTGTTGCAGGCCCTGCCCGGTGCCGGACATGTCCTTCAGGCGCCGGGTCCACTCGCCGACCGCCTCGATCCGGGCGATCGCCCGCTGTTCGGCCTTGCCGGCGGAGAAGAGCCACGGGGTGCCGAGCACCGCCACCGTGATCAGCAAGCCTGCGACCGGCAGCCCGGTCAGCAGGAACGAGAGGGCGCCGAGCAGCACCGCGGCACCGAGGAACGCCTGGTGCCGGAGTTGCTCCGACCGGGTGGTGCCGCTGCCCCGCCACAGCCGTTGCAGCCACTGGTTCGAGTCGCTCCCCGGCATCCGGGCTGGCCGGGTGGTGCCGATCAGCGCAACGACCAGCAGGATCAGGCCGGCCACGCAGGCCGCCCCGGCGAGGACCGCGATCAGTTCGACGTTGCCCAGCGGCATCACCGGACCACCCCGCTCATCCGGACCACCCCGCTCATCCGGACCACCCTGCTCATCCGCGCTGCGCTGTTCATCCGCGCCGCCTCAGTTGGCTACGGCGTGGCCGGCGCCAGGCACCCTGGCCGGCCTCGATGTAGCGGCTCAGCAGCCGGGCGTCGTACCCGATCCGGAGCAGTTGGTCACGGACCCGCTCCGGCAGGTGCTTCGGGACGGCCCGGCCGTCCGGTCCTGGGCCGAAGATCGTGGTGGTGGTGATCCGACCGCTCTCCCCGGCACCGATGACCTCCTCGATATGGGAGACGAACCGGTGCTTGCGCCCCCCGATCGCGGTCTCGTCCTCGACCGTGACGTAGACGATCAGGTCGAGCGCGTTGCCGGCCATCCGGCGGGCCTGGTCGACGGTCATCTCCCGGCCGTGGGAGAGCGCCAGCTCGATGATCCGCTCGCTCACCCCCGCCGGGGTACGGGCGTGGATGGTGCACATCGAGCCACGGCTGGTCGTCATCGCCTGCAACATCGGCACGATCTCGCGGGACCGGACCTCGCCGACGATGATCCGGAGTACGCCCATCCGCAGCGACACCGGAATCAGGTCGGCGATGGTCACCTCACCGGCCGGGCGCCCGTCGAGCCCGCGTTCGCCGTGTCCCTCGCGGGACTCGAAGCTCATCACCGCGCGGTGTTTGATCCCGCGTCGGGTGGGGAGCAGTTCCCGACTCTCCTCCAACACCACGTACGGCTCGTCCGCCGGGATCTCGTCCATCAGCGCCCGGATGACGGTGGTCTTCCCGGCGCCAGCCAGCCCGGCAACCATGATGTTCAGACCGGCAGCCATCGCCGCCCGGAGGAAGTCGCGGATCAGCAGGTCGATCATCTCGTCCAGGTCGCCCCGCTCACCGGCGATCTCGTCGAGGCTCACGTCCAGCGTGTTGTGCTTTCGGATCACCGCGTACGGGCGGTGGCTGACGAGGTAGACCGCGGCGAGCCGGCTGCCGTCGGGCAACTGGAGGTCGAGCGTGGGCTTCGAGGTGGAGAGCGACCGCTCGGTGGAGCCAGCCCGGCGGGCGGCGGCCTGGAGGATCTCCACCAACTCCTCGTCGCTGTCCGCGATCGGGTCGGCCCAGTCGACGCCACCGCCGTGCCGGGTGATCCGGACCAGGTCGCAGCCGAGGATGTGCACCTCTTCGATGGTCTGGTCGACCAGCAGGGTCTGTAACCGCCCCAACCCGACCAGTTCGGCGGTGACCTGGTCGAGCAGGGCGCGTTCCTCGCCAGCGTGCATCGGCGTACCGGCCCGGCGGGCACCGTCGGCGTACTCGCCCACCACGGCGACCGCGAGCCTGGCCCGCTCGGTGTCCTCCTCGGCGGTGGTGAACTCCCGACCGCGCTGCCAGAGGGTGAGTCGTTCGCTGAGTTCGCGCCGGAGTTCGCGGACGACCGCGAAGTCGATCCGTGGGCGGTGGGCCGGCGGCGGGAGCGCGGTGGGTGGCACGCCGAGACCCACGACCGGGTACGCCGGGTTCTGGTGGACCGGGGTGCCATTGCCGTTCGGCGGGGGAGCCGGCGGGCGTTGGTGCCGACCGTTGGTGGGGATCGGCGGCACCGTGGAGGTGACGCCGTTGTCCCGTTGCCGGGGGTCGTGGGAGACGGGCTCAAACCGCATGCGGAACCTCCTGGACGGTCATCGGCCAGGTGAGTCGGGCCCGGCGACGGTCCAGCAGGGTGCGGATCGGCACCTCCAGGGCGCCGGCCGCGTTCATCAGCGGCCGTTTCGCCCGTACGGTGCCGCCGTGGCTGAGCACCTCGGCGGTACGCGAGTCGTGCGGCAGGTGGGCGATCACCGGCAGGCCCAGCGCCTTGCTCACCTCGCTCCGGCTGTGGCCGTTGCCGACCAGCAGCAGCCGTAGCGAACCGGGAGGCACCCGGTGCTCGGCGAAGTCCCGTTCGATCGCCTTGATCGTGGAGCGGGCGCTGGAGACGTCGGAGAGATGGGCGCCGGTGACGACCAGCACGATCGCCGCCGCCCGCAGGACCGGCCACGGTGGCGCGACGACCTGTAACCGTCCACAGTCGACGAGTACGTCGTACGCCGGCTGGCCGCGTTCCAGTTCCTGGAAGAAGTCGGCGAAGCGTTGCCAGAGTGGGGTGACACTGCCGGCCTGGGCTGGGTCGACCACCCCGGGCAGCAGCAGTCGTTCCCGCTTGGGTGCGTCCAGGTCGACCAGTTGGGACCAGAACGACGTCTCCAGGTTGCCGTCGCGCAGCTCGCCGACGGCCAGTTCACCGATGCCGCGTGGCCCGTCGAGCGCGCCGCCGAGGTAACCGGCGAGCACCGAACCGCCGGCCGGGTCGCACTCGGCGAGGATCACCCGCCGGTGCCAGGAGAGGGTGCAGGCGAGGGCGGCGGTGGTGACTCCGGGGGAGCCCTTGGCGGAGACGAAGGCGACCACGGCCATGTTCAGGCCGCCGAGGTGAGTACGACGGCGATCCGGTTGTTGGCGTTCAGGGCCACCACCGCCGGTACGTCGCGGACCGCGAGTGCCAGGTAGAGGACCACGGTGTTGTTGTCCGGTACGGAGGTGTCGATGACCGTGGTCTCGAACCGGGTGGTCGCCGCGTCGGCCTCGCTCTTGCTCTTGTCCGGCAGGCCGATGAGCAGCAGCTTGTCGCCGGGGCGGAGCTTCTTCGCCGGGACCGCGCCGATCCGTTGGCTGATCGCGATCTGTTGCTGACCGGGGCCGAGCATCGGCTTGTCGGTGAGCTGGTTCGCGGTGAGCAGCGTTCCGGGGGTGAGCGTCACGGCGGCGCGTTTGCCGACCACGTCCCGGAGGCGGCTCGCCGCGATCGGGGCCAGACCCTGGCCACCGGCCACCTCGACCCGGGTGACGTCGTCGGCGGTGAGCAGGCTGCCGACGGCGACCGGCCGGGCGACCGCGAGGTAGCTGCCGGTGGCGCGTACCGAGGTGATCGCGAAGGCGGAGCCGAGTCCGCCGAGCGCGACGAGGAGCACCGCCAGGCCGAGCAGACCGGGGCGGATGCGCCGTTGGCGGACCACCTTCGGCGGGGCCACCGGTGCGTCGACCGGTCCAGGGACGTTGCGGGCGGGTGCGACGGTCACCGGGTCACCACCTGAAGTTCGTCGATCTCGATTGCTACGGGCTCGCTGAACCGGACGGTGGTGAGGACGCCGCTCGCGCCACTGTTGCTCTCCCAGGTCACCTTCCAGTGGGTGGTGGCGCTGATCTCGTATGGCGTGCCCACGGTCGGCTTCGGATAACCGGACATGTATCCGCAGGGCGGTTCCGCGTTGGCGTCGGTGGCCGGGTCGAATTTCCCGTGCTCGACCTCTTGCCGGGTGCAGGTGATCCAGGCGTCGTTGCCCATGTCCCAGACGACCTTCTCGACCTGTGCGCTGATCCAGACCACCACGCCCCGGTCCTCGGCCGAGTTGGGGATCGGGCCCCAGTTGTTCAGCCCGCGATCCTCGACCCAGAGCCAGATCGGCAGTCCGACCAGGCCGGGCTTTCCCCTGGGCTTGGGTGCGACGTTGACCTCCACGGCGACGAGGTCGATGTCAGCCAGGGCCTGGGCGGCGAGGTCGGCCGGGTCCGGGGCGTCGCCGAAGCCGGGCGGCGGTTCGTCCAGGTCGATCGGCTCCTGGCCGCCGACGCCGCCGTCGCCACAACTGCGCAGGTACGAGTCCCAGCCCTCCGGTACGCCGTCGGGCTGGGGTTCCTGGAGCTTGTAGTAGCAGCCGTCGGCCTGGCTGAACCAGCCGAGCAGTGGGTCGTAGCAGCGCATCGGCTGGCCGTTGCGGGTGCACTTGCGGGCCGTGCCGCCGTTGCCGCCGCCGGAGTCGTCGTCTCCGGGCCCACCCGGGTTGTCTCCGCGGCCGTCCCAGACGTAGCAGTTGGTCTGGGTGGGTGGGCAGATCGCGCCGGGGTTGGCGGAGGCCGAACCGGTGAGTCCCAGGGCCAGGGTCAGGGTCGCGAGCGCGCCGACGGTGAGCAGTCGCCGGGTGGGGCCGGTGCGCCGGGTCAGCATGGCTGGTCCCGGTGTGCGGTGCCGGAGCTGATCAGCCAGCGGCCGTCCGGGTAGCGGGTGGCGGTCGCGGTCGCGAGGTAGCGGCCACTGGCGGAGCCGGGGACCACCGACTTGTCCTTGATGTAGATCAGCCGGTATCCGGTGCCGTCCAGGCAGTCCTGGATCGAGGCGCTGGCCGGGACGGTGTCCAGCCGGACGTCGGTCACCTGCGGATCGGAGATGAGCGTGCCGGTACGCATCGCGCCGTGCTCCTTCGCGTCACGAATGGCGAGCCGAACCTGGGTCAGCAGTGGATCGCCCAGATACTTCTTGAGCGCCGGGTGGAGGGGGTTCGACGATTTTTCGGCCTCAAGGGAGGCGTCGATATAGCCGGCATAGGCGGCGAGCGCGGCCTTCGACGCCGCTGCCTGCTCCGGGCCGAGAGGCTCCGTGGCGGCGGGAGTGGCGTCCGGTGACGCCGGTATGCCGGACTCCTGGTCCTTTGAGCAGCCGGCACCCAAGGCGACCATCGCGATCGCGACGAGGACGGCGGGGAGGCTGCCCAATCGCTTTGCGCGCAACGGTTTTTCCTCTCTTTCCGTCGCTCGCCGTCGGAACACCGGAGGGCTGGATCAGCCGATCTGGCCTGGTGAGGTGGGCCGTGCCGGTGGTGCTGGCACGCTACGGCAGGCGTACGTGACTCGTGCCAGAGTCTGGTGCCGCCGTACAAACATTTACTTGTATGGATCTGTGCCGATCTTGTCCTTTTTGTATTTCACTGCCGGATCGGTGGGTTGACCTGTTGTCGCCCGACGGTTGTGCGTCACCCAAGGGGCGAGCATAGGCTGACCGTCGACGATGCAACAGGGGCAATTGCAGAGAACACGTACGGTTACCGTCTCTCGATCCAATATCCATTGAGGTTCTTTGATGATGCTCGATGTGTATCGACTCGACCAGTGGGCCCTTGGCGGGGTTGATCGCTCTTCTGCGCGTGCTGATGCATGTTCGGATGCACTGCGTTATACGGCGGATGGCGGCGATCTGGCCGTTTCCGTACCCCGGTCTCGGGCCGGTTTCGGCGCGTCGCCGGCCGCTTCCGCTCGGTGGTCGGGGTGGTCTGATGTCGGGGTTTCGAGGCCGACGCCCGTCGATCGAAGATCGCTCTTTGCCGATCATGAACTTACGGAACGTGTTGTTCGCTATCGGGACCAGTGGGGTCCCGCCGACCGTGTACGGAGGTCATCGTGTCGCTGACCGAGCGCCGGGCGAGCCCCGGGAATGAATCACGCATCGGGACGAACTGGTCATCGCGGCTACTGGCTGCCGCGACGGTCGCCCCTCTGATCCGGTGGCTCGTGGCCGCCGACTCTGTTCCGTCCGGCACCGGCCGTCGCGCCACCTGCGACGCCTGCGGTGCGCCGTTCGGCCTCGACGGGCCACTGCGGACACTCTCCCCGCTGGCCCGGTGTGGTGCCTGTCGCCAACGGATCGGCGCCCCGCCCCTGACGGTCGAGTTGGCCCTGGTCGCGGTGGCGGTGGTGCTGATACTGGCTGACCGGTCGGCGCTGGAGACGGTCGCGTTCGCCTGGTGGGCACTCTGTGCGGTGCCGCTGCTCTTTGTCGACCTGGCGGTGCACCGGCTGCCGGACCGGTTGACGTACGCCGCCGCCGGCGGCACCGTGGTGCTGCTCGGTCTCGCCGCGCTCGTCGGCGGTACGGGCACCGCGGACGATCCCGCCCCGGGTGGCGGCGCCTGGTTGCGCGCCCTGCTCGCCGGTGCGGCGGTGGCGTCGCTCTTCGTGGCGTCGACACTGCTGCTGGGCCGGCGCGGCTTCGGGTTGGGCGACGCGAAGCTGGTGCTGAGCAGCGCCGCCGTGCTGGGCTGGCTGGGCTGGCCGATGGTGGCATTCGGGCTGATGGTGGCCTTTGCCGCTGCCGCGCTGACCAGCGTCGTGCTGCTGGCCACCCACCGGGTCCAGTGGTCCGGGCATCTGCCGTTCGGCCCGTTCCTGATCCTGGGCAGCGTTGTCGCGCTCGCCCTGACCTGACCCCGGGCGGGGGTCAGGTCATCAGGCTGGTGAGGAAGTCACCGAAGCCCTGGGCGATGAGCATCAGGCCGCCCCCGATGGTCCTGAAGGTGTGCGCGGCACTGTCCGGCCGGAAGGCGATGAAGAAGATCAGGAAGGCCAGCCCTCCCCAGGCAAACACTTTCTTGACGAAAACTGGCATCTTTCCTCCGATGGGGCAATCAGCCGTTTCGTCCGGCCCAGGGAGTTCGGATGACGAGGTTTGCCACGTCCTGGCTACTGACGTGTCCGACGAATCGCTGGCTTCCCGCCCCGAAGCGCGGCAAACAGGGCGGACCGGTCCGGTCGGATGGTCGGGCGGCCCGGGTTCATCTGGCCAGGAAGTGCCAACCCATCCAGAGCCAGGTTCCGAGTACGATCAGCCGCCCCGTACCGGTACGCATCGCAGCAATCAGGGCGTTTCCGAGCGGGGCGACCGTGCTGTCCGGGCGCCGGCCGGCGAGGTCGACCAGGAACATCACGGCGAAGATGACGGCGAAACCGGCGATCAGCGTGTTCCGAGCGGTCATCGGGTCACCAGCCAGGCGCCGGTGCTCAACCAGAGGACATATCCGGCGACCCGGCCCGGGTAGGTGTCGAGGAACGGGTCGGCCAGGATGCTGAGCGTCGGGTGCGCGGCGTCGTTGCCGGTGAAGAGGGCGACCAGCTCCCAGACGCAGAAGATGCCGCCGAGCCCGTACCAGGCGATGGCGGTGGGCCGTCCGGCCACGATCGACCGCTGCGGCACCCGCCGGGCCCCCCACCACACCAGGGCCAGGCCGGGTGCGAGGACCACCCCGGCGGCGGGCAGGGTGAGGGGCCGGGCTACCGCGGCGACCAGCGCGTACAGGGCGATGGTGGCGGCGAGAGTGGGTGCCGCGCGACCGACGAGTGGGCCGACGGTGTCGGCAACTGGCGGCTCGGCTGTTTCCAGATCCGTCTGATGCATCCCCTTAGGATGCTGTGCTATTGCCCCTTTGTCCCTATTCGGCACGCGGGCAAATGGGGAGAACTGGAGGAAGTCGGCTCACACCGTTGCCAGTGCCTCGGTCGGGGTGAGGCGGGACGCCCGGATCGCCGGATAGACCCCGGCGACCACCCCGACGAGCAGGGCGCCGCCGATACCACCGGCCACCGCCAGCACCGGGATGACCGGAGGCCAACCCTGGTAGCTCGCGTACCCGATGGTCGTCAGCACGCCCAGCACCGTCCCAGCGACGCCGCCGAGCGTGGAGAGCAGTACGGACTCGGTGAGGAACTGCCCCCTGATCTGGCCCCGGTTCGCGCCGAGCGCCCGCCGCAGACCGATCTCCCGGCGGCGTTCGAGCACCGAGATGAACATGGTGTTCGCCACGCCGATCCCCCCGACCAGCAACGCGACCCCGGCCAGTCCGACGAAGAGCGCGGAGAGGGTGCTCTCGGTGACCCGCTTCGCGGCAAGGGCGTCGGAGGGGCGGGACACCTGCACCAACCCGGGCAGTTGCGGATTCAGCGCGGCCGGCAGCACCGCCCGTACGTCCTCCAACGCGTCCTCCCTGGCCTGCACGTAGATCACCGTGGGATGGCCGTCGAAGCCCAGCACCGTACCCGCCGCATCCCAGCCGACCAGCACCGAACGTTCGAGATCGGTGGCGAGCGGCAGCGGGTCAAGGATGCCGATCACAGTGAACCAGTGGTCGTCGATGTTGATCTGCGGTGGCGGCTGCCCCGGCACCAGCGTGGTGATCCCGAGCCGGCTCGCGGCGAGATAACCGAGTACCGCAGTCGGAAACTCCTCCGTCGACGGGTCGAGGAACTGGCCGCTGCGTACCCGCCCGTTGACCGCCTCCAGCAGATCGGTCCGGCTGGCCAGCACGCTCAGGCCCGAACTGTCGTTCGGGTTCACCAGGTCGGAGCGGCGCACCACGGCGTGCGTGTTGGCGACCGCACTCGCCCTGGTCACCGGTCCGATCCGGCTCGCCATCCCGACCGACTCCGCCGGCAGCAGCATCGGCGGATCCTGGTCCGGGATGGGCTGGGCCCGCAGCATGTTGGTGCCGAGGGCGGAGAGCTGGTCCAGCACCGCCTGCTGACTCGATGCCGGGATGCCGGTCACGATGATCATCGTGGCGATGCCGATCGAGATGCCCAGGGCGGAGAGGGCCGCCCGCATCTTCCGGGTGTGGATGCCGAGCAGGCCGAGCCGGAGTACGTCGGCCGGCGCCAGCCGTACGGGTCTGGTCCGGGTCGGGAATGACGCGGACCGGTCCGGGGCGGCCGATGGTGTGGACGTGTCGGTCACTGCTCGCTCCCGGAACGGGTGTCGGTCACGATGCGGCCATCCCGGATCTCCACCCGACGGGGCATCCGGGCCGCGATGTCGCGGTCGTGTGTGATCACCGCGATGGTGGTGCCCTCGCGGTTCAACTGAGTCAGCAAGGCGAGTACGGCCTCCCCGTTCGCGGTGTCCAGGGCGCCGGTCGGTTCGTCGGCGAGCACCAGCGCCGGGTCGTTGACCAGCGCGCGGGCGATCGCCACTCGCTGCCGTTCGCCACCGGAGAGCTGATGCGGCAGATGACCCACCCGGTGCCCCAACCCCACCCGGTCCAGTGCCGCCAGCGCCAGCCCACGCCGTTGCCGGCGCGGCACCCCGGCGTACAGCAGCCCGGTGGCGACGTTCTCCGCCGCGCTCAGCCCGTCGGTGAGGTGGAACTGCTGGAAGACGAAGCCCAGCCAGCGGCCACGCAGCGCGGAGAGCCTGCGGTCGGAGAGGGCGGCGACGTCCTGGCCACCGACCCGTACGGTGCCCCTGGTCGGCAGGTCCAGGGTGCCCATGATGTTGAGCAGGGTCGACTTGCCGGAGCCGGACGGGCCGAGGATGGCCAGCAGTTCGCCCTCGCGTACGGTCAGCGACACGTCGTCGAGCGCCGTCACCCCGCCCGGGTACGCCTTGACCACCCGGTCGACGTCGAGCACCGAGGCGCCGGTCATGAGCTGGTCACCACCTCGAGGCCCTCGGCCACGGCCGGCCCGCTGATCTCCACCAGGCCCTTGGCGAACATCCCGGTCTCGACCGCGGTCAACGTGCCGTCGGGGTGCTGGAGCGCATAGCCGCCCTCCCGCAACGCCACCAGGGCGCCGACCGGAACAGCGAGCACCCCCTTGTGCACAGTGGTGGTGAAGCGCACCTGGACCGCCGCCGCGTCGAGCTTCGCCACGTCGGCGGCCTTTGTCGGGGTGACCGTGACGTCCACCTTCGGCGGCCCGGACTGACCGAGCGGGGCACCCGCGCCGCCGTCCTGGACGATGTGGCTGATCGAACTCACCTTGGCGGGGATCTCGGTGCCGTCGGGCAGGGTGACGGTCACGTCCGCGCCGACGCTGATGGTCCCGACCTCGGTGGCGGCCACCGGTACGGTCACCGACTTGGCCGTGCTCGTCACCGTCAGCAGTTCCGTCGCGACGTCGGCGCCGGGATGCGCCCGCAGCGCGCTGACCCGTACCGACCCGGGCAGGACCACGACCTGGCCGAGGGCGAGCGTGCCGGTCGGGGCGAGCCCGCTCTCCTGCTGCCACTTCTTCAACGCCGCCGCCAGCGCCGGGGTGAGCGTCGCCTGCGGTGGGGCGTACTTCCTCGGCTCCTTCGGCGGCTTCGGCTGCGATCCGGTGGAGTAACCGAGCGCTTTCAGGTTGTCCAACAGGATCTTCACGTCGCTGCCCTGGATGCCCGGCTTGTCCAGCGCGCGGAAGAACGGGGTGTCTCCGAAGAGGACCAGCACGGGCTGGTCGTTCACCCAGTACAGCGGTCTGCCCCGGGCCACCGACGAACCCACCTCCGGCAGCTTCGTCACGACACCGGTGCCGGTGCCCTTCACCACCTGCTCGGTGCCGAAACCGAGCGTGCCGCCGAGCGTCTGGCTCTCGGTGAGGTCGGTCCTGGCCACGGTGATGGTCTCCGCGACCGGGGCGGTGTCCTTCGGGGCCTCCGTGGCGCCGCCCCTGCCGGCGAGTACGACCGCACTCGCGCCAAGGCCGCCCACGACCATCAGGACCAGCACCCAGTGCAGCACGCTCCGACCGCCCCGCCGCGACCCGTCGGTGCCGTCGTGCCGCCCCGGCGCCTCGGTGTCGTTACTTCTTCTTGCCACCGAAGACCTCCATCGTGCACTCCTTCTCCGCCTTGCCGATGTCCCCGCCGGACGGCGCCTCGTTCACGTCGTCGTCCCAGGTCGCGTTCCCCGGGGAGGTGACGTGCAGCTTGAAGCCGCGTAGGCGCAGGCAGCGGATGTAGTCGTTCCACTGGTCGGCGTACTGCGGGTTCTTGTCCGGGTCGAGTTCCGGCGGCTGGAGCGGCAGTTTGTTCGCGCACGCCACGTACGCGGACTTCGGTTCGCCGCTCTGGTCCAGTGAGAGGTCGTTGAGGCTGCCGTCCTGGTTGACCGCTCCGGGCCCACCCTCACCTCGCCTGATCACCGGCACCCCGTGGTCCTTCAGGCAGACCTTGTACGTTGTCCAGAGCCGTTCCTCCTCCTCGTCGGACATGTCCAGACGCAGTTGCGGGCGGCCCGTATCGGACGCGTTCCCGCCCGACGTGGGTGTCTGCGACGGTGCGACCGAGGCGAGCGAGGCCACCTCGTCGGAGCTGCCGGATCCGGTCGTACCACCGGGCCCGGCACCGCCGGCACCGTCGACACAGCCGGAGAGGGCGACACAGGCGATCAGGACAGCGGCGCGCAGCGCGGCGGGCCGGCGGAAACGGGTGCCCGAACCGGCACCCCGACGCGGTGAGGGAGACATGCGGCCGAGCGTCGCCGCGACTTGTGAGGAAGTTGTCAGAAACCGGTAGCGGTCCCGTGGTGCCCAGCCGACCAGCCTTCGCGGGGGGTTCGACGGTCCGACACGGACCCACAGTCGAGCCCATGTGTGCACACGTCGTCGTCGCCGAGGACGACGAGAAGCAGGCTGAGTTTGACCGCCGCTACCTGGAGCGCGAGTCACTCCGTCGTCGTCGTACGCGACGGGCGGGCGGCGCTCGACGAGATCCGTCGGCAGCCACCCGAATTGCTCGTCCTCGACGTGATTGATGATGCCGAAGGTCGACGGCTGGCCGGCGTCGGTGCGACCGTACGCAGCCTGGCCGGGCAGACCGGGCGCCAGATCACCCTGACCGGGCACGACCGTACGACGATCGCTGACTCCGACCCGGGGGTGGGAGAACTGCCACGTCGGCGGCCTTCGTCGGGGTGATCGCCACGTCCACTTGGACGGGCCGGACTGGCCGCCCGCGCCGTCGGACCCTCCGCCCTGCACGATGTGGCTGATCGCGGTCGCTACTTCTTGCCACCGAAGACCTCCATCGTGCACTGCTTATCCCACTTGTTGTAGTCCCCGCTGCTCGGCGCCTCCTTCACGTCGTCGTCCCAGGTCGCGTTCCCGGGCGAGGTGGCGTGCAACTTGATGCCGTGCTCGCGCAGGCAGTGGATGTAGTTGTTCCACTGGTCCGCGTACTGCGGGTTCTTCTCCGGGTCGAGTTCCACCGGCTGGAGCGGCAGCTTGCCGGCGCACGCGACGTACGCCGCCTTGGGCTCGCCGCTCTGGTCCAGGTTGAGACTGTCCTCCCCGTCTGTCGGGCTGAACGGACCCGGAGCCCCCGCGCCCTGCCTGACCGGCTGCACGCCGTGATCCCTCAGGCAGACCTTGTAGGTGGTCCAGTACCGGTCCTTCTCCTCCTCGGACATGTCCAGACGTAACTGTGGGCGCCCCCTGTCCTCACCCGGTCCGGCGGTGTTCGAGGGCGCGACCGTGGTGAGCGTGGCCACCCGGTCGGTGGTGCTGGTGTTGGTGGCGCCACCGGATCCGCCACCTCCCGCGCAGCCGGCGAGGGCGACGGAGAGGAGCAGGGCGGCGGGGGCGAGCAGGGTGGTGGAGACGAACCTTGCGGGCCGGCCGGACAGGGTACTCGAACCAGCGTGTAGATGGCGGAGCGGAGACATGCGGCCGAGCGTCGCGACGAGTTGTGAGGAAGTTGTCAGGAACCGGTAGCGGTTCCGTGGTGTCCCGCCCGATCAGCCGATCGAAGGGGGCCACCGGGCCGGGACGGACCTACAGTCGGGGACGTGTGTGCGCACGTGGTGGTCGCCGAGGACGACGAGAAGCAGGCTGAGTTGGCCCGCCGCTACCTGGAGCGCGAGGGTCACTCCGTCGTCGTCGTACGCGACGGGCGGGCGGCGCTCGACGAGATCCGTCGGCAGCCGCCCGAATTGCTCGTCCTCGACGTGATGATGCCGAAGGTCGATGGCTGGGACGTCTGTCGCATCCTGCGCCGGGAGTCCGAGTTGCCGGTGCTGATGCTCACCGCCCGGTCGGCCGAGGACGATTTGCTGCTCGGACTCGATCTTGGCGCCGACGACTACATGACAAAGCCGTACAGCCCTCGGGAGCTGGTCGCCCGGGTCCGTACGCTGCTGCGGCGAGTCCGACGGGACGAGCCGGGCATCGACCCGGTGCTCCGGGTGGGTGGCCTCCGGATCGACCCGGAGCGGCACGAGGTCAGCAGCGACGCCCGCCGGGTTGACTGCACCCCGGGGGAGTTCGCGTTGCTGCACGCGATGGCCGCCCAGCCCGGTCGGGTCTTCACCCGGGAACAGCTCCTCGGCCACCTGCACGGCTTCGACCGCTACATCACCAGCCGCACCGTCGACGTACACGTGATGAACCTGCGGAAGAAGATCGAGCCGAACCCGCGCAAGCCGAGGCGGCTGGTCACCGTATACGGCGTAGGCTACAAGCTCGTCGAAGACGGCGACGGGCCCGGCCGTGCCCGGTAGGTTCCGGCTGCACCGGAGTCTACTGGTGCGCTTGCTGGCCCTCTCCGCCCTGGTCTCCATCTGCTCCATCGCGGCCACCGCGTGGCTCTCGGTCCGGACCACCGCCGGGGCGATCCGGCAGGAGCAGGGGCAGGCGCTCGCCGACGACGCCCGGATCTACGACGCGCTGCTCGGCTACGCCGCCACCCACCCGGACTGGACCGGGGTCGGCGAGACCGTACGCACCCTGGCCGCGCAGACCGGGCGACGGATCACCCTGACCAGGCACGACCGTACGCCGATCGCCGACTCTGTCCCCGGCCCCAACTCCAATGCCACCCCCGGCCCCGGTGCCGGGAAGTTGCCGGCCAGCGCCTCGGCGACCGTCGACCCGCTCGCGGTCGACGTCGCATTGGCCCCGGAGGCGGGCGCCGACCGGATCGACCCCCGGGCCGTCGGCCCGTTCTTGGTGCCGGAGCGGGAACGGGCGGCGTTGCGCGACCTCGCAGACGAGGCCGTCCAGTGCCTACGCGGCCGGGCCGGGGTCGGGGCCGAGGTGGTGGACCGGCCCAGTGGCCGGCCGTACCTTGAGGCACCCGGCACCGATCTTGCCGCGAGCATCGTCTGCCTCGGGCCCCGGGACGCACTGGCGGCGCCGACGCCGACCGAGGGCAAGGCGCTCAACCAGCTCAACGGGCTGGTGAACACCTGTCTCATCCGTCGGAAACTGCCACCGGTGACGCTCACGCTCAGTGGGACCTGGGACTGGCTTTTGCCGTCCACGGCACCGGCACCGGCACCGGCACCGGCACCGGCATCCGCGCAAAGGGGGAGCAGCGAGGTGTCGCAACGGTCCAATCCGGATCACGGTCAACAGGTCAACGACTGCCTCGGCGGTAGCCGCCGCGAACAGCTCACCCCGTACGTCGCACCGGCCGCACTGCTCTTCGTCACCAGCCCCGACACCCAGACCGCGAGCGGTTTCGATCTGTCCCCGGCGAACCGGGCCCGGATCGCCGGGGTCGCCGGACTCGTCCTACTGGTGACGGTGAGCGTCACCGTGCTGGCGGGCGTACGCCTGGTCCGGCCGTTGCACGCGTTGATCGGGGCGGCGCAGCGGATGCGCGATGGCGACGGATCGGCCCGGGTGAAGGTCACCGGCGGGGACGAGATCGCCCGGCTCTCGACCGTGTTCAACGACATGTCCGCGCGGCGGGAGCAGTTGGAGGAGCTGCGGCGGGCAATGGTCAGCGACGTCGCACACGAGATGCGTACCCCGGTGAGCAACATCCGGGGGTGGCTGGAGGCGGCCGAGGACGGGGTGGTCGAGCCCGATCGGAAGCTGATGACGTCGCTGCTGGAGGAGGCGCTGCTGCTCCAGCACGTGATCGACGACCTTCAGGACCTGGCGGCGGCCGACGCGGGTGAGTTGCGGCTGCACCACCAGCAGGTCTACGTCGCCGACCTCTTGACCCAGGTGGCCAGCGCGAACCAGGCGCGGGCGGAGCGTGCCGGGGTCACCCTGACGACCCGGGCCGAGGCCGACCCCGAGGTGTACGCCGACCCGGTCCGGTTGCGGCAGGCCGTCGGCAACCTGGTCACCAACGCGGTACGGCACACCCCGGCCGGCGGCACGGTGACGATCGGCGCCCGTAGCACCGGCGACGGGCTGTCGATCGAGGTCACCGACACCGGGTCCGGGATCGCCGCCGCCGACCTGCCCCGGATCTTCGACCGGTTCTGGCGGGCCGAGAAGTCACGCAACCGGCAGACCGGCGGGAGCGGGCTCGGCCTGCCGATTGTGCGCAAACTGGTCGAGGCGCACGGCGGCACGGTCTCGGTCACCAGCGTGCTCGGCGGGGGCTCGGTCTTCACCCTCCGGCTGCCCGTCCGACCGGAGGGGACGGAACCGGCCCTGACGGGACGTTGAGCGGTTGGGGAAGCAGGCCGGCCGGGTCGAGCCCCACCGGTTGCAGCAGCCACCAGTGCCCGCCGAGCCCGGCCGGATCGGTCAGTTCGGCGACCGTCGAGGCGGCGGCGAGCGCCCGGACGTACCCGGCCGGGTCGGTGCTGGCCAGGGTGAGCGGTGGTCGGCCACCGTCGGCCCCGAGCGCCCGCAGCGCCGCCCGCTGACCGACCAGGGTGTACGGCCGACCCGCGACCGCCTCCCCGGCCGCCGCGACCGAGTCCATGGCGACGTGCGCGGTCAGGTCGCAGGTGCCGTCCGGGACCGGTGGCACCTGGCGGCCGGCGCGGAAGCCGGTCAGTGTGCCGCCGATCGGGCGGTCGGCGCTGAGGTGGCCGTAGTCGACCGTCAGGGCCAGCCCACGGTCGAGCGCGCCGACCGCCTCCGCCCAGGCGACGTCCCGAGGGCGCCCGATCTCGGCGCGGGCGCCGGGCAGCGCGGTCGACCCCGCCAGTTCGGGCTGCGGTGGCCACCAGGTGCTCAGCCAGTCGAGGTCGGGGCCGGTGACCGGGGCCCCGGTGAACTCGGTGCCGGTCACCGGGTCGACCAGCAGGCGGTGCCAGCCCGCCGGGCCGGTGCCGACCAGGTCGAGCGGTACGTTGTCCAGCCACTCGGTGCCGACCAGCAGCCCGACCACGCCGGTCGGCAGGGTGTCCCGCCAGTCGATGGCGGGCGGCAGCGATTCGGGTCGGGGGGCGAGTTCGACCGCGGTCAGCCGGAGCCGGCGCCCCAACTCCTCCGGGGCGAGCTTGGCCAGGGTACGGAGCAGTTCACCGCGCCCCGCCCCGACGTCCACCACGTCCAGCCGGTCCGGCCGGCCGAGCGCCGCGTCGAGCCGGTCGAGCAGGCGCATCAGTGCCGTGCCGAGCACCGTGGTGACGTGCGCGCTGGTCCGGAAGTGGGCGGCGGGTCCGCTCCCGGCGACGAAGAACCCATCGGGACCGTAGAGAGCGGTCGTCATCGCGGCCCGCCAGGTCATCGACATCTCAGTTCAACCGCCATTCAGGGCACGTCACGTCACAAACCCTACGGTCGGCGGGCATACGGCGCTGCGGTGAAGGTTTTCACACATGCTTGTCGTGGATCTGTAACACCGGCGCATACTTGCGATCGACCGGTACCACTTATCGAGGACTGGATCGATGTTATGAGCGCATCGTCGCGCCCGCGTGCGGCCACCCCGGTGAGGGCGCCCGCGCCGGCTGGCCGTTCTGGCGCCGCGGCCGTACCCGCCGGGGGACCGTTCGTCCCCCGACTGCTCACCGTTGGCGTGATCGGCACCGGTCGGGTGGGAGCGGTGCTCGGCGCCGCGCTGACCCGGGCCGGCCACCAGGTGATCGCCGCCTCCGGCGTCTCCGTGGCGGCCAAGGCCCGCATCGCCGAACTGTTGCCCGCCGCCACCAACCTGCCCGCCGCCGAGGTGGCCCGAACCGGTGTCGACCTGCTGATCATCGCGGTCCCGGACGACGCGCTCGCGGCCGTGGTGGCCGGGTTGGCCGAGACCGGGGCACTCCACCCCGACCAACTGGTGCTGCACACCTCGGGCGCGCACGGGCTGGGCGTACTCGCGCCGGCCGCCGCCGTCGGGGCCCGGCCGCTCGCCGTACACCCGGCGATGACCTTCACCGGCACCGCCGACGATCTGGCGCGGCTGCCCGGCATCTCGTACGGAGTGACAGTCCCGGCCGAGTTGCGCGCCTTCGCGGCCCGGCTCGTCACCGATCTCGGCGGGGTGCCCGAGTGGGTGGCCGAGACCGACCGGCCGCTCTACCACGCGGCTCTGGCGCACGGCGCGAACCACCTGGTCACGCTCGTCAACGAGGCGATGGACCGGCTGCGGGACGCGGGCGTGGCGACACCGGAGAAGGTACTCGCCCCGCTGTTGCGTGCCGCCCTGGAGAACGCGTTGAGGCTCGGTGACGACGCCCTGACCGGTCCGGTTGCCCGGGGTGACGCGGGCACCGTGGCGCGGCATCTGGACCGGCTCGCGGCGACCGCGCCCGAGTCGGTCGCCGGTTACCTGGCGCTGGCCCGGCGGACCGCTGACCGGGCGATCGCGGCCGGCCGGCTCCGACCGGTCGACGCGGTGTCGCTGCTGGGTGTGCTGGCCGACCGGCAACGGCAGTCGGTCTGATGGGCGGCGGCAGTCGTCCGACGAGTGGTCGGGACCGGTGGGGAAGCGAGGGGCAGGCATGACCGAGGTGGTACGTACCCGGGCCGAGCTGGCGCAGGCGCGGGCCGCGCTGCCGGGAACGGTGGCGGTGGTGATGACGCTCGGTGCGCTGCACAGCGGGCACGAGGCGTTGCTGCGTGCGGCCCGCGAGCGGGCCGATCACCTGGTAGCGACGATCTTCGTCAACCCGTTGCAGTTCGGACCGAACGAGGACTTCGACCGGTATCCGCGCACCTTCGACGCCGACCTGGAGATCTGTCGGTCGGCCGGGGTGGACCTGGTGTTCGCGCCCTCGCGCGACGAGATGTACCCGACCGGGGAGCCGCTGGTCCGGGTCGACCCCGGGCCGCTCGGCGCGGAGTTGGAGGGGGCCAGCCGGCCGGGCTTCTTCAACGGCGTACTGACCGTGGTGCTCAAGCTGCTCCACCTGGTCCGCCCGGACTTCGCCTTCTTCGGCGAGAAGGACTACCAGCAGCTCACCCTGGTACGGCGGATGGCCCGCGATCTCGACGTGCCGGTCGAGGTGGTCGGCGTACCGACGGTGCGGGAATCGGACGGTCTCGCCCTTTCCAGTCGTAACCGGTATCTTTCCGGCGAAGAGCGGGTGACCGCGCTCAGCCTCTCCGCTGCCCTGCGGGCCGGCGCGAGCGCCGCCGCGGGTGGCTCCGGTCCGGCCGCCGCCCTGACCGCCGCCCACCAGGCATTCCAGGCCAGCGGTACGCCCGCCAAGCTGGACTACCTGGTGCTGACCGACCCCGCACTGAACCCGAACCCGCTCGCCGGCCCGGCCCGGATGCTGGTGGCGGCATGGGTCGGCGGCACCCGCCTGATCGACAACCTCCCCGTCCAGTTGGCCGAACCCCCGTCCCGGACCCCCGGTTCAAAGGAAGAGATCTGATGTTCCGCTCCATGCTCAAGTCGAAGATCCACCGCGCCACCGTCACCCAGGCCGACCTGCACTACGTCGGCTCGGTGACCATCGACGAGGAGCTGCTCGACGCCGCCGACCTGCTGCCGGGCGAGAAGGTGGCCATTGTGGACGTCACCAACGGCGCCCGGCTGGAGACGTACGTCATCCCCGGCACCCGAGGCAGCGGTGTGATCGGCATCAACGGCGCCGCCGCGCATCTGGTACACCCTGGTGACCTGGTCATCATCATCGCGTACGGGCAGTTCGAGGATGCCGAGGCGCGGACGTACCAGCCCCGGGTGGTGCACGTCGACGCCGACAACCGGGTGATCGAACTGGGCGTCGACCCAGCCGGTGTGGTGCCGGGCATGGCCGACGAGCTGATCCGTGGAGACCTGGTGGCCGGCTCCCGCTGAGGCCACCTGACCGACCGGTCAACCGGGATCGGCAGTGATCTCCACCCCTTCGGTGAAGCGACGCAGCGGCGTCGGACGGCTACCCTATGTCTCAGCCGTCCATACTGGTGTCGCCCCGGGGGAGGGACGCGATGCGTCGTTGGTGGAGCGTACTGGCTGTGACGGGGTTGACGGGCCTGCTGCTGGCCGGGTGCGGGCAACCGGCCGGGATCGACGGAGCCCTCTTCGACGACTGGGAGCCGCTCGGCGAGCCCACGGTCTGGGTCCCACCGATCGGCGCCTGCCACGGCACCGACCTGGGCAAGGCGGTACCGCTCGACCAGTTCGAAGCGGTCGACTGTGCCGCCCCGCACCGGGCCGAGACCGTACACGTCGGCACCCTCGCCGGGGCCGTCGCGCAGCGACCCGCGCCACCCGCCACCGACGCGCCGGAGATTCGTGCCGCCTTCGGCGAATGCGACGGGAAAGCACGGGAATACGTCGGCGACGAATGGCGCGGAGGCCGCCTCCGGTTGGGGGTCGCGCTTCCGTCCCCGGTGGCCTGGACAGGTGGTGCGCGGTGGTACCGGTGCGACATGGCCGAGGTAACCAACGTCGAGTTCAACGGCGACGTGGTGAACCGTACGGCGAGCGTGCGCGGAGTTCTGAAATCCGCGACGCCGCTCCGCCTCACCTGCTACTCCATCGAACGGTCGGGGAACCGGCAGCTCACCGCGATGCCCGCCGTCGACTGCGCCAAGCCGCACAACGGCGAGTTCGTCGGGGTGTGGAACGCGCCCGAGATCGCCTACCCCACGAAGGACGTCGACTGGATCCGGTTCTACGACGAGTGCTGGAAACTGGTGTCGGCGTACGTCGGCGCGCCCGATGACGTCAACCTCCGCTACCGGTCCGGCATCCTGGTGCTCCCCGCCACCCAGCCGGAATGGCAGGCCGGCAACCGGGGCGCCCGCTGCTATCTGCGGCTCTCCGGAGAGAAGACGGTCACGCGTTCGGTCAAGGGCCTCGGCCTTGCCGGACTCCCGCTGCCCCGCTGACCGCGCAACCTCGCTCCCCGACGATCGCACGGCAGGACCGGCGATCAGTTCCAGATCACCCTCACCGCCCCCCGGCGTCGGGCCTCGGATCGAGCGAGGTTGACTGTGCTGATGCGTCTGCCGACCCTGGAACTGCCGGTGTTGCCCCCGCTGCTCGCCGCACCCGCGCCGGGCTGGGTGGAGACCACCGACGTGCTGGTGGTCGGGTCGGGCATCGCCGGGCTCACCGCCGCACTCCAGTTGCGGGAGGCCGGCCTGCACGTCACCGTGGTCACGAAGGTCAATATCGATGACGGCTCCACCCGCTGGGCGCAGGGCGGGATCGCCGCGGTCCTCGACCCGCTGGACACCCCCGCCGCGCACGCGTACGACACCGAAGTGGCCGGGGTGGGACTCTGCGACCCCGAGGCGGTCCGGGTACTGGTCGAGGAGGGGCCGACCCGGCTGCGGGAACTGATCCGGGTCGGCGCCGAATTCGACCGGAACGCGGACGGCTCGTTGATGCTCACCCGCGAAGGTGGACACCGAACCAACCGGATCGTGCACGCCGGCGGTGACGCCACCGGGGCCGAGGTGCAGCGCGCCCTGCACGAGGCGGTCGGCCGGGACCCGTGGATCCGGTTGGTCGAGCACGCACTGGTGCTGGACCTGCTCCGGTCGCCCGGCTGGGGCGACGCCCCCGGCCCGGCCTGCGGCATCACCCTGCACGTACTCGGCGAGGGAAGCGAGGACGGGGTCGGCGCCATCCTGGCCCGCGCCGTCGTACTCGCCACCGGCGGCATGGGTCAGGTATTCGCCGCCACCACGAACCCCGCCGTCTCCACTGGGGACGGTGTGGCGCTGGCGATACGTGCCGGTGCCGCCGTCACCGACCTGGAATTCGTCCAGTTCCACCCGACCGCGCTGATCAGCCCCGCGGACACGGGCAGTGTGCTCGGCGCCGCCCAGCAGCCGCTCGTCTCCGAGGCGTTGCGCGGCGAGGGCGCGCACCTGGTCGACGCGGACGGGAAGCGCTTCATGGTTGGCCAGCATGAACTGGCTGAACTCGCCCCACGGGACGTGGTGGCGAAGGGCATCCACCGGGTCATGCTCGCCACCGGGGCGGACCACGTCTACCTGGACGCCCGGCACCTCGGGGCGGAGTTCCTCAACCAGCGGTTCCCGACCATCGTCGCCTCCTGCCTCGCGGTCGGCATCGACCCGGCGGTCGACCTGATCCCGGTCGCTCCGGCCGCGCACTACGCGTCCGGCGGCGTCCGTACGGACCTGCACGGTCGGACGTCGATTCCCGGCCTGTACGCCTGCGGCGAGGTCGCCTGCACCGGCGTGCACGGCGCGAACCGACTGGCCAGCAACTCGCTGCTGGAAGGGCTGGTCTTCGCGCGCCGGATCGCCGAGGACATCGCCCAGAACCTGCCGCCGCAGGTGCAGCCGGCACCCGGTGGGGCCTGGCAGGGCGGCGTCGGCTGGGTGGTCGAGCCGGAGACCCGCAACGCCCTGCAACGGGCGATGACCCGGGGCGCCGGTGTACTCCGGTCGGGCGAGTCGCTGCGGGCGACCGCGACGGAACTGGCCACCGTCGGGTCGAGCCGGGGCACCCCCCGTACCGCGAGCTGGGAGGCGACCAACCTGATCACGGTGGCGTCCGCCCTGGTGGCGGCGGCGTACGCCCGACAGGAGACCCGGGGCTGCCACTGGCGGGAGGACTTCCCGACCGTACGCGACGAATGGCGTGGCCATCTGGCCGGTTCGATCGGACCGGCCGGCGATCTGGTGGAGATGTGGGAGGCGCTGTGAGGACCGCAACCGAGGACGCCCTGCGAGCGGCCGGACTCGATCCGGTCGACGTGACCCGGATCGTGCAGACCGCACTGGAGGAGGATCTCGGACCGGACCGGATCGACGTCACCAGCGCGGCAACTGTGCCAGCGGAGCAGATCGACACGGTGGACGTGGTGGCCCGCGAGGACGGCGTGCTCGCCGGGCTGGCCGTGGCGGCGGCAGTGTTCGAGCTGGCCGACGAGGCTGCCTCGGCCCGTACGGTGGAGGTCCGACTGCTCGCCCGCGACGGCGACCGGGTGGCCCGCGGCGACGTCCTGGCGACGGTCACCGGGCCGACGCGGACCCTGCTCACCGCCGAGCGGACCGCGCTGAACCTGCTCACCCGGATGTCCGGGGTCGCCACCCACACCCGGGCCTGGGCGGATGCTCTCGCCGGCAGCAAGACCACGGTGCTGGACACCCGCAAGACCACGCCCGGCCTGCGGGTGCTGGAAAAGTACGCGGTACGTGCCGGCGGCGGCACCAACAAGCGGATGGGCCTCTACGACGTCGCGATGATCAAGGACAACCACAAGCTGGCAGCGGGTGGGATCAGCCCGGCGTACCGGCGGGTGCGGGAGGCGTTCCCGGAGGTCCCGATCCAGGTCGAGGTGACCACCGTCGCGGAGGCGATCGAGGCGGTCGAGGCGGGCGCCAAGTTCCTGCTCTGCGACAACATGTCGGCCGCCCTGCTGACCGACGTGGTGGAGGTCGTCGGCGACCGGGCGGAACTGGAGGCGACCGGCGGGCTCACCCTTGACGTCGCGGCCGAATACGCCGCCACCGGGGTCGACTACCTTTCGGTTGGGGCACTCACCCACTCGTCGCCTATCTTGGACATCGCACTAGACCTCCGGCCGGCGGATTCCGGCCGGTAAGCGGGTACGGATCTCCCCCGGGGCTGACGAATGCTGCTCTGCATCGACATCGGCAACACCAACACCGTTCTGGCGACGTTCGACGGCGACAAACTGGTCCACTCCTGGCGGATCAAGACTGACGCCCGCTCGACCGCGGACGAACTCGGGCTGAAGTTCCGGGGACTGCTCGCCGGTGACGCGGTGGAAATCACCGGCGTCGCCGCCTGCTCGACCGTACCGGCGGCACTGCGTTCGTTGCGCAGCATGCTGGCTCGCTACTACGCCGACGTACCGAGCGTGATCGTGGAGCCCGGGGTGAAGACCGGCGTCCAACTCGCCATCGACAACCCCAAGGAGGTCGGCTCCGACCGGGTGGTGAACACCCTCGCCGCGCACACCCTCTACGGCGGCCCCTCGATCGTCGTCGACTTCGGCACCACCACCAACTTCGACGTGATCAGCGCCCGGGGAGAGTTCCTCGGCGGTGCGTTCGCGCCCGGCATCGAGATCTCCTTCGACGCGCTCGCCGCCCGTGCCGCCCAACTGCGCAAGGTCGAGCCGACCCGCCCTCGTTCGGTGATCGGCAAGAACACCGTCGAGTGCCTACAGGCCGGCCTCTACTTCGGTTTCGCCGGGCAGGTGGACCGGATCGTCGAGCGGATGACCCAGGAACTGGGCGAGGTACGCGCGGTGATCGCGACTGGTGGCCTGGCCTCCCTGGTGATCGGGGAGTGCGCCACCATCACCCACCACGAGCCGATGATCACCCTGATCGGCCTCCGCATGGTCTACGAGCGCAACACCTGAGCCGGTGTAAGGAAGGGCCCCTTGTTATCGCTTTCTGTATAACAAGGGCCCCTTCCTAACTTCCGTCGGTGCCCCCGGCGTGGGCGGGGGTTAGGGACGGCGGCGGGCGCGGTAGACGGTGGTGCGGTACGGCAGGTCGAAGCTCGGCCGGCCAGCCAGGTCAGGGTGGTGCGCGGCGAGGTCGCGTACGGCTGTCTCCAGCTCCCGCTGTCGTACCGGGGACGCGGTCAGGTAGTACGAGCGGGTGCTGACCAGGCCGACCAGGGTGTCGGCGGTGTGGCTGGTGTCGTGCCGGAACTCGGCCCGCTCCAGCGGTTCGAAGGCGTCGCCGAACGAGGTCAGGTCCGGGGCTGTGTCGACACTCGGCTTGCCAGCGAAGTCGGCCAACAGGGCGCTGAGGGCGGCCACCCACGGCACCGACTCGTCCCGGCTGTTCCAGATCGGCGCGAAGCGACCACCGGGCCGCAGCACCCGGGCCGTTTCGGCGTGCGCGCGTTCACGGTCGAACCAGTGGTACGCCTGCCCGGACATGATCACGTCCGCCCCGCCGTCCGGCAGCGGGATCGCCTCCGCGCTGCCGGCCAGCGCCGTCGTGCCCGGTGTGGCGGCGGCCAGTTGCGCCCGCATGCCAGGGTCGGGTTCGACGGGTACGACCCGATGCCCGAGTCCGAGCAGTTGTCGGGTCAGGATGCCGGTGCCGGCGGCGAGGTCGACCAGATCGCTCGGGGCGTCCGTGTCGATGGCCCAGGTCAGCGCGGCCAACGGATAGCTCGGACGAAACTGGTCATAGGTCGCGGCGGCAGTTCCGAACGAGAGTGCCTGTTCAAGATCGGCCATGCCGTTCATGCTAGCCACCGGCTAACCCCTGGTTACCCGCTGACGGGTTATCCGCTGACCGGTCGTCAGGCACTTGAGTAGGCTCGGGGAACTTTGCCGAACCCACTGTCCTGAGGAAGCCTGCCGTGACCGAGCACATCCCCGCCCCCGCCGACCCCGTGGACGACCTTCCGGAGCAGATGCGGGTACGGCGGGAGAAGCGGGACCGTCTGCTTGCCGACGGCGTCGAGCCGTACCCCGTGGGTTATTCGCGGACCGCGACGCTGGCCGAGGTCCGGGCCCGATATGCCGAACTCGCCACCGACAGTCAGTCCGGCGACACCGTCGCGGTGACCGGGCGGGTCATTTTCGTACGGAACAGCGGCAAGCTCTGCTTCGCCACCCTGCGTGACGGTGATGGCACCGAGTTGCAGGCGATGATCTCGCTGGACCGGGTCGGCGCCGAGCGGCTGGACGAGTGGAAGCGTCAGGTGGACCTCGGCGACCACATCGGCGTGACCGGCGAGGTGATTACCAGCCGGCGTGGCGAGTTGTCTGTGCTGGCGGAGTCCTGGACCATCACGGCGAAGGCACTGCGGCCGTTGCCGGTGGCACACAAGCCACTGAGTGAAGAGGCGCGGGTCCGGCAGCGCTACGTCGACCTGATCGTCCGGCCCCAGGCCCGTGAAACCGTACGGACCAGGGCCGCCGCGGTTCGGAGCCTGCGCGATTCCCTGCATGGCCGCAGTTTCGTCGAGGTCGAGACCCCGATGCTGCAGTTGCTGCACGGTGGTGCCACCGCGCGGCCATTCGTGACGCACAGCAATGCACTCGATACCGATCTGTACCTGCGAATCGCCCCCGAGCTTTATCTGAAGCGCGCCGTCGTCGGCGGGATCGACCGGGTCTTCGAGATCAACCGTAACTTCCGTAATGAGGGGATCGACTCGTCGCACTCCCCGGAGTTCGCGATGCTGGAGATGTACGAGGCATACGGCGACTACGACACTATGGCCAAGCTCACCCGGGAACTGGTGCAGGAGGCGGCGTACGCGGTGGGTGGCTCCCATGTCGTCACCCACGCCGACGGCACCGAGTTGGACCTGAGCGGCCAGTGGCGTACCACGACCCTCTTCGGTTCGATTTCCGAGGCGCTCGGCGAGGAGGTGACGGTCTCCACCGATCGGGCGCAGCTTGTGCGGTACGCGGAAAAGGTCGGCCTCGGAGTTGACCCGAAGTGGGGCCCGGGCAAGCTCGCCGAGGAGCTGTTCGAGGAGTTGGTGGTTCCCGGTCTGCGCGAACCGACGTTCGTTCGGGACTACCCGGAGGAGACGAGTCCGCTCGTCCGCGCCCACCGTGAGCAGCCAGGACTCACCGAGAAATGGGACCTGTACGTCCTCGGATTCGAACTCGGCACCGGCTACTCGGAACTGGTGGATCCGGTCGTGCAGCGAGCCCGGCTGATCGCCCAGGCGCAACTGGCAGCCAAGGGTGACGATGAGGCAATGAGCCTGGACGAGGACTTCCTACGCGCTCTGGAGTACGGAATGCCGCCGACCGGGGGCGTCGGAATGGGAATCGACCGGCTGCTGATGACCCTCACCGGCCTTGGAATTCGGGAAACCATCCTGTTCCCCCTGATCCGCGCGGAGTAGTCGCGTAAGTCGGTTGAGTAATTTCCGGGTCCTATTGACGCAACGAGCGCGTTACGGGCTATTGTGCTCTTGTTTGCGGAACACCCTGCTCGAGAGGATTACGGCACGTGGCCAAGCAGATCATTCACAAGCTTGTCGATGACCTTGACGGCGGCGACGCGGACGAGACTGTCAAGTTCTCGCTCGACGGCGTTCAGTACGAGATCGACCTGTCGAACAAGAACGCCGGCAAATTGCGGGACCTTTTCAGCCCGTACGTGGCGGCTGGTTCGAAGGTCGGTCGCGGCGGTGTGGTCGTCGGTGGGCGGGCCGCGCGTGGGCGCGGTGGCGCCGCTGCCGACCGGGAGCAGAACAAGGCGATCCGGGCCTGGGCCAAGAAGGAAGGCCGGGACATCTCGGACCGTGGGCGTATCCCCCAGGAGATCGTTGACGAGTTCCACGCCAAGGGGCCCGGCCGCTGACGTGCTGGTCCACCGGCTCTCTGCGCCGGGTCTGGAGCGATTAACATGCTTCCGGCCCGGCGCTGCACTTTTATGCGCTAATGTCTGGTTTTGTCGATGACCTGGGCGTCTCGACCCCGACCCGGACCCCTCCGGTCCGGTCGACGCGCCACCTGTGGCCGTTCCGACCACCCCGAGGTGGGCCGGTGGCCGCTACGCCAGGGCGCCGGGACGGGCACGCAGAGCGTCTGGCAGGGATGGTCGCAGGGGTCGCCCGGCTGACGAACGCCGAGGTCGGACCGGGGATGGCCGGGCCGGGCCGGCGGGTCGATGAAGATCGTCCGCAGAGCCGGGAAGAGACCCGGGGGCGGCGGCGTTGTCCACAACCAGTGGAAGAGTTATCCACAAGTTGTGGATGAACTCGGGGACTGCCTGTGGACGTCGGACCGCCGGACTGGATTTCGCTCTACGCGTAGAGCCGGGGGCCGGGGAACATGCTCTGAGCGCGGGCAGTTGGGAAAAAACGTCGCGGACGTGGCGCATTCCAGCAACACACGACCTCAGAAGAGTCGGTTCGCGGCGATAGAGTGATGGCACGGGTGTCACCTGGACGCCCGGGCGCTGGCCCCGCCAAGATCAATGGCGCACGGCACGTGAGGAGCACGAGGGCATGTTCGAGCGGTTCACCGACCGAGCGCGGCGGGTTGTCGTCCTGGCTCAAGAAGAAGCCCGGATGCTCAACCACAACTACATCGGTACGGAACACATCCTGCTGGGCCTCATCCACGAGGGTGAAGGCGTCGCCGCCAAGGCACTGGAAAGCCTCGGCATCTCCCTGGAGGGCGTCCGCCAGCAGGTCGAGGAAATCATCGGCCAGGGTCAGCAGGCGCCGAGTGGGCACATCCCGTTCACGCCGCGGGCCAAGAAGGTGCTTGAGCTGTCGCTGCGCGAAGCGCTGCAGCTCGGCCACAACTACATCGGTACGGAGCACATCCTGCTCGGGCTGATCCGTGAGGGTGAGGGCGTCGCCGCCCAGGTGCTGGTCAAGCTCGGCGCCGACCTGAACCGGGTCCGCCAGCAGGTGATCCAGCTCCTCTCCGGTTACCAGGGCAAGGAGCCGGCCGCCGCCGGAGCCGCGCCGGGTGAGGCCGCGCCGTCGACCAGCCTGGTGCTGGACCAGTTCGGCCGGAACCTGACCCAGGCCGCCCGGGAGGGCAAGCTCGACCCGGTCATCGGGCGCGAGAAGGAGATCGAGCGGGTGATGCAGGTGCTCTCCCGCCGTACCAAGAACAACCCTGTCCTGATCGGCGAGCCCGGGGTCGGTAAGACCGCGGTCGTCGAGGGGCTGTCCCAGCGCATCATCAAGGGCGAGGTCCCGGAGACGCTCAAGGACAAGCAGCTCTACACGCTTGACCTGGGTGCCCTGGTGGCCGGCTCGCGCTACCGCGGTGACTTCGAGGAGCGCCTGAAGAAGGTACTCAAGGAGATCCGCACCCGCGGGGACATCATCCTGTTCATTGACGAGATCCACACTCTGGTCGGCGCTGGTGCCGCCGAGGGCGCGATCGACGCGGCGAGCATCCTGAAGCCGATGCTGGCCCGTGGCGAACTGCAGACCATCGGTGCGACCACGCTCGACGAATACCGCAAGCACCTGGAGAAGGACGCCGCGCTTGAGCGCCGGTTCCAGCCGATCCAGGTCGGTGAGCCCTCGCTCGCCCACACCATCGAGATCCTGAAGGGTCTGCGTGACCGGTACGAGGCCCACCACCGGGTGAGCATCACCGACGCCGCACTGGTTGCGGCGGCCACGCTGGCCGACCGGTACATCTCGGACCGCTTCCTGCCGGACAAGGCGATCGACCTGATCGACGAGGCCGGTGCCCGGATGCGCATCCGCCGGATGACCGCGCCGCCAGACCTGCGGGACTTCGACGAGCGCATCGCCCAGGTGCGTCGGGACAAGGAATCCGCCATCGACGCGCAGGACTTCGAGCGCGCGGCGCAACTCCGGGACAAGGAGAAGCAGCTGCTCGGCCAGAAGGCCCAGCGGGAGAAGGAGTGGAAGGCCGGCGACCTCGACGTCGTGTCCGAGGTCGACGACGAGCAGATCGCCGAGGTGTTGGCGAACTGGACCGGTATCCCGGTCTACAAGCTCACCGAGGAGGAGACCTCCCGGCTGCTCCGCATGGAGGACGAGCTGCACAAGCGGGTCGTCGGCCAGGAGGACGCGGTCAAGGCGGTTTCCAAGGCGATCCGGCGTACCCGTGCGGGTCTGAAGGACCCCAAGCGGCCCTCCGGCTCGTTCATCTTCGCCGGCCCGTCGGGTGTGGGTAAGACCGAGCTGTCCAAGGCGCTCGCCGAGTTCCTCTTCGGCAGCGAGGACGCCCTCATCCAGCTGGACATGTCCGAGTTCCACGACCGCTACACGGTGTCCCGGCTCGTCGGTGCGCCCCCCGGATACGTCGGCTACGACGAGGGTGGCCAGCTGACCGAGAAGGTACGTCGGCGGCCGTTCTCGGTGGTCCTCTTCGACGAGATCGAGAAGGCTCACCCGGACGTCTTCAACACCCTCCTGCAGATCCTGGAGGACGGTCGGCTGACCGACGGTCAGGGCCGGATCGTGGACTTCAAGAACACGGTCATCATCCTGACCACCAACCTGGGCACACGGGACGTCGCCAAGGCGGTGTCGCTGGGCTTCCAGGCTTCCGAGGATTCCGACTCGAACTACGAGCGGATGAAGCAGAAGGTCAACGACGAGCTGAAGCAGCACTTCCGGCCGGAGTTCCTCAACCGGATCGACGACACGATCGTGTTCCACCAGCTCAACCAGAACGAGATCCTGCACATCGTCGACATCATGATCCAGCGGATCGAAACTCAGCTCCGCAACAAGGACATGGGGCTGGAGCTCACCGACAACGCCAAGAAGTACCTGGCGAAGAAGGGCTTCGACCCGGTGCTGGGCGCCCGGCCGCTGCGTCGGACGATCCAGCGCGACATCGAGGACAACCTGTCCGAGCGGATCCTCTTCAACGAACTGACCCCCGGTCAGATCGTGGTGGTGGACTGCGAAGGCGACCCGGAGAACATCGACAAGTCCAAGCTGGTGTTCCGTGGCGCTGACAAGCCGGTGCCGGTGCCCGACGCGGTGCCTGCCGACCTCGGCAACACGGCAGCCGCTGGCGCGGACGAGTAAGCACCAAGCACCACCACGCACCACCAAGCGGCTCCGGTCGGGATCTCCCGACCGGAGCCGCTTCGCGCATCCCCAACCCTCGCCCTCCCACGCGCCCGCCCCCACCCACACCCGCCCCTGGTCTAGGGCAAATCCGCATGGTCGTAGATCAACTAGCGCTGATTGGCCCCAGATCGGCGAGGCGGGGCGGGGCGAGGCGGGGTGAGGCGGGGTGAGGCGAGGCGGGGCGGGCTGTGGGCCAGAGAGGGGGAGGGCGGAGGGGGTGGTGGGGCAAGGGTGGGGAGGGAGCGGGGGTCGGGAGTGGGCTAGAGGGGTGGGGCGTTGGGTGGGGTGTGGGCAAGGGCGCCGGGGAGGGTGTAGAGGGTGTCGCCATGGCTGGTGACCAGGCCGTCTTCAACCAGGGTCGCCAGGGCGCGGGCACGTTGTACGTCGTCGGACCAGACCAGGTCGAGCCGATCCCGGGAAACCGGGTCGGTGGACTCCCGCAGCACCGCCAGCAGCAGACCGCGTACCTGACGGTCGGTGCCGGCGTACCGCTGAGGACGGCGGGACGGCCCGGTTGGCGCCGGTTCCCCGGAGGCGAGCCAGGCGCAGCGGGCGGCGAGCGGACAGTCGACGCAGCGGGGCGTACGGGCAGTGCAGACCAACGCCCCGAGCTCCATGAACGCGGCGCTCGCCCGAGCCGCCGCGGCCGGTTGCGCCGGCAGCAGTTCCTCGGTCGCGACCAGGTCCGCCGGGCGAGTGGTCGGGCCGGCGTCGGCCGCACCTGCCACCGCACGCGCCACCAACCGCCGTACGTTCGTGTCCACCACCGGATGGCGTTGTCCGTACGCGAACGCCAGCACCGCCCGTGCCGTGTAGTCACCGACGCCGGGCAGGGCGAGCAGTGCGTGCAGATCGGCCGGGACGGTTCCCGCGTGCCGCTCCACCAGCGCCACCGCACAGTCCCGCAGCCGTAACGCGCGACGGGGGTAGCCGAGCCGCCCCCACATCCGGATCGCCTCGGCCGGCGGGTCCGCGGCGAGTTCGGCCGGCCCGGGCCACCGGGACAGCCACGCGTGCCAGGCCGGCAGGACCCGTACCACCGGGGTCTGCTGGAGCATGACCTCGCTGACCAGCACCGCCCAGGCACTAACTCCGGGCTCACGCCACGGCAGGTCGCGCGCGTTCTCGTCGTACCACCGGGTGGCCACGGCGGCGAGTGTTGGTTCGGACATCGGACCCGATCCTGTCACGGCCGCCGGGGCCGTCCCAGCGGGCCGTCCCAGCGGGCCGTCCCAGCGGGCCGTAGCGGGTTCGCCGGCCGTCGTCCCGGAAGGTGGACCGGCGGGCCGGTGCGGGGCGGCAGCGGGGCGCTGGTCGGGCAGAATGCCCCGGATGAGTCAGCTTGCCATCACCGTCATCGGTCCCGACCGGCCCGGCATCGTGGCCGAAGTGGCGGAGGTGCTCGCCCGGCTCGGTGCCAACCTGACCGACTCCACCATGACCCGGTTGCGCGGCCACTTCGCGATGACCCTGATCTGTGTCGGCCCGGCCGCCGACGAGGTCGAGGCCGCACTCCACCCGCTCAGCGCCGATGGCCAGCTTCTCACCACGGTACGGGCGGTGCGGGCCGACGGGGAGCAGCCGCCGGCCGGGGAGCCGTACGTGCTGGCGGTGCACGGGGCGGACCGCCTCGGCATCGTCGCCACGATCACCCGTGTGCTGGCGGAGTACGGCGGCAACGTCACCGACCTGACCACCCGGCTCAGCGGGGCGCTCTACCTGATTGTGGCGGAGGTGGACCTGCCACCGGAGAGCGCCGGCCCGCTCGCCGCCCGGTTGACCGAGGTGGCCGCCGGGTTGGGCGTCGAGGTGACCCTGCGGCGAGCCGATTCGGACCTGTTGTGACCCGCGAGCGCACCGACCGGGGCGATCGGCGGGAGAGCGGCCCGGAGACTCGGCTGCCGGCGGTGGAGCCGGTGCTGGCCGGACCAGACGCTCAGGCGACGGCACAAGGGGTCGCGGCGGAGGCCGAGGACGGCGGGCTGGGGGACTGGACCGTGGCGGTGCTCGGTGACGCGGGCCGGGTACGCCCGGTCGTCGCCGCACCCGCCCCGGTGCTGAGTCGGGCCGGTGCCGAGGTTGACCCGACCGACCCGGACGTCGTACGTCTCGCCGCCGACCTCGTGGTCACGATGCGGTCCTCGCCTGGTTGTGTGGGGCTCGCGGCGCCGCAGGTCGGGGTCGGTGCGCGGGTCTTCGCGGTCGATGTGACCGGTCATCCGAAGGCGGTGACCGTGCACGGGACCTTCGTGCTCTGCAACGCCGTGGTGGTCGAGGCGAGTCGTTGGCGACCCGGTCGCGAGGGCTGCATGTCGGTTCCGGACCTGACCGGTGACGTCAAGCGGGCCAGCCGCCTCGTGGTGACCGGCCAACTACCCGGTACGGGCCACCCGGTCCGGCTGGTTGCCGACGGTTTCGAGGCGCGGGCTCTGCAGCACGAGATCGACCACTGCGCCGGCCTGCTCTTTCTCGACCGGGTGGCCGGTGCCCACGCGATCTACCAACGCAAGGTCTACCTGTGATCCACAACGGATTGTCTTGCCGGGCAGGGGATCGGGCGTGCCCGCGCCGATTCCGGGCCGCTGGATTCCGGCGCGTCGCGGGAGTACGTCGAGTGCGTCCCGATACGGTGTGGGCATCATGCGTTTGACGGTTGGCCCCCTGTCACCCGCCGTCTATTGGCGGCGTCGAGCCGTCGTGCTCGGCGCGGCTCTGCTCTTCCTGATCGTTGTGCTCTGGTCGTGCACCGGGCCGGGTAATACCGATCCGAACGCGGGGAAGGGCACACCGAACACCACGCCCACGGGTACGCCCTCGCCCACCGCGACGGTGCTCACTCCACAGACCGGCACACCACCCCCTTCCGAGGGAGCCGAGGATCCCGGCCCCGGTGGCACCGATCCGTCGGCGGCTGGCGACCCGGGGCTCCCCGCCGGTGACCCTGGCCCGCCGCCTGCCGGTACGGTGCCGGAGGTGCCGCCGCCTGCGGCCGGCTCGTGCACGGACGAGGAGATCTCGGTGGTACCGGCGGCGTTGTCAAAGTCGATCCGGCAGGGCGACACGGTCGGGCTGCAACTGAAGGTCAAGAACATCTCGGACCGTACCTGTAGCCGTGACCTCGGTGCCGACCTTCAGGAACTCTTCATCAAGCGCGGTGCGGAGAAGGTCTGGTCCTCCGACACCTGCGGCATCAAGGGCACCAGCGTGGTGTCGCTGGTGCCGAACGTGGAGCACACCTTCCAGGCCGACTGGAACGGTAACCGGGACACCAAGTGCAGCGGGACGGCGGCGTCGGGGCCCGACGCGGAACCCGGCGAGTACCAGATCTTCGCCCGGCTCGGCACCAAGCACAGCGACCCGGTGACGTTCACCATCACCAACTGAGCCGCTGTCTCCGTTGGCGGAGACAGCGGCCGGGTCGGGTGGGGTGGGTCCGGTGTCAGACGTAGCGTTCGAGGATGGACGCCTCGGCGAGCCGGGAGAGTCCCTCCCGTACGCCACGGGCCCGTGCGTCACCGACACCGTCGACCGCCTGGAGGTCCTCGACGGTGGCGCCGAGTAGTTGTTGCAGGCTGCCGAAGTGACCGACCAGACGGTCCACCACGGCACCGGGCAGCCGGGGCACCTTGGCCAGCAGTCGGAAGCCACGCGGGCTGACCGCCGCGTCCAGCGCGTCGGAGGCGCCCGGGTAGCCGATCGCCTTCGCCACTGCCACCAGGTCGATCAGCTCGGTCGCGGTGAGCAGGTCGAGTTCGACCAGCGCCTCGTCCAGGGTCCGTGCCTTGCGCCCGCTGGGCAGGTAGTCGCGGATCACGAGGGTCCGGTCGGCGTCGACCCCGGCCATCAGCTCGTCGAGTTGCAGGGCGAGCAGCCGACCGTCGGTGCCGAGTTCCACCACGTATCCGGCGATCTCGTCGGCGATCCGGCGCACCATCTCCAACCGCTGCACCACGGCGACGGCGTCCCGTACGGTGACCAGATCTTCGATCTCCAACGCGGAGAGGGTGCCGGAGACCTCGTCCAGTCGCAGCTTGTAACGCTCCAGGGTGGCGAGTGCCTGGTTGGCGCGGGAGAGGATCGCCGCCGAGTCGTCGAGCACGTGCCGCTGACCGTTGACGTAGAGGCTGATGATCCGCATCGACTGGCTGACCGAGATCACCGGGTAGCCGGTCTGCCGGGCGACCCGCTCCGCGGTCCGGTGCCGGGTGCCGGACTCCTCGGTCGGGATCGACGGATCCGGCATCAGGTGTACGGCGGCCCGGACGATCCGGGTGCCGTCGCTGGAGAGCACCACCGCACCGTCCATCTTGCACAGTTCGCGGACCCGGGTGGCGGAGAACTCGACGTCGAGCGGGAAGCCCCCGGTGCAGAGCGTCTCGACGACCTTGTCGTAGCCGAGCACGATCAACGCACCGGTACGGCCGCGCAGAATGCGTTCCAGTCCGTCACGCAGGGCGGTGCCGGGTGCCATCAGCGCCAGATTGGCGCGCAGCGGGTCGCCGGTGGATCCGGGAACGTTCACGGTCACCCCCGCGCTGACGGTACGTGCCAGCGAGCCCACGGCACTGCCGCGGACAGGGGCACTCGCGCCAGCGCTTTTGCTCGCGTCGCGGTCGGTCGGCACCCGGACAGTCTACGGATCGGCATGCACTCGGTGCTGCCGCGGTTACTGTGATGTGCCACGTCGTCCGTTCCCTCCGCCGCGATCGGGGTCGACGCCACTGGGGCGCTGACCATCCAGGTGTCTGTCACATTCATTCCGTACGAGCGCTCTCTGGGACTTTCCGGTCACTCGGACGAGACCCGAGCGGCCTGTTGCAGGGCCGATCGTACGTCGGTGACCTCCAATACCCGCATGTTGTCCTGGCTGACACCGGTCGATTCCGGGCCGCAACCCTGCGGGACGAGGGCGAATCGGAACCCCAGCCGGGCCGCCTCGGCCAGCCGCCGGGGCACCGCCCCCACCCGGCGCACCTCACCGGTGAGGCCGACCTCGCCGATCGCCACCAGCGTGGGCGCGATGGCGAGGTTGAGCCCGCCGGAGGCAACCGCGAGCGCGACCGCCAGGTCAGCCGCCGGCTCCACCACCCGGATTCCGCCGACGGTGGCCGCGAAGACCTCGCGGTCGTGCAGGGTGAGCCGCTCGGTGCGACGTTGCAGGACGGCGAGGACCATGGCCAGCCGGGCCGAGTCCAGCCCGGAGACGGTCCGCCGGGGCGAACCGGCAACCGTCGCGCCGATCAGCGCCTGGACCTCGGTGAGCAGGGCCCGCCGTCCCTCCATCGCGACCGTCACGCAGGTGCCCGGGACGGGCTCGGTGTAGCGGGTGAGGAAGAGCCCGGACGGGTCAGCCAGGCTGCTGATCCCGCCCTCGTGCATCTCGAAGCAGCCGACCTCGTCGGCGGCGCCGAACCGGTTCTTCACCCCGCGCACCATCCGCAGCGAGGAGTGCTTGTCGCCCTCGAAGTGGAGCACCACGTCGACCAGGTGCTCCAGCACCCGTGGGCCGGCGACCTGGCCGTCCTTGGTGACGTGCCCCACCAGCACGGTGGCGATCCCACGTTCCTTGGCGACCGACACCAGGGCGGCGGTCACCGCCCGGACCTGGGTCACACCGCCCGGGACGCCGTCGCTGGCCTGGGTCGCGATGGTCTGCACCGAGTCGAGCACCAGCAGGCCGGGTTTGACCGCGTCCAGGTGGCCGAGCACCGCCCCCAGATCGTTCTCCGCAGCCAGGTAGAGCTGCTCGTGCAGGGTGCCCATCCGCTCGGCCCGCAACCGCACCTGGCTGACCGACTCCTCGCCACTGACCACCAGCGACGGGCTGCCGGCGACCGCCGCCCACTGTTGCGCCACGTCGAGCAGGAGGGTCGACTTGCCCACACCGGGCTCACCGGCGAGCAGCACCACGGCACCGGGCACCAGCCCGCCGCCGAGCACCCGGTCCAACTCGCCGATGCCGGTCGGTCGGGCCTTCGCCGGGGCCGCGCTGATGGTCGCGATCGGCCGGGCCGGCTCGCCCGGCACCCGCGAACTGACCACCCGGCCGGCGACCGTCGGGCCGCTGACCGTGGTCTCGATGACCGCGCCCCACTCGCCGCACTCGGGACACCGCCCCACCCACTTGGGTGGTTGGTGTCCGCAGGCGTCGCACTGGTAGGTGGGGCGTGGTTCGCGGGTGCTGGCTCGGGAGCGGGTCGGGGTCGCGCGCGGAACGGGGGGCGGGGTCACCCCGCGACGTTAGCCAATCCGTACGACGAATCGGGCCGGTCGTGGTCACTGCCACGCCGGCCCAATTCGGTGATCTGATCGTGGTCGGCGTCGCGCCGGCCGTACGGTCAGCCGCCGTGCCCCTCGCCCTCGCCCTCAGGCACCACCGGGGTGGCGACCGGCGCGGGCGTCAGCGGGATCGCGACCGGGGCGGCGGTTTCGATCCGCTGGCCGCCGAAATCGAAGATCAGCTGCACCGACTGACCCGGCTTGAGGTCGCTGCTGAGCCCGGCGAGCTGCAGGAAGCTGCCGTTGGTCGGGTTGAGCACCACGTACTCGTGCGCCGGGATCTGGATGCTCGCCGGCTTGTCGACCGGGGCCGCGCTGGTCGCGCTCGCGCTCGGCGAGGCCGCGCCGGACGGGGTGCCGCTGGCGCTACCGGACGGGTCCACGCTCGGCGAGCCGGATGCCGACGGGGAGGCGCTCGACGGGCTGGGCTGCGGGCTCGGCGCCAGCTTGCCGCCGAGTACGACAGCCCTCGCACTGGTGGTGGTCACGGTGACCGTCACCGGCTTCATCGAGTCGTTGTAGATCGAAACCTCGAGCGGCGCGTCGGAACCGGCTGGGTAGCCCTTGGTGTCCTTGTAGACGACCGCGAGGTTGCGGATCTTGAAGTTGTTGTCGCCGGTCTGGGTGTTGATCCCGGAGACGGTGGGCCGCATGGCGGCGGTTTCCGCGATCTGGCCCGTTCCGCACCCGGAGAGCAGCAGGGCGCTAGCGGTCGCCGCACCGCCCAGCAGCAGTGCGACCCGCCGGGGTCGCCTGATCGAGCGCGTCACGTCGGTCCTCCTCGTTGCGATCCTCGCCCAGCTGTCACCGGGCGTGGTGGCCATACCCGCGCAGACCGGCCTCCAGGGTAGTGGGGTGTGGTCGGCTGCCGTACGCCGACCCGGTTAACCGGTGCATACGGAGACGGCCAGCGAATACGCGGTCACACCACCCGTCCGCTGACGACCAGGAGCACCACGTCGATCACGGCCACCACCATCACCGCCCGGAACACGCCGACCGCGCGGTCCCCCCGGTGGTTCGCCGCGCGGCTCGCGTACCAGCCGGTCGGCAGGACCACGACGGCGGCTGCGATGGCCGCGAGACCGGCCCACGACGGTGGCCCGGAGGGGCCGAAGACGAGCATCGCGGTCGCCGCGAGCAGCAGTCCGGCGGCGGCGACCCGGGAACCGGCCGGACCGAGCCGGTGCGGTAGTCCCCGGACCCCGGTACGGGCGTCGTCGTCGAGGTCGGGTAGCACGTTGGCGAAGTGGGCGCCCGCCCCGAGTAGCGCGCCTGCCGCGATCAGCCAGCCCGGCGGCGCTGGCGCGCCCGGCAGGGCGAGCACCACGAACGCCGGCAGCGCGCCGAAGGAGACCGCGTACGGCAGTACGGAGACCGGGGTGAACTTCAGCGGCCAGTTGTAGAGCAGGGCGCTCAGCAGGGCCACGCTGATCGCCACCGTCGCCGCCGAGCCGAGCGGTACGGCCAGCGCCGGGGTGGCGAGTGCGGCGACGACCCCGCACAGCAGCACCAGGCGGCGACTCAACGCGCCGCTTGCCAGCGGTTTGTCGGTCCGCCCGACGGCGGCGTCCCGATCGGCGTCGAGTCGGTCGTTGAACCAGCCGACGGCGAGCTGGCTCGCCAGCACGGTCCCGGCGACCGTCGCGATGCCGGTGGGCGAGTGTCCGACCCCCCAGGCGAGCAGTGCCGCGACGCCCGTCACCGCGAAAGCTGGTTCTGGGTGACTCGCCCGGACCAGCCCTAACACCATTCGCGACATAGAGGAAGTCTGTTGGTTACCGGCGAGTCGTGCCAGGCTCAAGCCCATGGCGGGTGAGGATCCCGAGGTGGGCGACGTCCAGACGCACGCCGGTGCCCCGGTCCGGCCGCGTAACGATCCGCGGCAGTACGACGACCTGGCCGACGAGTGGTGGCGGCCGGACGGCGTCTTCGCGATGCTGCACTGGTTGGCCGCCGCGCGGGCGGGGCTGGTGCCGGCGGCGACCCGGCCGGGAGCGGTGCTGGTGGACGTGGGTTGCGGTGCCGGTCTGCTCGCCCCGCACGTGGCGAACCGGGGTTACCGGCACGTCGGGGTGGACCTGACCCGGTCGGCGCTCGCCCAGGCGGCCGGGCACGGTGTCGCGGCGGTCAACGGTGACGCTGCCGCGTTGCCGCTGGTGGACCGGTGTGCCGATGTGGTGGCCGCCGGTGAGTTGTTGGAACACGTACCGGACTGGCGGGCGGCGGTGGCCGAGGCGTGCCGGGTGCTGAAGCCCGGGGGGACCCTGGTCCTGGACACGCTCAACGACACGGTGCTGAGCCGGTTGGTCGCGGTGCGCCTGGCGGAGCGGGTGCGCGGGGTGCCACGCGGCATCCACGACCCGAGGTTGTTCGTCGACGCGCGGGCGTTGGTGGCGGAGTGTGCTCGACACGGGGTGGCGTTGCGGGTCCGGGGGATCCGTCCGGCGGTGCCGGGGCTGTTGCGCTGGCTGGTTCACCAGGCCGCCCTCAACGGCAGCGGCCGGATCGGTGGTGCGGGCGACGGTGGGGCGGGTCGGAGGCGGAGCGCGCCCCGGATCGTGCCGACCTGGTCGACGGCGGTGCTCTACCAGGGCCGTGGGGTGAAGCGCGGGTAGGCAGGCGGTAGCCGGTACGGGTCACGGGGCAGAGGGGGCAGGTATGTCGGTGGATGCGCTCGGAGCCGCGCGCCGGTTGACGCCGCGGTTGGCCGCGCGGGCGGCAGAGCACGACCGCGAGGGAAGTTTTCCCGTTGATGACTTCGTGGACCTCCGGGACGCCGGCCTGTTCGGGCTGATGGTGCCGGCGAAGCTGGGCGGCATGGGCGCCCGGTTCGCCGAGTATGCCGCCGTCGCCACCGAACTGGGCCGGGGCAACGGTGCGACCGCGCTGGTGTTCAACATGCACGCCTCGGTGACCGGTGCACTCGGCGCGGTGACCGAGGAACTGGCCGAGGCGCTCGGTGTGCCGGACGAGGCGTTGAGCGCGCGGGACCGGTTGCTCGCCGACGCGGCGGCCGGGACCTGGTACGCGGTGGCGATGAGTGAACGCGGCGCCGGTGCCCGGCTGTCCCAGCTCTCCACCGTGTACGAGGAGGTCGACGGGGGTTTCCACATCAAGGGCGCGAAGACCTTCTGTTCCGGCGCCGGGCACGCGGACGGCTATCTGGTCGCCGCCCGGAGCGTGGCCGACCAGTCGATGGTGTCGCAGTTTCTGGTGCCCGCCTCGGCGGAGGGGCTGAGGGTCGAGCCGACCTGGGATTCGCTCGGTATGCGTGCGACCTCCTCGCACGACCTGCACCTGGACGTGACGGTGCCGACGGACCGGTTGCTCGGCGGGGTGGAAGGGTTGGCCCTGGTGGTGGCGCAGTTGATGCCGCACTGGCTGGTGGCGAGCTACGCGGCGGTCTACGTCGGGGTGGCCCAGGCGGCGGTGGACGCGGCGGTCGCGCACGTCGAGGCGCGCAACCTGGGTGAGTTGCCGGCGGTTCGGGCGCGGATCGGCCGGGCCGACGCGGCGGTGGCCGCCGCACGGCTGGTGGTGGCCGAGGCCGCCCGGCGGGTGGACGAGGAGCCCGGTGAGGCGGAGACGAACCGCTGGGTGTGGCGGGCCAAGCTGCTCGCGGGCACGACCGCGGCGGAGGTCGCCGCGTCGATGCTGGAGGCGGCGGGCACCTCCGCTACCCGTCGGGGTCATCCGCTGGAGCGTCTCTACCGCGATGCCCGCTGCGGGTCGCTGCATCCGGCAACCTCGGATGTCTGCGCGGACTGGCTCGGCGTGGCGGCGATCGGCGGGGACCCGGACCGGGACGGGTCGGCCCCCCGATGGTGAGCGCCGAGAACGAGGGCTGGTTGCCGGTGATCGCCGGCATCGGTATCGCGTTGCCGCCCCGGGCCGCCCAGACCGATCTCTGGTCCGGCTTCTTCGCGCAGCATTTCGGTGGCGCCACCCGTGCGCTGGCGCAGCGGATCTTCGCGAATTCGGGGGTGGTCACCCGTCAGGCGGCGGTCAACCCGTTGCTGGAGGACGTCTCCACCTGGTCGACCGAGCGCCGGATGCGCCGGTACCTGGTGGAGGCGCTGCCGCTGGGCAAGGAGGCGGTCGGCCGGGCGTTGACCGACGCGGGGCTCTCCGCCGGTGACATCGGCCTGTTCGCGGTCTGTTCCTGTACCGGATACGCCACGCCGGGACTGGACATCCTGCTCGCCCGGGACATGGGTATGTCCGCGGCCACCCAGCGGGTCTTCATCGGGCACATGGGTTGTTACGCGGCGCTGCCCGGGTTGGGCACAGTGGGGGATTTCGTGGCGGCCCGGAGGCGCCCGGCGCTGCTGCTCTGCGCCGAGTTGACCAGCCTGCACATGCAGCCCTCCTCGGCCCGGGTGGACACCCAGCAGATCGTCTCGCACGCGCTCTTCTCGGACGCGGCGGTGGCCGTCGTGGTCACTCCGGGGGGACGCCCCGGGTACGCGGTCCGCGAGGTTGCCGCTGTCACGGACACCTCGACGGCCGACCACATGACCTGGGACGTCACCGACACCGGGTTCCGGATGGGGCTGTCGCCCCGGGTGCCGCAGGTGCTCGCGGCGCACGTCCGGGACCTGGTCGCGGAGCTGTTGGGGCGGCACGGTCTGCGACTCGACGAGGTGGACGGCTGGGCGGTGCACCCCGGCGGGCCACGGATCCTGAACGTGGTCGAACGGGAGCTGGGGCTGCCGCCGGAGGCGTTGGCCGATTCGCGTGCGGTCCTGGCCGAGCACGGTAACTGTTCGTCGCCGACGGTGCTGTTGATTCTGGAGCGGCTGCGGAACCTGCCACGGCCGCCTCGGCGGGTCGTTCTGCTCGCATTCGGTCCGGGCCTCACCCTGTACGCGACGTTGCTTGAGGTTCCGTTGGTCAGCGGTGGGTGAGTTGCGGCAGGTTGGCCTGGTAGTCCGCTGGTGAGATCAGGTCGGGCAGGATCCGCACGATGTGACCGGTGTGGTCGACCAGCACGGCGGTGGGGTGGTCGGGTTGTGGGGCCACCTGGACCAGGCCGCGGAGTTCGCCGGCCGGGTCGGCCAGGTTGCGTACCGAGCCGGCGGCGACCGGTGGGCTCGGTAGCGGGCTGGGTCGGGAGCGGTCGCTGGTCACCACGATCACCGTGACTCCCGGTGGGGCGGCTCCGGCGGCGGCGGCGACCTGGTTGGCGCAGGCACAGCCGTCGGTGAGCAGGATCACCGCCGGGAGCAGCCCGCGTAGGGCCACCGGGGAGGCTTCGGAGTCGACCAGGTCGAGGGCGGGCAGCGTACGTCCCGGGGTGCCGCCGGTGCTGACGCGCGGGGCGGGTGGCTGGCGGTGCTGGCCGGGCCAGACCACGGCGATGAGGCTGCCCAGCGCGGCGAGTACGGCGAGCGGCATGATCAGCAGAGTGATCCGGAGTGCGGAGTGGCCGCTGCGGGAGAGGCCGAGGTGCCGGCGCCAGGCCGCCCGGCGGGCGTCTTGGCGCAGTTCGCGGCGGATCAGAGCGGCTTCGGCGGCGAGCTCGGCGGGGTCGTTCGGGATGACGACCGGCCCCCACTCGGGCGGGAGTTCGGGCAGCCCGTCGTAGGGGCCGTTGTTCTCCGGCCATCCTTCGGTGTTCCACGGCGTGCCCATCGTGCCCCCCGGGCGGTCACGTGATAGTGGGTCGGGCTCTTCGTTCAGCGTCCCGTACCGGGGCCTGTACCGCTAGTCTCTGACGCCCCCTAAGGGGGAGAGATATGATTGAAGCACCGCAACGCCCTACATCCGATTCTTCCGACTGACCCCGCCGTCCGGTGATCCGGAGGTTACGCAGCGTGGTGAAACTCGTGGACCGGCGGCCTGTCAAGCGGAAGAAAGACCTCTCACAGGGCCTCTGAGCTGCGCTAATGGTCAGGACTGAGGTGGGACATCAGTGCCTGAGCGTGTTACCCTAGACACAGCGAAAGGGGTTTCGAACCTATGGTTTTCAGTGTCGGCGAGACCGTTGTTTACCCCCACCACGGGGCCGCACTCATCGAGGCAATCGAGACTCGGGTCATCAAGGGCGAGGAGAAGCAGTACCTCGTGCTGAGGGTCGCTCAGGGTGACCTGACGGTCCGTGTGCCCGCTGAGAATGCCGAGATCGTCGGCGTCCGCGAAGTGGTCGGTGAAGAGGGCCTAGGCAAGGTCTTCGATGTCCTCCGCGCCCCTCACACCGAGGAGCCGACCAACTGGTCGCGGCGTTACAAGGCGAATCTGGAAAAGCTGGCTTCCGGGAACCCCCTTAAGGTGGCGGAGGTTGTTCGTGACCTCTGGCGCCGGGAGCGGGAGCGGGGCCTGTCGGCGGGCGAGAAGCGGATGCTCGCCAAGGCCCGTGACATCCTGGTCGGCGAGGTCGCGCTCGCCGAGAAGAGCACGAAGGACGAGGCGGAGAACCTCCTCGACAAGGTGCTCACCGAGGCGTAACGCCCGGATAGGGACAATCCTGGCGAATCGCGCCCAACTAACCACAGAAGAGAACGAGGACCGCGACGTGACCGCGCAGCTCAATCCGCGCGGTGACGTCGCGGTCCTCGTTCCTGCGGCGGGTGCCGGCGTACGCCTCGGCCCCGGTGCCCCGAAAGCGCTCCGCCTGCTGGCCGGCGAACCGCTGCTGGTGCACGCGGTGCGCCGGATCGCCACCGCCCCCTCCGTACGCACCATCGTCGTCGCCGCGCCCTCCGCCGAGGTGGAGGCGGTCCGGCACCTGCTCGCCCCGGTCACCGAGTCGATCGTGGTCGTCGGTGGCTCCACCCGGCAGGCGTCGGTCGCCGCCGCGCTCGCCGCCGTACCGGCGGGACCGGAGATCGTCCTGGTGCACGACGCCGCTCGGGCACTGATCCCGCCGGTCCTGGTCGAGTCGGTCGCCGCGACCATCCGCGCCGGGCACGACGCCGCCATCCCGGTCCTGCCCGTGATCGACACGGTGAAGGAAGTCTCCGCCGACGGCACGGTGCTCGGCACCGTCGACCGCTCCGCGCTGCGCGCCGTACAGACCCCGCAGGGATTCCGCCGGGCGGTCCTCGCCGCCGCGCACGCCTGCGCCGTCGACGCGCTCACCGACGACGCGGGTCTGGTGGAGAAACAGGGCGTACGCGTCACCTGCGTGCCCGGATCGCCGTACGCCATGAAGATCACCCAGCCGTTCGACCTGGCCCTGGCGGAGCACCTGCTCGCGACGGCACCGGAGCCGGGCGTCGCCTGACCGGGCACCCCGCCACACCCGCTCGGTAACCTGTCCCCGTGATCGTTCCCCGGGTCGGCATCGGCACCGACGTACACGCGTTCGAAGCTGGTCGGCCCTGCTGGGTCGCCGGCCTGCACTGGCCGGGCGTCGACGGGCTGGCCGGACACTCCGACGGTGACGTCGCCGCCCACGCCGCGTGCGACGCGCTGCTCTCGGCGGCGATGCTCGGCGACCTCGGCGCCAATTTCGGCACCGACCGCCCCGAGTGGGCCGGTGCCGCCGGGGTGGTACTGCTCGCCGAGACCGCGCGCCGGGTCCGGGCCGCCGGCTTCGAGATCGGCAACGTCTCGATCCAGGTGATCGGCGTACGACCGAAGATCGGGCCACGGCGCGACGAGGCGCAACGGGTGCTCGCCGAGGCGGTCGGCGCCCCGGTCTCGGTCTCCGGCACCACCACCGACGGACTCGGCCTCACCGGCCGTGCCGAAGGGCTCGCCGGCATCGCCACCGCACTCATCCACTCGCGCTGACGGCCGTCGAGCGCCAACTGTCCCCAACCGTCGACGCCGCCGGGCGGCGCCGCCCGTACATCCATCCACACCGACCCGTCTCGGACCGGGCGCCGACGAGGCATGGCCTAGGCTCGAACGGTGTCCAGCGACGCAGCACCCGAGCACCAGGCCTCCGCCGACGACTACCTCCAGCGCGCCGACCTGATGGCCGAGCTCGGCCGCTACGACGACGCGGTGACCGAACTCGGCTTCGCGATCACCCTCGACCAGGCCAGTGTGCGGGCCTGGACGATGCTCGCCCGGACCCACCTGGCGGCGGAGCGACCCGAGGAGGCGCTGGCCGCCGCCGACACCGCGACAGCCCTGTCGACCGCGACGGCCGCCATCCCGGGCGCCGCGCCCGACTGGGCTCCACCACTGGTCGCCCGGGGGATCGCGCTGGTCGAACTGCGGCGGTTCCGGGAGGCGGCCGAGGTCGCCGACGAGATTCTCGGCCGGGGCCCGGCGGACGCGTACGCCCAGCGGAGCGCGGCCGGGATCCTGGCCGACGCGCGCAACGGCCAGCCGGCGCTGAACGCGGCCTGGCGCGCGGTCGAACTCGCCCCGCAGGAGCCGCAGGCGCACCTGGTGCTGGGCATGGTCGCGGCCCGACTGAACCTCTTCGACCTGGCCGAGCGGGCATACCAGGAGGCGTTGCGGCTCGACCCGACGCTGGACGCGGCCGGTGACGACGTCGGACAGAGCCGGCTCGAACGGCGCCGTTACGCGCAGGCGCTGGAGGAGGTCGCCGCCAGCGTCTCGATCCAGCCGGTACGGGTGGACAGCTACCGCTCGGTCGCGGAGAGCGTGCTCCGCCTGGTGACGTACGGCGCCGGTTATTCGATCACCGCAGCGGTGCTGGTGGCCTTCATGGCCGCCGCGAACGGTGGCGCCTCCCGGGTCTGGGCGGCGTTGCTGGCGATCGTCGGCGCGGTGTTGGTGTGGCGGTTCGCCTCGAAGGTGCCGGGCCTGACCAGGACGGTCCTGCCGACGTTGATGAGCCAGGACCGGGTCCTGGGGCTGTCGGTGTACGCCACCCTGGCCGCCCCGGCGTTCCTCCTGCTCTACACCCTGGTCGGCACCCCGTGGCCGTTGGTGCTGGCGATCGTCGCGACCGCTGTGGCCGAACTGGCGGTGCTCCGCCGCTACGGTCCTGCCGCACGCTGACCCGGCGCGGGTGCTCGCCGGCCCGGACCCGTACCCCGACAGGGAAGGCGTGCCCACTCCCGCGCGGGGGGCACGCCTTCCCTGTCGGGGTACGGGTTCCGAGACGTCCGCCCGGACGGGTGCTCAGAGGGTGCGGCGGGCCCAGGTCCAGGCGTATCCCGGGTCCTCGACGGTCAGCGCCGGGTCGCAGAGGTCCAGCGGGCGGAAGGTGTCGACCATGACGGCGAGTTCGTCGAAGTGCTCGACGCCGATGGAGCGTTCGGCAGCGCCGGGCTGCGGGCCGTGGGTGAAACCGGCCGGGTGCAGGGAGATGGAGCCCTGTTCGATGCCGGAGCCGCGTCGGGCCTCGTAGTTGCCGCCGGTGTAGAAGAGCATCTCGTCGGAGTCGGTGTTGTGGTGGTTGTACGGCACCGGGATCGCGAGCGGGTGGTAGTCCACCTTGCGCGGGACGAACGAGCAGATGACGAAGTTCGGACCCTGGAAGGTCTGGTGCACCGGCGGGGGCTGGTGCACCCGACCGGTGATCGGTTCGAAGTCGTGGATGGAGAAGGCCCACGGGTAGAGGTGGCCGTCCCAGCCGACGACGTCGAACGGGTGGTTGGCGTAGACGTACCGGGTCCAGCCTCGGCGGTGCTGGACGTACACCTCGACGTCGGACTCCTCGACCAGCAGCGGTTCGGCCGGGCCGCGTACGTCGCGTTCGCAGTAGGGGGAGTGTTCCAGGAACTGCCCCCGGGCGGAGAGGTAGCGCTTCGGCGGTCCGATGTGACCGGTCGCCTCGATGGTGAGCAGGCGCAGTGGTTCGGGTGCCACCGGCACGATCCGGTGCACCACCGAGGTCGGAATGATCACATAGTCGCCGGCGGTCACCCCGAGTATGCCGAAGGTCGACTCGATCTGGGCCGCGCCGGACTCGACGTAGAGGCACTCGTCGCCGATGGCGTTGCGGTAGAGCGGGGAGGGCTGGTCGGCGACCACGTAGGAGATCCGGACGTCGTCGTTGGCGAGCAGGTGCTGCCGGCCCAGCACCGGGTCCGCGCCGCCCGTGTCGAGCTTGTGGGTGCGCAGGTGCCGGGGTTTGAGCGGCAGGTTCGGCACCCGGGACCAGGTTGGTGGGGTGAACTGTTCGGCCGCCACGATCGCGGTCGGCAGGTAGCGGTGGTAGAGCAGCGACGAGTCGGAGGAGAAGCCCTCCTGGCCCATCAGTTCCTCGGCGTAGAGGCTCCCGTCGGGCTGCCGGAACTGGGTGTGGCGTTTCCGGGGCAGCTCACCGACGCTGCGGTAGTACGGCACTTTGACCTCCGCATTTGTCCCATTCAGCGGCCGACAGCGTCCGATAATCGGACGCTGTTGTCCGTTAGTCGTAGCGTCCCGTAAGTTCTCTGTTCGTGTCAACGCAGGTGCCCCGGCTCTTCGCCGGCTTGGTCGACGACGCGGCGGTCTTCCCGCCCGGCAACGCGTCGCTGCACGACGCCGTCGCCGCCCACCGCCAACACCGCACCGCCTGGTACGCCGACCTGGTCGGACCCCTGCTCGTCCCGGCCACGGCCCTGCCCCACCTGCCGGCACTGCTCGGACCCGACGAGCGGATCGAGGTCGGCGTGATCGGCGACGTACCGATCGGTCGCCTCCCCGACCTGCTCGCGGCGGTCGACCCCCGGGTGTGCCCCCGGCAGGTGGAGGCGGCGGTCGCCAAACGGGGCGAGGACCCGACCCCCGGTCTGACCGCACTCCTCGACCAGCACACCGCCACACTCCGCGCCGGAGCGCCCGCACCGGACCTCTACGCCGAGGTCCCGCTGACCTGGGGGCTGCTCGCCGCGCTGGACCGGATCGCCGAGGCCCGTGCCGCCGGCATCCCGGTCGCGGCGAAGTTCCGCACCGGCGGCCTCGCCGCCGAACTCTTCCCCAGCCCGGCCGAGCTGGCCGCCGTGATCCGCGCCTGCCGGGAACGGGCACTGCCGTTCAAGCTCACCGCAGGACTGCACCACGCACTGCGCCACACCGACCCGGAGACCGGCTTCACCCACCACGGATTCGTCAACGTGCTGGTCGCCACCGCCGCCGCGACGGAGGGCGCCGAGGTGGCCGAGATCGCGGAACTGCTGGCCAGTGGCGACCCACTACGGATGGTCGAACCGGCCCGGGTCCGGCGTGAACAGGACCGGGCGCTCTGGCGCGGCTTCGGCTCGTGCAGCATCGACGAACCACTGACCGACCTGGTCCAACTGGGACTGATCAACCACGGGGAGAGCACGTGAGCTGGGTCGAGGGCGCGGCAGGCTCGTCGTACGACACGCACAACCTGCCGTACGGGGTGTTCACGCACGCGGACGCGCCGGCCCGGATCGGCGTACGGATCGGGGAATTCGTCCTCGACCTCGACGGCGCCGAGGCCGGCGGCCTGATCCTGGCCGGTGGCGCGTTGCGCGCCTCCACGCTCAACGAGTTCATGGCGCTCGGACACGCCCAGTGGGGCGCGGTACGGAAGCGGATCGTCGAACTGCTCACCGATCCGTCCCACCGGGCCGTGGTGACGCCGTTGTTGCACCCGCTCGCCGAGGTCACCCTGCGGATGCCGTTCGAGGTCGGTGACTATGTCGACTTCTACTCCTCGGAGCAGCACGCGTCGAACGTGGGCCAGATCTTCCGGCCCGGTGAGCCGCCGTTGCTGCCGAACTGGAAGCACCTGCCGATCGGCTACCACGGGCGGTCCGGCACGGTGGTCGCCTCCGGTACGCCGATCGTCCGCCCGTGCGGGCAGCGTTCGACTCCGGACGGTCCGGTCTACGGCCCGTCGGTCCGGCTCGACATCGAGGCCGAGGTCGGTTTCGTGGTGGGGCCCCCCACCGCGCTCGGCGACCGGGTGTCGGTCGAGGACTTCTCCGAGTACGTCTTCGGCGTGGTGCTGCTGAACGACTGGTCGGCGCGGGATCTCCAGGCGTGGGAGTATCGACCGCTCGGGCCGTTCCTGGGCAAGTCGTTCGCCACCTCGATCTCGCCCTGGGTGGTGCCGCTGGACGCGCTGGCGCACGCCTGGGTGCCGGCACCGGTGCAGGACCCGCCGGTCCTCGACTATCTGCGCGACGAGCCGCACCTCGGTCTCGACCTGCGGCTCGCGGTCGACTGGAACGGCAGCCGGGTGAGCGAGCCACCGTTCGCCGACATGTACTGGACCCCGGCCCAGCAGTTGGCACACCTGACCGTCAACGGCGCCTCGGTGCGCTCCGGTGACCTCTACGCCTCGGGGACCGTCTCCGGTGCACGGCGTGACCAGGTGGGCTCGTTCCTGGAGCTGACCTGGGGCGGGGCGGAGCCGGTGACGCTGGCCGACGGCACGGTTCGCACCTTCCTCGCTGACGGCGACACGGTCACCATCAGCGCCACCGCCGCTGGCGCGGACGGCCGTACGGTCAGCCTCGGTGAGGTCACCGGGACGGTCGTACCGGCCCGGCACTAGCCGCGACTCCGACTGGTGCCGTAGCCGGCCGGATCCTTGGCCACCCGGATCCTTCGTCACCCGGGCCCCGAGCGCCTCCTCCAAGAGCGTCTATCGACAGTGGAACACCCCTGGGTGCGCTGTCCGTCGCGGAGATCGCACAGAACGTGCGAGCCCCCGCCGCACTCCTCCTGCATGTTGCACTCGGTAAGGCGTGTCGCACCGTTCGTCATGGAACAATACCGGCGAACGCACGTTTATGTGCATAACTCGCATCAAAGGGGCTGAAATGCAGATCGATCTCGTGTGCGCGGAGTGGCGTAAGAGCACCCGGTCGAACGACCAAGGTTGGTGCGTCGAGGTGGCTGACAACCTGACCGGCGTCGTCGGGGTTCGCGACTCGAAGGACATCACCGGACCGGTGCTGGCGTTCAGCCCGGCCGACTGGTCCGCCTTCATCGGCGCAGCGCGGTCCGGCTCCTTCGACGGCTGATTCAGACAACGTCAGAGTGTGGTTTTCGGGCGGCCCCGCCCGATCGGTGAGCAAGGCGGGGCCGCCCTTCTGTATGTCCGGCACCGGTTGCCGCCGGGCCGGACCCGATCAAGCGCCACTGGTACGGGAGTCAGCCCCGCCGTCATTCACCACGGTGGGGTGGTCACCACCGGCGCCTATACCGTCCTGGACTTCGCCCGGCGTCAGGAGCCGACCACCGTCTACGTCGAAGGCTTCACGGGCGCGCTCTTCCTGGACAAGCCGGCCGAGGCGGATCGATACACTTCGGCGTTCGATGATCTCCTGTCGGTGTCTCTGAGCGAGAGCGCCACCCCGGACCTGCTCCTTCACACCGCGAAGGGATATGAGTCGTGGGTGATCTGGCCGGCGCCCGTTGGCGCAAGAGCAGCCGCTCCAACAGCCAGGGTCAGTGCGTCGAGGTGGCGGACAACCTGGTGGGTGTGGTCGGCGTACGGGATTCGAAGGATGTTGCCGGTCCGACCCTGATGGTGGGGCGGGCCGGGTGGGCGGCGTTTGTCGTCGGGGTGAAGTCCGGCAGCTTTCGTTACTGAGAGCCGTTGTGGGTGTCCGGCGTTCTTGATGCTTGGCGGCAGCGCGCCTGGCCAAGGATGAACTCGCACGCGACTTACTCGGCCTGGATGCGCGGCTCCGGTGTCAAGGACCTGTTGTCCGACAGCCAAGTGGTCGAGAATCGACAGTCAGTTGACGGTGCCGGTGGGAACAACCCAACTGGTCGGCTGGCCAGTGATCGCGGAAATCATGTCGAAGTCGCTGTCGTAGTGCAGCACCGCGGCGCCATGACGCTCGGCAGTTGCCGCTATCAGCAGGTCTGCCATCGACAACGCGCGGTGATTGCCTTTGTGTAGGGCCTGAATCTGGACCTCGATCGCTCGATCCCAGATGTCGTCAGGCATGGGTAACCATTCGAAGCCGTGTAGCAACCAGCGAGCGCGTTGGGCGTCGGCCGCAGTACGTGCGCTGTAGACGACTTCGATTTCTATCGCACCACAGACGGCGAGTAGACCGCGATCGGACAATTCGTCGAGAACTGGTGCGACCTCGGGCTTGGGCCAACGGGCCAGCGCCGACTTGTCGAGCAGGTAACACTCACGCCTCACGCCGCATCCGAGTGGGACGCGGGGTTTGTCAGGTCGGGGAGGCCGCCGGACTTGAGCCAGTCGGCGAACTCGCGGCGCTTCTCACGGTTCACGACGGCCCGGAGTGCTTCGTTGACGGTTGCCTTCTTCGTCGTGGTACCGAGGATCGTCGCTGCCTCATCGAGCAGGGCATCATCGACATCAAGGATGGTTCGGGACATGTCCACCTCGCCTTGCCTGGCCGTCAGGCACCCAGGATATCAAGTTTTCGCCAACTTGATATAAGGAGCGGCGTTCGCTGACAGCTACGGTCACTCCACGTACTCCTCCAGCAGCGCCGGGGTGAGCCCGGAACGGTGGATCGCCTTCAGCGCCGCCAGGAGATCGTCCATGAGCGCCGGTCGGAAGTGCATCAGCAGCACCTCGCCGGGCTTCACCACCTTCGTCGGGGTCTGGTAGCGCACGATCCCCTCGTTGACGGTCTCGGTCCAGTGGAAGACCGCCTTCATGCCGCAGTCGTGCGCGGCTTTCAACGTGGTCGCGTCACGGTTGCCGAACGGCGGGCGGAACAGGACCGGCCGTCTGCCGAACAGTTGCTCCAGCTTGTCCGCCGCCCCGCAGATCTCGTGTTTCTGGAAGGCGTACGACCTGCCCTTCAGTGACGTATGGGTGATGGTGTGGTTTTCCACCACCCCGCCCGCCGACTCGATCTGCTTGAAGTAGGGCGTGTGTTCGGCCGCTGCCGGCGAGTTCAGGAACATCGTGACCGGGATGTGCGCCTCCCGGATGAAATCGATGACCGCTGGTGGACGGGCCATCCCGCCGTCATCGATGGTGATGAAGGCAACCTTCTGGTCGGTCGGCACCCGGAACCAGAACGGGGCCGAACCGTCCTTGGGCAGTTGCACCCGCTGCGGTGGCGGCGCCTCGGGGAAGTCCGGCACCTGGGCGAGATACCAGGCCAAGCTCTTCGGCGCGGGTGTGCCCGCCCCCGACAGCGAAGCCGACGGTGTTGCTGACGGCGTTGCCGGTGCGCCGACCGAGGGCGGGGCGGACGGGCTCGGTCGGCCTGCGGTGGTCGGAGCCGCGTCGAACGTGGGGTGGGCGCCGGCACCAGAGGCGCTCAACGTCAGCAGGGCCAAAAGCGGGAGTACGGAAAGGATGCGACGGGTGGGGGTGGATGTCACGCCGGGACTGTAGCCACCAAACGTGAGGAACCTGTCAGCCCGTGAGGTTGGACGAGGGAGTGCATGATCCATGCGCCGCTGGCTGTTCTGCGGACCGCCGCCAGAACAGCCAGCGGCGCAATGATCATGGCTAGGTGTTCTTGAGGAGGTGTCGTGGTCTTCGAAGAGCGAGCGCATAGCCCGCTCCAGTCCTGGTCAGGAGGGGCGGTGACCAGACGCCCAGCGGTCCTGGTGGATCACCGACGACACCGGGCGTCGCTGGCGCCAGCCGTGCCGCTCCAGGTCCGGCGTCTGCTCCAGATGGGTGACCGGGCCGAGGCAGAGCCACGCCACCGGACGGATGGTGGCCGGGATGCCGAGCAGGTCGCGCAAAAACGGCTCCCGGTAGAACGAGACCCAGCCGACCCCGACCTGCTCGGCGGTCGCAGCCAGCCAGAGGTTCTGGATCGCCAGACAGACCGAGTAGAGGCCGGCGTCGGCGATCGCGTGGCGGCCCAGCACCGCCGGCCCACCCCGTTCCGGGTCGTACGTCACCACGACCGACAACGTCGACTCGCGTACGCCATCGATTTTGATTCGGGCGAACCGTTCCGCCGCCGCACCGTCGAGAGTGGCCGCGAAGGTGTCCCGTTCCCGCTCCACGTGCCGGTGGAACTCCTCCCGCAGCTCCCGATCGCGGACCAGGATGAAATCCCACGGCTGGGAGAGACCGACGCTCGGCGCGGCGTGCGCCGCCGTCAGGATTCGGTCCAGCGTCTCGTCGGGGATCGGCGCGCCGGTGAACTGGGCACGTACGTCCCGGCGACGGTGGATGGTTTCGTAAAGTCCGGTGTTCAAGGCAGGCTCCCGCTGCGCTCGCGCCCCTGACGGGGCCGGTGACGCGAGGCCGGTCTTCGGACTCCCGGATCTACGCTGGTCACCCGCCTTCCCAGCCCCTCAGGGGCCAGTGGCTGCGTCTGGTACGCGTGGGTGGCAGCTCCCCGGTCACCGCGGCGGGCCCGTGCCGGATTCACACCGGCTTCCCGATTCTCCCCGCTCGCGCGGGGCACCTCGCAACGTTTGTGCCACCGCGCACAATAGCGGCACCGGACGGGTGGACGGCCTCGGGACGGGGAGCCCGTCACCAGCGTCACGTTCTCCTCGCCGTCCACCAAACTTCGCCCCGATCGTCGGCCACTCGCCTTACCGTGGAGGCTCGGGAGGTGCGATGGCGACGGTGGCGGTGACCCGGGTGGTGGACGCGTCAGCGGACGAGTTGTGGCGGGTCTTCACCGACCTGCCCGGCCGGGGCGGCTGGCTCTCCACGGTCACCGGGATCGACGTGCTCACCCCAGGCCCACTCCGGGTGGGCAGCACCTGGCGGGAGGGGCACCGGCTGCCGGACGGGACCGAACTGGCCGAGGAGTTCCAGGTCGAGGAAGCGGTCCCGCCCCACCGGCTCACCGTCACCTCCGCCGGCATCGGCGTCGAGTACCGGACCGCGTACACCTTCACCCCGATCGAAGGACGGCGGCGTCGACGTACCGGCCGGACGGCGGTCAGCGTGGTGCAGGAAGGGACGGTCACCACCCCGCACGGGCGGCTGCTGGCGCTGGTCTTCGGTGGGCTGGCCGCCCGTACCGTCGAGGGCGTGTTGCGTCGCGACCTCGCCGACCTGGCCGCGGCGGTCACCGCCGATGGCCGGGAGCGCCGGGGCGGCCCGGCCGCTGCCGCCTGACCTGCCGGATTTCGGTCCGCGCAGGCTCGGTAGGGTCGCGGGCGGAGGTGCTCGATGCGATCTCGCAGCGGTGGGCTGTTACGGCGCAGGCCGGCCGCCGCCGTGATCGCGGCGGCGCTGGTCGTCGCGGCGGTCGCCGTGATCGTGTACCGCGTCCTCTCGCCCGCCGAGGTGCTCACCCCCGCTCGCACCGGCTACCCTGCCCCGGTCAGCGCGGCAACCGGGGTCGTCGGCACGCTCGCCTCGGCCCCGCTGATCGTGGACGGCCGGCTGCGGATCTATGCCACCGACCGCCAGGTCCGGGCCGACCAGCCGGTCGACGCCCGGACCCGACGAACCCCGTACTGGTCGTACCGGCGTTGGCCGGCGGAGCTGATCGGCATCGTGGCCAGTGGCACCACCGTGGTCAGCCGCTGGTCGGACGGGGACCTGGTCGCGCAGGATGCCCGTACCGGCCGGATCAGGTGGCGGGCCGACGGCCCTCCGCCGGGACACGGGTACGACGGGCGCCGCACCGGGGCCAGCGTCAACTACACCCCCGCCGGCCTGATCCTGGCGACCGGACGCAGCGGTCGGACGGTGCTGGTGGTGATCGGCGGTTCCGGGCTGCGTGGTCTGGACCTGGCCGACGGCGAGCAGTTGTGGCGGGTCGACATCGACGGCGCCTGTCGGGCCGGTGCACTCACCACCACCGCCGGCCAACTCGCCACGGTCGACGCCTGCGCGGCTCCGCAGACGGTGGAGTTCCACGACGTGGAGACCGGTGACCTGGTCCGGCGGTGGCGACCTGAGGATGCCGGCTCGGAGTTGGGGTTGGTGCCGCTCGGCTGCGGCAACGGCGAGTCGAACTGCCCGGGAATGCGTACCACCAGCGCCGGGACCAGCCGGGGTTGGCTGGTGGACGGGGACGAGCCGGTGCCGGTTCCGGTGCTGGACCCGACGGATGTGGTGCTCGACGGCGACGTGGCGCTGACCCCGAGCGGGCGGGAGCTGGTGGCCCGTTCCGTACGCGACGGCACCGAGTTGTGGCGGCGTACCGGCCCCGAGATGGCCCGGATCGTGGCCGTGCAGCCGGGGCGGTTGCACCTGCTCACCGACGCGCACGAGTTGATCACGCTCAACTCGATGACCGGTGCGCAACGGTCGAGCTTCCCCCTCGTCGCCGGTGACGAGGTCGTGCCGTGGCGGACCGGATTCGTGTACGCGGCCGACGGTTTCGTGGCGGTGGAACGGCTGGCGGCGGCGGCCCCGCCGGACGCGGCCGACCCACAGTTCTACGCGGCTCCGCAGCCGGTCATCCTCGCCGCCACCTGAGCCCCCTTACCGCTGGCGGGCGGGGGTCGGGAGGTGATTGACCAGAAACCACCGGGTCGATCAGTAGCGCCCGCAATCCGCACTTATCAGGGCATAAGTAGAAGTATCTTCACGTAGCGACTGACTCCACCGTTCGACGTTCAGCGAAAGTGGGGAAGATTCATGCATCGCGTACGTGCCTGGGCGATCCTCGTGCCAGCCTGGTCGATGACGCTGGCGCTGATCTGCCTCGTAGCCCCGCCCGCACCGGTCGGCGCCGACCCCGGTGACTCCGAGAACGCCGTCGGAATCCAGTTGATGGAGACGCCGCTCGACCGCAAGGACGACCCACGGGCCCGGACCGCCATTGTCGACCACCTGCCGGCCGGCGGTGAGATCCAGCGAAAGCTCAAGGTCAGCAATCGGACGGACCGCCGGCAACGGGTCCAGCTCTACGCCGGAGCCGCGACCGTCGAAGGCGAGCGGTTCCGGTCCGGCGACGGACGGGCCGTCAACGAGCTTGCCTCATGGATCTCTCTCGACACGGACGAGATCGACATGGCCGTCGGCAGGACCGTCGAGGTGATCGCCACCGTGAAGGTGCCGGGCAACGCCTCGGCCGGTGAGCGGTACGCGGTCATCTGGGCATCGGCCACCTCCGCCCCGGAGCCGGGCAGCCTGGTGACCGAGGTGCACCGGGCCGGTGTCCGGCTCTACCTTGGCGTCGGCACCGGTGGCGAACCACCGTCCTCCTTCGACATCGACGAATTCGTCCCCGGACGGGCTCCCGGCGGTCAGCCCTCCCTCACCGTGCGGGTACGCAACACCGGTGGCCGCGCACTCGACATGACCGGCAAGGTGTCGTTCGTCGGCGGGCCGGGCACAGCGGCCGGCCCGTTCGACGTGGTAGACGGCACCACACTCGCCCCCGGCGAATCAGGGTCGGTGCAGGTCGCACTCCCGCCCGACCTGCCGGGCGGGACGCGTCAGGCGGAGGTGGCACTCGCCAGCGGCCTGGTACGGCGTACCGCCGCGGCCGAGGTGGCCTTCCCAGCGCCGGACGTGCCCAGGTCCCCGGGTTCCCTGATCCGCAACCCGACCGTGTGGTTCAGCGGCTCGCTCGCCGTCGGCGTGGTGGTCCTCCTGTCCGGCCTGGCGCTGGTGTTCCGGTCACGCCGTCGTCGTCAACTCGCCACCGACCGGGAGAGCTGACCGGCGCCACCCGGGTTCCGGGTCACTCATCCCGACACGGCGGTACGGCGCCGGGACCGACGGATCAGGAGCAGCAGGCCGGTGAGGACGACCAGCCCCACCACGAGTGACCCGGCGACCAGCGCCCAGAGCGGGCCGAGTCGACTCAGTGGGGAGCCGGGTTCGCCGACCCGTCCCGGGTCCGGGAAGGTGATTCGCGCGGTGGCGCTCTCTTTCACCTGCCCGCTCGCCAGGGCGACGTCGATCTGCCAGGGGCCGTTCGGCAGTTCGCGGGGGAGTTGTGCGAGGACCGTCCCGGACTCACCCGGGGTGATCGTCGTCCCGTCCACCACGTCGAAGGGTCCGGCGCGCAGGTCGGCGGGGCCGTCGGAGAGGCTCACCGAACCGGTCAGGTCCAGGGCGCGCTCGCCGGTGTTGCGGACCGCGATGCGCACGGAGGGGACGCCCAGGGTGTCCCGGGCCGGGGACAGCTCACCGATGGTGAAGCTGGACGGGGGTTCGCCACCGGGCCCGACACTGAGATAGGTCCGTACGCCCACCCGGTGGATTTTGTTGACGTTCGCCGTCGGATCCGGCGCGGACGAGACCGAGGCCCAGATCACGGCGTACCGTTCGCCTGCCGACGCCTGGGGCGGCACCGTGATCGTCGCGCGGAACCGGGCCTTGCCGCCGGGTTCCAGTTCCAGCGTCTCCCGGTCCAGCGAGATCCAGGAGGTCAGCTCGTTCGGGGTCCGTGCCGCACCGAACACGAACCGCTCCTCCTCGATCGTGGCGGCGGCCGGGTAGAGATCGACCCGTTGTGTCTTGGCGGTCTTGTTCGCCACCAGCAGTTGCCGCTTGATGACGGTGCCGGGCGGAAGGTGGTCGACGATGTACCGGAGGGCACGTGGGTCGCCGCGGCGGTCGGTCGGCGCTTCGAGTAGCTGAATGCCGATCATTTCCTGTCCGGGGTCCGGTTCGGCCGCGCTGGCCTGGGCGGAGAAGCCCAGGCCAGCGAGGCAGAGCAGCGCGAGTGCTACGCGTCGGGCCGACCGGCCCCGGCGGCTACGCCACCGAATGTGTCACCGTCCCGGTGTAGACGCCCGCCACGTTGGCCAGCGGTACGTTCACCTCCAGGGTCGGGTTCCAGGTGGCGGTGTTGTTGCCGGTGCCGCCGGTGTGCGTGAACGCGGTGAGCGGCGTGGTGTCGTCGAGTGGCGCCGCGGCTGCGGCGTTGACCTGCCCCGGCGTGAACGTGCCGTTACCGGTGGTCGCGGTCGCGGGACCGGACCAGTAGTCGACCTGTGAGGCCAGCACGGTTTCGGTCGGCGTCGCCGTTCCGGTGGTGAAGTCGGTCGAGGTCACCGTCGCTTCCCAGGACGCGTCCGGCTCGGCCCGGGAGTCATCGACGGTGACCGGACCGATCTGCCCGTCGATCACGGTGCCGGCTTCACCGGTACCGAGGTCGGCGGTGGCGGGTGCGGTGATGTCGAGGGTGCCGGCGAGGATCTCGAAGGTTACTTCCGTGTCGTCGGTCGGAGCCGCCGCCGCCGGCATGCCGGTGAGCGCTACCGCCGCTGCGGCGGCGGCAGCACCCACCACGAAGATTTTGGCAAAACGCACGAGTTATACCCCTATGGTCTCGAAGTAGCGGGCTGGTCGCAATGCCGGTTGGCTGGCATTACGGGGCTACTTCGAAAGCTAGGGCAGTATGCCCGTGTTGGTGGCAAAAGTAGCAAATAAGGGCTTTATGCCCGCCTAGTCGGTAAGAAGGGCGGTCTCCGCCACCGCGAGGAAGGCGTCGTTCTCGACCGGAGCGCCGATCGTGACCCGTACGCCCTCGCCGGGGAACGGCCGGACGATCACGCCATGGGACTCGCAGGAGCGGGCGAACTCGACCGACCGGTCGCCCAGCGGCAACCAGACGAAGTTCGCCTGGCTCTCCGGCACCTCCGGTAGCAGCTTGCGCAGCGCCACGGTGACCCGGTCACGTTCCGCCACCACCAGGGCACAGCGGCGACGTACCTCCTCGGCCTGTGCCAGCGCGGCGACCGCACCCGCCTGTGCCACCGTGCTGCTGGAGAAGGGGGTCACCACCTTACGCACCGCGGCGGCGACCTCCGGGTGGGCAACCAGGAAACCGATCCGCAGCCCGGCCAGCCCCCACGCCTTGGAGAGCGTCCGCAGAACCACCACGTTCGGCCGGTCACCGTAGGCGGTCAGCCCGTCCGGCACCCCGGGGTCGGTCACGAACTCCCGGTACGCCTCGTCCAGCACCACCAGCACGTCGTCCGGGACCGCGTCGATGAACCGGTCCAGCTCGGCCCGGCGCACGCTGGTGCCGGTCGGGTTGTTCGGATTGCAGACCAGCACCAACCGGGTCTGGTCGGTCACCGCCTCCGCCATCGCCGTCAGGTCGTGGCCATGCCCGGCGGTGTTCGGCACCCGTACGCTGGTCGCGCCGTTGGTCGCCGTGATGATCGGGTACGCCTCGAACGAGCGCCACGAGTAGACGATCTCGTCGCCGGGCAGGCTCGTGACCCGGGCCAGATGCTCGGCGAGCGCGACCGAGCCACAGCCGGTCGCGATCCGGTCGGCGGAGATGCCGTACTGCTCGGAGAGGGCCGCACGCAGGGCAGTCGCCGCCGGGTCCGGGTAGCGATGCGCCAGCGCGGCGGCCTCCGCGACCGCCTCCACCACACCCGGCAACGGGCCGAACGGCACCTCGTTGCTGGCCAACTTGATCGCCTCGGCCATGCCAAGCTCACGGGCCAGGTCAGCGGGATTGCGCCCCGGTACGTAGCTCGGCAGCGAGGCCAGGTCGGGTCGGGTCAGCCGGTTGGGCTGGCTGCGGTCGCGGCCGGTCATTACGTGGGCCCTCCTGAGGTGTCCGATCGGTCGCCCGCGGTGGGCGGCACCGACGCTGTACTGGTCTTCCGGTCGAGGCGTACCACCACGGTCTGCGCGCGTTTGTCGTGCAACGCCTGCCGCAGCGGGCGGTCGAAGAGCGCGAACGCGCAGTCGACGAGTTGCAGCAGGAAACCGAGACCACAGCAGTACCAGAAGAAGGTGGGCAGGCCAAGGGTGTTCCAGCGCCGGGCGGCGCGGCCGAAGCCGAGGTGCTCGCTGTCACCGAGCGAGACCACCTGGAGGCCAAGCAGCCGCTTGCCGAACGTCTGCCCGGTGTTCGCCATCGCCGGCACCTCGTACGCGAACCAGAGCGCGGCGGCGATCACCAGGATGACCAGGAGCAGCCAGTCGGCCTGCGGACTGACCGGTGGCAACCCCTCGGTGGACGAGTTGCCCTCCACCGACCGGCGCACGATCTCCCGGTAGACCGGGCCGACCTCCTGCGCGTACCGCCAGACGAACCAGCCGTTGACGACCACGTTGAGCAGCAGGACCGCGCCGATGTCGATCAGGCGGGCGGCGATCCGGGTACCGAGCGGGGCCAACGCCTTGCCATGCGGCCGGGGCTCGCCCGGCGGGAACGGGTACGGCGGGTAACCCCAGGCCGGCGGCACCGGACCCGGGGACGGCAGACCGGCCTGACCGGGCTGCATCGGACCCGTCGCGCCCGGCCAGGGAGGTACGCCGTTGGCCGGCGGAGCCCCGGGAGATCCGGGTGGGACCGGGGCGCCCGGCAGACCCGGCAACCCGCCGGACGGGCTGGTCGGCGACGTGGCCGTGGTGGTCGTCCCGGAACCCTGCGGCGCCGACAGCACGGCCGGCGGAGCGCTGGACGGCTCCGGCTCGGCGGGCGGTGGCCCCGGGGGCGGGGTGGTGTCGGCGGGCAGTGGCGCGCCGATCCAACCGTCGCCGTCCCAGTAGCGCTGGGTGCTCGGCTCGGCAGGGTCGGTGTACCAGCCCGGTTGCACCGTCATGGCGCCAACCTCAGTTCGTTCACCCTGGGAACCTTAACGACCACGGTACGGGCGGCTTTGTCGTGGAGGCACTGCTGGAACGGCCTGTCCCAAAGCTGCCAGAGCCCGTCCAGGTAGTTGAGGCCGGGTACGAGCGCGCCAGCGGCGAACTGCACCAGGTAACGCTTGACCGTGGCACCACGGGTGAGGGTGGCGTACGGGTCGAGCGGCACCACCCGGATCTTCATGATCCGCTTGCCCGGTGTCTGCCCGGTTCGGAACATCATCTCCACGTGGTAGACGTACAGAACGGCCAGGAGCACCACCATGAGGCCGAACTGCAACAGCAACATCGGGACCATGACGGCGAGGAAGTCCGGCTCCCGCAGGGTGCCGTCCGGCGTCAGCACGAACATGTCCGGCAGGACCCGGGTGAAGTAGTAGATCATCGCCGGCACCGTGAACACCAGGCTGACCAGGAGATAGATCCCGTGGTCCACCAGGCCGGCGAGGAACCGGTCGGAGAACTCGGCCAGTGGCTGACCCGCCGGGCTCAGCGGCGGCGGTGGCGGGTAACCCGGTCGCCAACCGGGCGGCGGTGCGTCCGGGAAGCCACCCGGCCGTACCTGGGCGGGAGGTCCGGCGTACCAGAGCGGAGGTCCGGGATGCGGCCCGGCCTGGGCCGGGAGGTGGCCGCCCGGCGGGACCGGCCCCTGGGGGTTGGGGGTCACGGGCCCGCCGGGCGGCGGCGTCGAGTGCGGGGGCGGCTCGGTCACGCGGACAGTGTTACAGGTTCCCGCGCGCTTCCTGCTCCCGCTCGATCGCCTCGAACAGCGCCTTGAAGTTGCCCTTGCCGAAACCGAGCGATCCGTGCCGCTCGATCAGTTCGAAGAAGACGGTCGGCCGGTCCTGCACCGGCTTCGTGAAGATCTGCAACAGGTAGCCGTCCTCGTCGCGGTCGACCAGGATCTTGCGCGCCTTCAGCTCCTCGATCGGCGCGCGTACCTCGCCGATCCGAGCCCGCAGCTCCGGGTCGTCGTAGTACGAGTCCGGCGTGTCCAGGAACTCCACCCCGGCCGCCCGCATCGCGTCCACGCTGCGCAGGATGTCGTTGGTCGCCACCGCGATGTGCTGCGGGCCGGGACCACCGTAGAACTCCAGGTACTCGTCGATCTGCGACTTGCGCTTCGCCACCGCCGGCTCGTTCAGCGGGAACTTGACCTTGCGGGTGCCGCTCGCCACCACCTTCGACATCAGCGCCGAGTAGTCGGTGGCGATGTCGTCGCCGATGAACTCGGCCATGTTGGTGAAGCCCATCACCCGCCGGTAGAACTCGACCCACTCGTCCATCCTGCCCAGCTCCACGTTGCCCACCACGTGGTCGACAGCCTGGAAGAACCGCTTCGGCTGGACCCCGGCGTCGATCATCGGCTGCCGGTCCACGATCGGACCGCGCGCCACGAAGCCGGGCAGGAACGGGCCGGCGTACTTCGACCGGTCGACCAGGGTGTGCCGGGTGTCGCCGTAGGTGGCGATGCTCGCCATCCGGACGGTGCCGTGCTCGTCGGTCACGTCGTACGGGCCGACGATCGCGGTCGCACCCTGGGTGAGGGCGTGTGCGTACGCCGCGTCCACGTCCGGCACCTCCAGGGCGATGTCCTGCACCCCGTCGTTGTGCTTGGCCACGTGCTCGCTGCCGGCGGCTCCCGCGTGCACCGCACCGGTCAGCACGAACCGGGCCGAGCCGCTGGTGAGCACGTACTCGGCGTGGTCGCGGAAACCCTGCTCCGGACCCCGGTAGGCGACGCAGGTCATGCCGAAGGCGGTCGAGTAGTAGTGCGCCGCCTGCTTCGCGTTGCCGACCATGAACTGAATGTGGTCGATGCCCCGGACCGGGAACGGGTCGGCCGAGATGTCGTGGTCGACCGCGCCCACCAGAACGTCGACGTCGACGTCGGTGGTGTCGGGCGACGGTCGGTCAATCGCCTGGGTCATGGTCGAACTCCCTCCGTGCCGGCCGCCCGTCTGCTCGGCGGCGGTCCTGTGGCGAGGATCTCGTCTCCGCCCCGGCTGGGCAACTGTCAGATGTTTGGCTGGTCAGCTTGCACATTCGGTATGGTCAACCACCGTGACTGATGTACAGGCTGTACAGCTCGACCGGCTTGACGCTCGGCTGATCGAGCTGCTCGCCGAGGAGCCGAGGATCGGCGTACTGGAGTGCTCCCGCCGGCTCCGGGTGGCCCGGGGCACGGTCCAGGCCCGGCTCGACAAACTGGTCGCCCGGGGAGTCGTCCGTGGCTTCGGTCCGGAACTCGCGCCGGCCGCGATCGGATTCGGCGTCACCTCCTTCGTCACTCTGGAGATCAGCCAGCGGCACGGCCACGACCCGGTCGCGGCGCACCTGCGGGCGATCCCCGAAGTGCTGGAGGCACACACGATCACCGGCACCGGCGACATGCTCTGCCGGATCGTCGCCCGCTCCAACGCGGACCTGCAACGGGTGATCGACGAGATCGTGTCGTACGACGGAATCGCCCGCGCCTCGACCATCATCGCGCTCGCCGAACAGATCCCGTACCGGGTGCTGCCGCTGGTCCGGTCGGCGGCAGTCGGCGTGACGCGGGCAACTCCGGAAGATCCCGGCGGCGAGCCCTCCCGCGTTTGACCCCCGCGCGTCGTTACGGTAGCCCGATGGCGAAGGGGAGCGCCGGGCGGAGCGCGAAGTGGTTCCTCGCCTTCATGCTGGTCGCGGTCATCGTGCTTTCGGCCACCGGGATCTGGAACCCCTTCCCCAACGTGCTCGCCTGGGTCAACCGCAGCCAGCCCCTCTCCGAGCCGGACGTGGTCTGGCAACAGCGGGTCGGCGGCACCCCGAAGAGCGTGACCGTCGCCGGCAGCACCGTCGTGGTCGAGCAACGTACGTTCGTCGAGTCGCGCAGCCTCGCCACCGGCGGCAAGCTCTGGGAACGCAAGGCCGACTGGGCGGCGGTCGCCGGGAGCGAGACCGACCCGGTCGTCGCCACCGGCAAACTGCTGACCAAGGGGTACGAGCTGATCGACCCCGAAACCGGGGCGGTACGGCGCCGCGACACCGAGGCCAGCGGGGTCTGGACGTACCGCAACGCGCTGCTCGACGTCCACTGTCGCGACCCGCGCGAGTGCACCCTGAGCCGGTGGGACCCGCGCGGCACCAAACCGGTCTGGACCGCCTTCCTGCCCGGAGTCGGCACCGGCCTCTTCGCCGACAACCCCGAGGTGCTCGGCACCCGACGGTTGACCACCACACACGTCGCCGACGACGCGAGCGGACCGGAGACCATGCCGTCCCTGCTCGGCTTCCCGGTCGACGGTCGGGTGCACATCGTGGACACCGCTACCGGACGGGTGCTCCGCGACGTACAGCCGGGCCGGGCCGACCGGCTGGTGGTGGTCGGCGGTCGGATGCTGCGGATCGAGGCCCGCGCCGAGGACGGAAGCTGCTACTTCACCGTGCTGGCCCGGGATCCGATCACCGGGCAGGAGGTGTGGCGACGGTCCGGCATCAACCTGCGCACCGCCAACGCGGGCGGTTGCGTACAGCGCGACGACCCGCAGGGCGGGCAGAGCGTCCTGGTCGGCGTCGGCCCGGACGGCCGGGAAACGGTCATCGACGGGTACGACGGACGGCTGCTCTGGTCCGGTGCCGAAGGTGAAAAGCTGCTCGCCGTCGACGACCGGTACGCGTTGGTGCGTTCCGCCGACCACCAGTCCCTCATCGGGCGGGAACTGGCCCGGGACGCGCCACGTTGGAACCGCCCGCTGGGCCCAGAGGGGGGCGCCATGCTCACCCGCGCCGCCGCGCTGCTGGTCGACGAGAAACCGAACCGGGTGCTCGCGCTCGATCCGCTCAGTGGACGCGAACTGCTCGACCTCGCCACGTCGGCGAAGGTGCTCGCGGTCGGTCCCGCCGGATTGGTGATTGGCGACGGCAGAGACATCGGTTATGTCCAGTTCGGCTCGGCGGCCGGTGTACCCGGACCCGGCCCGGGTGCTCCCGGAACCTCCCCGGGGCCGGGTGCCGGTCCCGGCGACACGGGCCCGACCTGCGGTGGACCGAAGATGGAAGAGTGCGGACCGGCCGGCTCCGGCAAGGACGGTTGAGCCGGTCAGCCCCCGCCCGGAGCGTGGAAAGCGCACGACGGACGACCCGGACGATGCGGGAGGTGACCGGCGGCTAGGACGGTTCCGGTCCACTGGCCTAGGCTTTCCGCTCATGAGCAGTGCCGCCGCGTTCTCCTACGCTCCCTTGCTCCCCGTCGGCGCCGACCAGACCGAATATCGGCTGATCACCGACGAGGGCGTCGACGTGGTACACGGGCCGGGTGGCCGGCGATTCCTGACCGTGGAGCCCGCCGCGCTGACCGCGTTGACCGCCGAGGCGATGCACGACATCGCCCACTTTCTCCGCCCCGCACACCTGGCCCAGCTACGGGCCATCATCGACGACCCGGCCGCCTCGCCGAACGACCGCTTCGTCGCGCTCGACCTGCTGCGCAACGCGAACATCGCGGCCGGCGGGGTGCTGCCGATGTGCCAGGACACCGGCACCGCGATCGTGATGGGCAAGCGCGGCCGGCATGTGCTGACCGACGGCTCGGACCACGAGGCGGTCTCCCGGGGCGTCTACCAGGCGTACACCCGGCTGAACCTGCGCTACTCCCAGCTCGCCCCGCTCACCATGTGGGAAGAGCGCAACACCGGCAGCAACCTGCCGGCCCAGGTCGAGATCTACGCCGAGGACCCGGACGGGCACCCGGACGCGTACAAGTTTCTCTTCATGGCCAAGGGCGGTGGCTCGGCCAACAAGTCGTACCTCTACCAGGAGACGAAGGCGCTGCTCAATCCGACCCGGATGATGCAGTTCCTGGAGGAGAAGCTGCGGCTGATCGGCACCGCCGCCTGCCCCCCGTACCACCTGGCGATCGTGATCGGCGGCACCTCGGCCGAGTACGCGCTCAAGACCGCGAAGCTGGCCTCGGCGAAGTACCTGGACGCGCTCCCCACCGAGGGCTCGATGCTCGCGCACGGGTTCCGTGACGTTGAGCTGGAGGCGGAGGTGCTGGAGCTGACCCGCCAGTTCGGCATCGGCGCCCAGTTCGGTGGCCGCTACTTCTGCCACGACGTACGGGTGGTCCGGCTGCCCCGGCATGGCGCCTCCTGCCCGGTGGCGATCGCGGTCTCCTGCTCGGCGGACCGGCAGGCGGTCGCCAAGATCACGCCCTCCGGGGTCTGGCTGGAGCGGCTGGAGACCGACCCGGCGCGGTTCCTGCCCGACGTCACCGACACCCAGCTCGAAGCCGGCGCCGATGTGGTTCGGATCGACCTCAACCGGCCGATGGACGAGATCCGGGCCGAGCTGTCGAAGTACCCGGTGAAAACCCGGCTCTCGCTCTCCGGTCCGCTGGTGGTCGCCCGGGACATCGCCCACGCGAAGATCGCCGAGCGGTTGGACGCCGGTGAGCCGATGCCGCAGTACCTGCGCGATCACGCGGTCTACTACGCCGGTCCGGCGAAGACCCCCGAGGGCTACGCCTCCGGTTCGTTCGGGCCGACTACGGCCGGCCGGATGGACGCCTACGTGGAGCGGTTCCAGGCGGCTGGTGGTTCGCAGGTGATGCTCGCCAAGGGCAACCGGTCTGGCCAGGTCACCCGCTCCTGTCACGAGCACGGCGGCTTCTACCTCGGCTCGATCGGCGGCCCGGCCGCCCGACTCGCTCAGGACTGCATCAAGCATGTCGAGGTGCTGGAATACCCGGAGCTGGGCATGGAGGCGATCTGGCGGATCGAGGTCGAGGATTTCCCCGCCTTCATCGTCGTCGACGACAAGGGCAACGACTTCTTCGCCGAGGTCACCAAGCCGGTCCTCACCGTCGGTCGGCGCTGATTCTCCAAAGTTTCCCAAGAACTTGGGAGTTGAGAGATCTTGGCAGACTTGTTGCTTGTGTAGATGCTCAAGGCTGGTATCGTCATGTCCGACGAGGGGGTGATGGCGTGCCGCAGATCGAGATTGACGACGCCACGGATCGGCTGCTGGAGTTCGCGGCCAGCATCGCCGGGTTGAGCAAGGGGCAGGTAGTGGCCCGGTTGGTGGAGCAGAGCCAACCGGCAGCCGCCCTGCCACCAGCCGTCGCCGACGGAGAACCGAACCCGGTGCGGGTCCACGCCGACTACGCCGGCCACCGCACACAGGCGCTCTTCATCCCGGGGCCGAACCGGATCGAGATCACCTCGGGTCCGTTGGCCGACCGCGCGTTCCGGACTCCCAGCGAAGCCGCCCGGGCGATCGTCGCGCACTACAACCCTGGCGTCAGTCCGCACCGCAACGGCTGGGCCTTCTTCCTGGTGAGCGCGACCGGAGCGTCATTGCAGAGCCTGCGGCACCGCGCGTCGTGACCCGTCGGACCGCGAGGTGGGAGACCCGTCGCGATCGGCACAGATGACCTTGAAAGGGGGGAGTCGCCTGCACGCGCATGTGTTCGTGGATGAGACGAAGCAGCGAGGGCTGCTGGTCGCCGCCGCCGTGGTGCTGCCCGCCGACCTTGCCCCCGCCCGCCAGGCGATCCAACGACTGGTCCTGCCGGGGCAGCGCAGGATCCATTTCCACAAGGAAAGCGACGCGCGGCGGCGACAGATTCTGGCTGCTGTCGTCGAACTGGGTGTTCGAGCCGTCGTCTACGACGCGACCGGTCAACGGAATACCAAGGCTGCGAGGGATGCGTGCTTGGTCGAGTTGGTGGCCGATCTCGCGAAAATCAACGCAGCACGCCTAGTGCTGGAACGTGACGACTCGACTCTCGATGCCGACCGGCAGTTGCTGTTCTGTCAGGTACGAATGGCGGGCATGGTCGAGCCGTTCCGGTACTACCACCTACGTGCCCATGAGGAGGAACTGCTGGCGATACCTGATGCGGTGGCCTGGTGCTGGGCGAAAGGCGGCCGATGGCGTGCGACCGTGAACCAGATCGTCACGGACGTACGAGAGGTCTGAGGCTCTCTGGTCGTTGATACGCGAAACCCGGCCCACCTACCGTCCGGAAGGCTGCCGGGCTCACTTCCAAGGAACTACTGCTCCTGGCGGTTTTACCCTACCTTCCTTCCTTGCGCCCAACAAGTCGGTCCGACTTGGGGTCGGCACCCCCCGGCTTCTCTTCTGTGACCGCGCCAACTGTGGCTCCTTCCTGCGGGACGTCGCATCGCGGTGCAGGATGGGATACGTGAGCACACCAGGGACAGCGGGTTTCCGCGTCGAGCGGGATTCCATGGGCGAGGTCGAGGTCCCCGCCGAGGCGTTGTGGCGGGCCCAGACCCAGCGGGCGGTGCAGAACTTCCCCATCTCGGGGCGGGGACTGGAGCCGGCACACATCCGCGCCCTGGCCCAGATCAAGGGTGCGGCGGCCCAGGTCAACGCGGATCTTGGCGTGATCGACGCCGAGGTCGCCGCGGCGATCGCGGTCGCGGCGGCGCACGTGGCCGACGGTGGTTACGACGACCAGTTCCCGGTGGACGTCTTCCAGACCGGGTCCGGCACCTCGTCGAACATGAACACCAACGAGGTGATCGCCACCCTCGCCACCCGTGAGTTGGGTCGCGACGTCCACCCCAACGACGACGTGAACGCCTCCCAGTCCAGCAACGACGTCTTCCCCTCGTCGATCCACCTGGCCGCGACCCAGTCGGTGCTCCAGGACCTGCTGCCGGCACTGGAGCACCTGGAGCAGACGCTGCGTTCCAAGGTGGAGGAGTTCTCGACCGTGGTGAAGGCCGGTCGTACCCACCTGATGGACGCCACCCCGATCACCATGGGCCAGGAGTTCTCCGGTTACGCCGCCCAGGTCCGGTACGGCGTCGAGCGGATGCGGTCGGTCCTGCCCCGGCTGGCTGAGCTGCCGCTCGGCGGTACGGCGGTCGGCACCGGGATCAACACCCCGGTCGGGTTCGCCCCGGCGGTGATCGCGAAGCTGCGTGAGCAGACCGGTGTGCCGGTGACGGAGGCGGGCAACCACTTCGAGGCGCAGGGAGCGCGGGACGCGCTGGTGGAGGCGTCCGGGCAGCTTCGTACGATCGCGGTCGGCCTTTACAAGATCGCCAATGACATCCGGTGGATGGGCTCCGGCCCCCGGGCCGGGCTGCGCGAGTTGCAGATCCCCGACCTCCAGCCCGGCTCGTCGATCATGCCCGGCAAGGTCAACCCGGTGGTCTGCGAGGCGGTCCGCCAGGTCAGCGCACAGGTGATCGGCAACGACGCCACGGTCGGCTTCGCCGGGTCGCAGGGCGACTTCGAACTCAACGTGATGCTCCCGGTGATGGGCCGCAACCTGCTGGAATCCATCCGGTTGTTGGCTGCGGCGAGCCGCCTGCTGGCCGACCGCTGCGTGGCCGGCCTGGTCGCGAACGCGGAGGTGGCCCTGGCGTACGCCGAAGGCTCGCCCTCGGTGGTCACCCCACTCAACCGCTACCTCGGGTACGACGAGGCGGCCTCGATCGCCAAGGAGGCGCTGGCGACCGAGTCGACCATCAAGTCCGTGGTGCTCGCCCGGGGCCACGTCGATGCCGGAAAACTCACCGAGGAACAACTCGACCAGGCCCTCGACGTCCTCCGCATGACCCACCCCTGAGATGTAAGGAAGGGCCCCTTGTTATCGCGGCGGATTCCAGGGGTCGTTGCAACACGGTGGTTAGTCGGTGACGGTTAGGAGCTTAGCGAGGCGCTCGGCTGGGGTGTCCCAGCCGAGCGTTTT